>NZ_JBVJWR010000001.1:420216-575660 GCF_055602235.1 Streptomyces sp. NPDC037410 | reverse complement strand
ACCACCCCGCCTACGCCTACCTCCCCCCCCCCCCCCCCCCCCCCCCCACACCCCCCCCCCCCCCCCCCCCCCCCCCCCCCCCCCCCCCCCCCCCCCCCTCTCGCCATGTCTGCCCTGGTGCTCCTGCGGAAGGGAAAGACCCTCCCCCGGGGGGAGGGTCCCAGAGGCTTGCGGGTGGATTGTCGGTGGTCTCGGTTAGGTTCGACGTGTCGGTGATCGGCTGATTGGGCGGGGAGGTCGGGCGTGGCCGAGAAGAAGCCGTTCCGGCAGATCGCGCGTCCGTTCGTCGCCGTCGGCCCTACTGGTGTGTCGGTC
Organism: Streptomyces sp. NPDC037410; assembly: GCF_055602235.1. Taxonomy (NCBI): domain Bacteria; kingdom Bacillati; phylum Actinomycetota; class Actinomycetes; order Kitasatosporales; family Streptomycetaceae; genus Streptomyces; species Streptomyces sp. NPDC037410. The sequence continues at coordinate 575,345 of NZ_JBVJWR010000001.1, read as the reverse complement.
CGGGACCGGCTCAAGGGCCTGGCCGTAAAGGACGAGGAGGTGCTGCGCGCCGTGGGTGCCCATATGGGCCGCCTCTCCTCGTGGGATCTGGCCCCCGCGTTCGTGACGGTCTCGACCACTCCACCGACACGTGGGCGGCACGTAAGCGGGAGCTGACCGCTCTCTCGTCGTCTCGGTGGGCGGGTTCGGTCACCTCGAACACGCATGATCAGTGGGGTCTGTCCCGGCGTGCGCAGCACGCGTATCTGCGGTCTCTGGACGCGGGTATCGGGACGCTCCGGCACCGGCTGTCCCTGCCGGTCGGGGAGAAGGGATCCCGGGGCCGGCCCGGCGGCTACCGGAGCAAGCGCGAGTGGTTTCACAAGTCCCGCCGTCTGGCGATCCTCTAAGACCGCTATGAGCAGGTCAGGGCCGAGCGCGAGGCCGGCCGGGTGTCCGTGGTGCGAGGTGGCGGGCGGCTGTTCAACCAGCGCCACAACCTCGCCGCCGCAGGCAGGACGGCTGAACAGTGGCGGGCGGAGTGGGAGGCGGCGCGCTGGTTCGTGACCGCGGACGGTGAGTCCGGCAAGAGGTTCGGAAACGAGACGATCCGCGTCACCCCCGACGGCGAGATCAGCATCAGGCTGCCCGCGCCGCTGGCCGGTCTGGCCAACGCGAAGCACGGCCGGTACGTGCTGGCCGCGAACGTGTCGTTCCCGCACCGGGGAGAGGAGTGGCGCGACCGCGTCGCAGAGAACCGGGCCGTTGCTTACCGCATCCATCTGGACGTGGTCCGTGGCCGCTGGTATCTCGACGCCTCCTGGACTCGTCAGGCCCTCCCCGTCGTTCCCCTCGCCACGCTGCGGGCAGGTGGGCTGGCCGGTGTGGACATGAATGCCGATCACCTCGCCGCCTGGCAGTTGGACGCCCACGGCAACCCGACCGGCCAGCCGCGCCGCTTCGACTACGACCTGACGGGTTGCGCCGGTCACCGTGACGCTCAGCTCCGCCACGCCCTCACCCGCCTCCTGCACTGGGCCAGGGGCACTGGCGTCACGGCCATCGCGATCGAGGACCTCGACTTCACCGACTCCACCACCCGCGAGAAACACGGCCGTAGGAAGAGGTTCCGGCAGCTCGTCTCCGGCATCCCCACCGGGAGACTCCGCGCCAGCCTCGTCTCGATGTGCGCGGAAGCCGGTATCGGCGTGATCGCCGTCGACCCGGCCTACACCTCGATGTGGGGTGCGGAGCACTGGCAGCAGCCGCTGACCACGCCACATCGCAAGATCAGCCGACACGCCGCCGCAGCGGTGGCGATCGGTAGGCGCGCCCTCGGGCACCGGATCAGGCGACGGGCGGCACCGCCCCGTGACGACCAGAGCGATCGTCGCGGGCATCGGACCGCCCAGGCCCGACCCGGCACCCGGGGGAGCGAGGAAACCCGCCCCAGCGTCCCCGGACCACGGACACGATCCGTGCAGCCGGACGCGGAACGAACGCGGGAGACCAGCGCACCCAAGACCGTTCGGGATGCGCCAGTCGACCAGGCATGGGTCCAAGACCCACTCCTGCTCACTGTTTAGGAGCGGTACCTTCGTCTCCATGGCCATCCGCGCGGTGCTCTGGGACGTCGACGACACGATCTTCGACTACGCGAGCGCGGACCGGGCCGGGATGCGGGCGCATCTCGCGGCCGAGGGGCTGCTCGGCGCCTGGGGTTCCGTGGAGGAGGCCCTGGGGCGCTGGAAGGAGCTCACGGAGCTGCACTGGCGACGGTACGAGGCCGGGGGCGGGGACTTCCGGGAGCAGCGGCGCGAGCGCGTGCGGGACTTCCTCGGGCGGCCGGGGCTCACCGCCGACGAGGCCGACGACTGGTTCGACCGGTACGTGGTCCATTACGAGGCCGCCTGGGAGCTCTTCCCCGACACCGTGCCCGTCCTCGACCTGCTCGCCCGTGACTACCGTCACGGAGTGCTGTCCAACTCCAGCATCCACAACCAGGACCACAAGCTCCGCGCCCTCGGCGTACGGGACCGCTTCGAGGCCGTCGTGTGCGCCGCCGAGCTCGGCGTGGCCAAGCCGGCCCCGGAGGCCTTCCACGCCGCCTGTGCCGCCCTTGGCCTGCGCCCCGGCCAGGTGGCCTACGTCGGGGACCAGCCGGACATCGACGCCCGGGGCGCCGTGGAGGCGGGCCTGCGGGGCATCTGGCTGGATCGCGCGGGGACCGGCGGGAGACCCGAGCTGACCCGGATCACCGGCCTCCGCGAGCTGCCCGCGCTGCTGCGTGCGGATACGCGTTTTGGAGCACCGTCCACCTTCGGGTAATGTTCTTTCTGCGCCGAGGGGAACGGGCCGAAAGGCCGGAAAGCCCCGGAAGCGCAAGCCGAACAAGATCGCTCCTCGAAGTGATCGAGTCCCGGTGGCCTATGGTGTAATTGGCAGCACGACTGATTCTGGTTCAGTTAGTCTTGGTTCGAGTCCAGGTAGGCCAGCTCGCAGAGCTCATCTGCAACCGTGGATTGGCATCCACAAAGCCCCCGTTGTGTAGCGGCCTAGCACGCCGCCCTCTCAAGGCGGTAGCGCCGGTTCGAATCCGGTCGGGGGTACAGATCCTTCCCGCGGGATCACCTGGGTAGCTCCCGGTGAACCCGATGCAGGATCGCTAGGGCCCCCGTTGTGTAGCGGCCTAGCACGCCGCCCTCTCAAGGCGGTAGCGCCGGTTCGAATCCGGTCGGGGGTACGGTGTAACCACCATGGCCTATGGTGTAATTGGCAACACTACGGTTTCTGGTACCGTCATTCTTGGTTCGAGTCCAGGTAGGCCAGCTCGCAGAGCTCATCTGCACCCGCGGATCTGATCCGCAAAGGCCCCCGTTGTGTAGCGGCCTAGCACGCCGCCCTCTCAAGGCGGTAGCGCCGGTTCGAATCCGGTCGGGGGTACAAGACGAGGAAGCCCTTCCCTTCGGGGGAGGGCTTCTTCGCTGTTCCCGGTCCCGCGCACACAACTCCGGCCCACCGCTGCGGCGTTGGAGCGGTGGGCCGGGAACGTACAGGTGAACAGGGAGACGTCAGCCGTTGCGGCGGAGCGCCTCGGAGAGACGGGCGGCGGCGTCGATGACCGCCTGGGCGTGCATACGGCCCGGGTGGCGCGTCAGACGCTCGATCGGACCCGAGACCGACACGGCGGCCACCACGCGGTTCGAGGGGCCGCGTACGGGCGCGGAGACGGACGCGACGCCCGGCTCCCGCTCGCCGATCGACTGGGCCCAGCCGCGGCGTCGTACGCCCGACAGGGCCGTCGCCGTGAAGCGGGCGCCCTGGAGGCCGCGGTGCAGCCGCTCGGGCTCCTCCCAGGCCATCAGGATCTGCGCGGACGAGCCGGCCTTCATGGTCAGCGTCGAGCCGACCGGGACCGTGTCCCGCAGGCCCGAGAGCCGCTCGGCCGCCGCCACGCAGATGCGCATGTCGCCCTGCCGGCGGTAGAGCTGGGCGCTCTCGCCGGTGACGTCGCGCAGATGCGTCAGCACCGGGCCCGCGGTCGCGAGCAGGCGGTCCTCGCCGGCCGCGGCGGCGAGCTCCGCCAGGCGCGGTCCGAGGATGAACCGGCCCTGCATGTCGCGCGCCACCATCCGGTGGTGTTCCAGTGCCACGGCCAGTCGATGGGCCGTGGGTCGTGCGAGTCCCGTCGCCGCGACCAGTCCTGCGAGGGTGGCCGGACCGGACTCCAGGGCGCTCAGGACAAGGGCTGCCTTGTCGAGAACGCCTACGCCGCTAGAGTTGTCCATGCAACGATATTCGCGTCTCACTCTGTGAAACGCAAGTTCAATTTTCCGAGGAACCCGTCACTCTGGTGAGGCGGCCGCACAACGGCCCGCGAAACGGGTCTCTAGTAGTGCCGGCGCAGCCGCCGGCCGGAGGGAAAGCGATGGGTAGGACACTCGCGGAGAAGGTCTGGGACGACCACGTCGTCCGGCGCGCCGAGGGCGAGCCCGACCTCCTCTTCATCGATCTGCACCTGCTGCACGAGGTGACCAGCCCCCAGGCCTTCGACGGCCTCCGGCAGAACGGCCGGCAGGTGCGGCGCCTCGACCTCACCATCGCCACCGAGGACCACAACACCCCGACCCTCGACATCGACAAGCCGATCGCGGACCCCGTCTCCCGCGCCCAGCTGGAGACCCTCCGCAAGAACTGTGCCGAGTTCGGCGTCCGGCTGCACCCGCTGGGCGACGTCGAGCAGGGCGTCGTCCACGTCGTGGGCCCCCAGCTGGGCCTGACCCAGCCCGGCACCACCGTGGTCTGCGGCGACTCGCACACCTCCACGCACGGCGCCTTCGGCGCGCTGGCGTTCGGCATCGGCACCAGCCAGGTCGAGCACGTGCTCGCCACCCAGACGCTGCCGCTGGCCCGCCCGAAGACCATGGCGATCACCGTCGACGGCGAGCTGCCCGAGGACGTCACCGCCAAGGACCTGATCCTGGCGATCATCGCGAAGATCGGCACCGGCGGCGGCCAGGGCTACATCCTGGAGTACCGCGGCTCCGCCATCGAGAAGCTCTCGATGGAGGCCCGGATGACCATCTGCAACATGTCGATCGAGGCCGGCGCCCGCGCGGGCATGATCGCCCCCGACGAGACGACCTTCGCCTATCTGAAGGGCCGTGCCCACGCCCCCGAGGGCGAGGACTGGGACGCCGCCGTCGCGTACTGGAAGACCCTGAAGTCCGACGAGGACGCGGTCTTCGACGCCGAGGTCGTCATCGACGCCGCCTCTCTGGCTCCGTTCGTCACCTGGGGCACCAACCCCGGCCAGGGTGCGCCACTTTCGGCGAACGTCCCCGACCCGGCTTCGTACGAAGACGCTTCGGAGCGCCTCGCCGCCGAAAAGGCCCTGGAGTACATGGGGTTGACCGCCGGGCAGCCGCTGCGCGACATCAAGGTCGACACCGTCTTCGTAGGCTCCTGCACCAACGGCCGCATCGAGGACCTGCGCAACGCCGCCTCGCTCCTGGAGGGCCGCAAGGTCGCCGACGGCGTCCGCATGCTGGTCGTCCCCGGTTCGGTCCGGGTCGCCCTGCAGGCCGTCGAGGAGGGCCTGGACAAGGTCTTCAAGGAGGCCGGCGCCGAGTGGCGGCACGCGGGCTGCTCGATGTGTCTGGGCATGAACCCCGACCAACTGGCTCCCGGTGAGCGCTCCGCGTCCACCTCCAACCGCAACTTCGAGGGCCGGCAGGGCAAGGGCGGCCGGACGCACCTGGTCTCCCCCCAGGTCGCCGCCGCCACCGCCGTCCTGGGCCACCTGGCCTCCCCGGCCGATCTGTCCGACGTCGCCACCACCGCGGGGGTCTGAGAACCATGGAAGCCTTCACCACGCACACCGGCCGGGCCGTCCCGCTGCGCCGCAGCAACGTCGACACCGACCAGATCATCCCGGCGCACTGGCTCAAGAAGGTCACCCGCGACGGCTTCGAGGACGGCCTCTTCGAGGCCTGGCGCAAGGACTCCGAGTTCGTCCTCAACCGCCCCGAGCGGCAGGGCGCCACGGTGCTGGTCGCCGGCCCCGACTTCGGCACCGGCTCCTCCCGCGAGCACGCCGTCTGGGCGCTCCAGAACTACGGCTTCCAGACGGTCATCTCCTCCCGGTTCGCCGACATCTTCCGCGGCAACTCGTTGAAGAACGGCCTCCTGACCGTCGTGCTCCCGCAGGAGACGGTGGACGCCCTCTGGGAGCTGACCGAGGCCGACCCGACCGCCGGGATCACCGTCGACCTGGAGGCCCGCAAGGTCCTCGCCGAGGGGATCGACGCCGACTTCGAGCTCGACGAGAACGCCCGCTGGCGACTGCTCAACGGACTCGACGACATCAGCCTCACCCTTCAGAACGAAGCCGACATCGCGGCCTACGAGGCCACTCGACCGGCCTTCAAGCCCCGTACAATTACGGTCTGAGCAGCGCTTTTCCAAGACTGCGCCCCCCACCGCCCGGTGGGGGGCGCAGTCGCTTGTTGGGACCCTGTCGGGCGACAACTCGCCCTAGATGGCACAATCGGTGCATGGAACGCGACAGCCAACTCGAGCTCTACGAGGCAGTCGCCGCCCGATTGAAGGAAGCGCACACAAGAGTGCGCTCACTGCAAGTCCCGGAGGGCGTAAGGATGGCGCTGTCCCGGAAGCTGCTGGTCGTCACGGCCGCGGCGAAGCACGATCTCAAGGACGCGGCAACGCGTCTCGACCGGTTGATGAAGGACCTCGACGAGGGCCGATTCCCAGAGGACGACTGACACCAGGAACTCCGCAACGGCACTTCCGCGTTGCGGCACTAGGGTGATTAGACCGTTTCGTGTTTGATTTGCGGTATATACATGCCTAACGTGCGAAAAAGCTTGAACACTTTCGTTCTGGCAATGTCTCCGAAGGGGAAGACGTGAACAAGGCGCAGCTCGTAGAAGCGATTGCCGACAAGATGGGCGGTCGTCAGCAGGCCGCCGAAGCCGTCGACCACGTGCTCGACGCCATCGTGCGCGCCGTGGTGGCCGGCGACCGGGTCTCCGTCACGGGTTTCGGCTCGTTCGAGAAGGTCGACCGTCCGGCCCGCTACGCCCGCAACCCGCAGACGGGTGAGCGGGTCCGGGTCAAGAAGACCTCCGTCCCGCGCTTCCGTGCAGGTCAGGGCTTCAAGGACCTGGTCAGCGGCTCGAAGAAGCTCCCCAAGGGCGGCGAGGTCTCCGTCAAGAAGGCCCCCAAGGGCAGCCTCACCGGTGGCGCCTCCGCGACCGTGAAGAAGGCCGCCGCGAAGAAGGCCACCACCGCCAAGAAGGCCGCCGCGAAGAAGGCGATGCCGGCCAAGAAGGCCACGACGGCCGCGGCGAAGAAGACCACCGCCGCCGCCAAGAAGACCACCACGGCCGCCGCGAAGAAGGCGATGCCCGCGAAGAAGGCCACGACGGCCGCGGCGAAGAAGACCACCGCCGCCGCCAAGAAGACCACCACGGCCGCCGCCGCGAAGAAGGCGGTCGCCAAGAAGACCGCTCCGGCCAAGAAGGCCACGGCGAAGAAGGCCCCCGCCAAGAAGACGACGGCACGCAAGACCACCGCCGCCAAGAAGACCGCCGCCAAGAAGTAGGACGCGCGGTACCGACCCGCCGGGCCGGGCTCCCCCTGGGGAGCCCGGCCCGCGGCGCGTCCTCCGGCCCGCTCAGAGGGTCTGCAGCGTCACCAGCGTGATCCGCAGCCCCGCGCCCGACGTGCCGGGCTCGGCCTCGATCCGCACCCGCTGCCCCGGCCGCAGCAGCCGGAGCCCGCCCGCCTCGAAGGCCTCCGCCCCGAACTCCACGGGGGTGCCGTCGTCGAGCAGCACACTGCCGCTGCGGGTCTCGGGGTCGTACGTGAACGCGGTCGCCTGCATGGACCGCAGCCTATCCGGCCGCCGCCGGCCACCGTGCGGCCGTCCGCGGACCGAGCCCCAGGGCCAGGGCCGCCGCCAGATCCTCGCCGGTGTCCACGTCCCGGCGTACGGAATCCACCCCGGCGAGCCCGATTTCGACCGCCCCCGAAGACAAATGCCGCAGCCTCGACTCGCCTCCGAATGCCGGTTCCAATTCCACCCCCGGAGCCGCCGAGAGGAATGTCGTACCTATTTCGGCGGCATCCGCGAGAAATGCCCGCGGAAAATTTCCGGCCGCGTCCAGGACCCGGGTCAGCTCCTCGGGCCGCAGCGCCGGAAGGTCCGCGTTGAGCGCCGCCACGCGCGCGTGCGGCCGCCCGGCCCGCACCGCACGGGCCCCGTGCCCGAGCGCCGCGTTGAGCCCCGCCGCCGGGGAGTCCGGCACGATCCGCGCGCCGAGCGCCGCGAGCGCCGCGCCGGCCACCGGATCGTCCGTGACGACCGCCACATCGCGCACGCGCGCGCAGTTCAGCACCGCACCCACGGTGTCCTCGGCGAACGCCAGCGCGAGCCGGGGCCGCAGCCTCGCTCCCGCCGCCGCGGCGAGCCTGCTCTTCGCCAGGGCAAGGGGCTTCAGGGGGACGACCAGGGACCAGCCGTCGTCGGTGCCGGTCCGCACCGTGGGCAGCGTCTTCATCGGGGCCATTCTGTCCCGCCCACGCGGTCCGCCCCAGGCCCCGGGGCGTACGGTGTCACTCGACAGAGCAGGAGCATGGGGCGACACTTGACCCCCTGCCAGCCAGTCCCGGAGAAAGGTGTCCGAGTGCCCCGCCGCAGAATCGGCTTCTGGTACCGCCTCGCGGCGGTCATCGCCAAACCCCCCCTGGTGGTTCTGTTCAAGCGGGACTGGCGCGGCACGGAGCACATCCCGGCCGACGGCGGTTTCATCACCGCGGTCAACCACAACTCCTACCTGGACCCGCTGTCGTACGCGCACTACCAGTACAACACCGGTCGCGTCCCGCGCTTCCTCGCCAAGGCGGGCCTCTTCAAGGGCGGCTTCGTCGCCACCATGCTCCGGAACACCGGGCAGATCCCCGTCTACCGCGAGACGACCAACGCGCTCGACGCCTTCCGCGCCGCCGTCGAGGCCATCGAGCGCGGCGAGTGCGTCGCCTTCTACCCGGAGGGCACCCTCACCCGCGACCCCGACATGTGGCCCATGGCCGGCAAGACCGGCGCCGCCCGCGTCGCGCTGCTCACCCGGGCCCCCGTCATCCCGGTGGCCCAGTGGGGCGCCAACCTCGCGATGCCGCCGTACGCGAAGGAGAACAAGCTCAGCCTGTTCCCCCGCAAGACGCTGATCGTGCAGGCAGGACCGCCCGTCGACCTCTCCCGCTTCGACGGCCTCGAGCCGACGCCGGAGGTCCTGCGCGAGGCCACCGAGGTCATCATGGCCGCCATCACCGCCCTCCTGGAGGAGGTCCGCGGCGAGAAGGCCCCCGCCGAGCCGTACGACCACCGCAAGGCCCGCCTGGAGCAGCGCCGCAAGGCCGCCGGGGAAGGCGCCAAGTGACCAAGGCAGCCGTCTTCGGCAACGGATCCTGGGGCACCGCCTTCGCGATGGTGCTCGCCGACGCGGGCTGCGAGGTGAGCCTCTGGGGCCGCCGCGCCGCACTCGCCGAGGAGATCAACACCACCCGGACGAACCCCGACTACCTGCCGGGCGTCGAACTCCCGAAGGGGATCACGGCCACCGCTGACCCCGCCGAGGCCGCCGCGGACGCCGACTTCACCGTCCTCGTCGTCCCCTCCCAGACCCTGCGCGGCAACCTCGCCGCCTGGAAGCCGGTCCTCGCCCCCGACACCGTCCTCGTCTCCCTCATGAAGGGCGTCGAACTCGGCACCGCCAAGCGGATGAGCGAGGTCATCACCGAGGTCGCCGACGTGCCCGCCGACCGCGTCGCCGTCCTCACCGGCCCCAACCTGGCCAAGGAGATCGCCGCCCGGCAGCCCGCCGCCGCCGTCGTCGCCTGCTCCGACGAGACGGTCGCCCAGCGGCTCCAGACGGCCTGCATGACCCCGTACTTCCGCCCGTACACCAACACCGACGTGGTGGGCTGCGAGCTCGGCGGCGCCGTCAAGAACGTCATCGGCCTGGCCGTCGGCATCGCCAACGGCATGGGCCTCGGCGACAACTCCAAGGCCACGCTCATCACCCGCGGCCTCGCCGAGACCACCCGCCTCGGCCTCGCCATGGGCGCCGACCCGCTGACCTTCTCCGGCCTCGCGGGCCTCGGCGACCTCGTCGCCACCTGCTCCTCGCCGCTCTCCCGGAACAACACCTTCGGCACCAACCTCGGCCGCGGGATGACCCTCCAGGAGACCATCGCGGCCACCAAGCAGACCGCCGAGGGCGTCAAGTCCTGCGAGTCCGTGCTCGATCTGGGCCGCCGCCACGGCGTCGACATGCCCATCACCGAGACCGTCGTCTCGATCGTCCACGACGGCAAGCCGCCCGTCGTCGCGCTCAAGGAACTGATGTCGCGCTCGGCCAAGCCCGAGCGCCGCTGAGCCGGCCCTGTTGACCCGTACGCGCAAGGCGGCAGCGGGGCGCTCAGCAGTTCGGGAGTCGCAAGGTACGCTCATCGCGATATGAGCGAGAACACCCAGAGCCCCCGCAAGCCGCGCGTGGCCGTCGTCTTCGGCGGCCGCAGCTCCGAGCACGCCATCTCCGTCGTCACGGCGGGCGCCGTCCTGAGCGCCATCGACCGGGACAAGTACGACGTGCTGCCCATCGGCATCACGACGGACGGGCGCTGGGCGCTCACCGCCGACGCCCCCGAGCGGATGGCGATCGCCGACCGGAAGCTGCCCAACGTCGCCGAACTGGCCGAGTCCGAGCGGGGCGGCGTCGTCCTCCCCGTCGATCCGTCCAGCCGCGAGGTCGTCCTCACCGAGCCGGGGCAGGTCCCCACGGCCCTCGGCGAGGTCGACGTGGTCTTCCCCATGCTCCACGGCCCCTACGGCGAGGACGGCACCCTCCAGGGCCTCCTGGAGCTCTCCGGCGTCCCCTACGTCGGCGCGGGCGTCCTCGCCTCCGCCGTCGGCCAGGACAAGGAGTACATGAAGCGGGTCTTCACCTCCTTCGGCCTCCCGGTCGGCCCGTACGAGGTCATCCGGCCGCGCGAGTGGGAGCAGAACCCCGCCGCCGCCCGCAAGAAGATCGTCGAGTTCGCCGCCGACCACGGCTGGCCGCTCTTCGTGAAGCCGGCCCGCGGCGGCTCCTCCATGGGCATCACCAAGGTCGACGACCTCTCCGGCCTGGACGAGGCCATCGAGGAGGCCCGCCGCCACGACCCCAAGATCCTCGTCGAGTCGCTGCTGCGCGGCCGCGAGATCGAGTGCGGCGTCCTGGAGTTCGAGGACGGCCCGCGCGCCAGCGTCCCGGCCGAGATCCCGCCGGTCACCGACCACGACTTCTACGACTTCGAGGCCAAGTACATCGACTCGGCCTCCGGCATCGTGCCCGCCCCCATCGGGGACGAGGCCACCGCCGAGATCCAGCGCCTCGCCGTCCTCGCCTACGAGGCCGTGTCCTGCGAGGGCCTGGTCCGCGCCGACTTCTTCCTCACCGAGGACGGCGACTTCGTCATCAACGAGATCAACACCATGCCGGGCTTCACGCCCATCTCCATGTACCCGCGCATGTGGCAGGAGAGCGGCGTCAGCTACCCCGAGCTCGTCGACCGGCTCATCCAGGCCGCGCTGAACCGCTCCACGGGCCTGCGCTGACCCAGGAGCACGGCCCCGTGCCGCCGCGCCTCTCAGAGGCTCGGCGGCACCGCCTTGCGCACCGGGGCGGCGAGATCCGCGAGCGGCGTGGCGTCGTGCGCGTACCGCTCGTCGAGCGTCACCTCGACATACGCCTTCCGGTACGTCGAGGTGAAGCGCGGCCCGCCGCCCTCGGTGCGCTCCAGCATCCAGTCGACGCCGTTCGCCTCGACGGCCTGCGCCTTCGGGTCGCTCATCTTTTCGGGCCGGGGGACCCCGCAGCGCAGTACGATCGCACCGTCACCCCACCCGGCGGTCAACTCGGAGCCGGGCTCCGGGTCACTCCGCGCCAGACCCGCCACGGTGTCGGGAAGCTCCTTCGCCAGTGCCTGGCAGAAGGCGGCCTCCTCCGCCGGCGGGCTCGGGACCACGACGGACGCCGCGGCGTCCGGCGAGGAGCACCCGACGGCGGCCGACAGCAGGACGGCGGCCGCGACGGCGGCGGGCAGGCCGAAGGGCCGGTGGGAAGACGTCACCGGCCAAGCGTAGACGGGGGCTACAGATGAACGACCGGGCAGGTGAGGGTGCGCGTGATGCCGTCCACTTGCTGGACCTTGGCGACCACCATGCGGCCCAGCTCGTCGACGGTGTCCGCCTGCGCGCGCACGATCACGTCGTACGGGCCTGTGACGTCTTCGGCCTGGATGACCCCCGGGATCTTGGAGATGGTGTCGGCGACGGTCGACGCCTTGCCCACCTCGGTCTGGATGAGGATGTACGCCTGAACCACGGAACCTCCAGGGCGACCACGAGGATCTTGTGGGAGAAAGGGACGCCACGGTACCGCGTCGCCGCGGGCCACGGGGAGACCCGCGCGTCCGGAGGCGCTCGGGGTGTGGCGTACGCAGGACAGAAGTTGACGGTCTACTTGACGGTACCCAGCACGGTGACGGCCCGCGACCCGCGGCGCGCCCAGACGCGCCCCCGCCCGCCCGCCGGCACGAAGACACGAGGTGAGACGCGGTGAAGGGCACAGTCGGAGAGCTGGGCGAGTTCGGGCTCATCAGGGAGCTCACGTCCCGGCTCACCTCCACCCCGGCGGTACGGATCGGGCCCGGCGACGACGCCGCGGTCGTCGCCGCGCCCGACCGGCGCGTGGTGGCCAGCACGGACATCCTCCTCGAAGGACGTCACTTCCGCCGCGACTGGTCGACGGCGTACGACGTCGGCCGCAAGGCCGCCGCACAGAACCTGGCCGACATCGCGGCCATGGGCGCGGTGCCCACCGCGCTCCTCCTCGGCCTCGTCGTCCCCGCCGAACTCCCTGTGACATGGCCCACGGAACTGATGGACGGACTGCGCGACGAATGTCAGGTCGCGGGCGCGGCGGTGGTCGGCGGGGACGTCGTACGCGGCGACACGATCATGGTCTCCATCACCGCGCTCGGCGACCTCCGCAACCACGACCCGGTCACCCGGGGCGGCGCCAAGCCCGGCGACGTCGTCGCCTACACCGGCTGGCTCGGCTGGTCCGCCGCCGGATACGCGGTCCTCTCCCGCGGCTTCCGCTCCCCGCGCGCCTTCGTCGAGGCCCACCGCAGGCCCGAGCCGCCGTACCACGCGGGCCCGGCCGCCGCCGGGCTCGGCGCCACCGCCATGTGCGACGTCAGCGACGGCCTCATCGCCGACCTCGGGCACATCGCCGAGGCCAGCAAGGTCCGCATCGACCTGCGCTCGGGACTCATCGACATCCCCACCCAGATGAACGACATCGGCCAGGCCGTCGGCGTCGACCCCATGCAGTGGGTGCTCACCGGGGGAGAGGACCACGCCATCGTGGCCACCTTCCCGCCGGACGTGAAGCTCCCCGCCCGCTGGAAGGTCATCGGCGAGGTCCTCCACCCTTCGGCGCTGCCGCAGGTCACCGTGGACGGCGCGCCCTGGCACAGCGCGGGCGGCTGGGACCACTTCGGAGAGGCGGAGTGAATCCGCCCCTCGTGCTGACCGTCGCCGGATCCGACTCCGGCGGCGGCGCGGGCATCCAGGCCGACCTGAAGACGATGCTCGCGCTCGGCGTCCACGGCACGAGCGTGCTCACCGCCGTGACCGCCCAGAACTCGCGGGGCGTCCAGGGCGTCTGGGAGCTCCCCGTGGAGGCCGTGCGCGCCCAGTTCCGGGCCGTCGTCGACGACATCGGCGTCCAGGCGGTGAAGACCGGCATGCTCGCCTCCGCCGCGCTCGTGGAGACCGTCGCCGAGCTCCTCGCCTCCGTCGAGGCCCCCGTGGTCGTCGACCCGGTCGGCGTCTCCAAGCACGGCGACCCGCTCCTCGCCGAGGCCGCGCTCGACTCCGTCCGTACGAAGCTGCTGCCGGCCGCGACCGTCGCCACCCCGAACCTGGACGAGGTGACGCAGCTCACCGGCGTACACGTCGGGGGCGAGGCCGACATGCGGACGGCCGCCGAGGCGGTCCTCTCGTACGGGCCGCGCTGGGTCCTGATCAAGGGCGGACACCTGCCCACCGGCCAGGAGGCCGTGGACCTGCTCACGGACGGCACCGAGGAGCACTGGCTGCGCGCCCCGCGCCACGACAACCGGCACACCCACGGCACGGGCTGCACGCTCGCCTCGGCGATCGCCTCCGGGCTCGCCAAGGGCCTTCCCGTGCCGGAGGCCGTACGGCAGGCGAAGGAGTACGTGACGGGGGCCATCGCCGCCGGATTCGCCCTGGGCTCGGGCATCGGCCCGGTCGACCACGGCTGGCGGTTCCGCGCCTAGAGGAGGGTCCGACCGTTTCCGGGCATGGCAAAAGGCCGGTTCACCGAGGTGAACCGGCCTTTCAAGGCAACCGCAGGGGCTGCGCTACGACAGAACGTCGCGACTAGCGCGAGACCTTGCCGGCCTTGATGCACGAGGTGCAGACGTTGAGCCGCTTCGGCGTCCGACCGACCACGGCACGCACGCGCTGGATGTTCGGGTTCCAGCGACGGGACGTACGGCGGTGCGAGTGCGAAATGTTGTTGCCGAAGCCCGGCCCCTTGCCGCAGACGTCGCAGTTGGCAGCCACGGGTCACTCCAAAGACTTCAGAATTACAGTGAAATCCGGCGCACCGGAATCAGGAGTCTGAAGTGGCTTGCCGGGGGATGGCCCGGTGTGAACCGGGCAACCGAAGCAGCATACAACGCCTGCTTCCGTGGAACGAAACTACCATGGTCTGCGCGGACCTCGCCCCGGGCCCCGGTCACGAGCGGGCAGCCCCCGGTCTACCCTGCGGTGAGCTCACCGCCGAAGGAGGACCCCCCGTTGTCGCGAGCCCTTCAGCCCGACGAGGAGCTCGTCGAGCTCGACGCCGCAGCGGTCCGCACCTGGTGCGCACGGGCCTTCGACGCCCTCGGACGGGAGCGCGAGGAGATCGACGCGATCAACGTGTACCCGGTCGCGGACGGGGACACCGGCACCAACCTCTACCTGACGGCCGAGGCCGCCCACCAGGCCGTCGAAGCCGTCTTCGCCGCCTCCGCGCCCGACACCGCCGAGACCGTACGGGCCATGGCGCACGGCGCCCTGCTCGGCGCCCGCGGCAACTCCGGCACCATCCTCGCCCAGCTCCTGCGCGGCATGGCCGCCGTCCTCGCCGAAGGACGTGACGGCGATCACCTCGCCCGCGCCCTCGCCGAGGCCTCCACCGCCGCCCGGCAGGCCGTCGCCCACCCCGTGGAGGGCACCGTCCTCACCGTGGCCGCCGCCGCCGCGGACGGCTGCGCGGGCGGCGGCCCCCTCGTGGAGGTGGCCGCACGGGCCCACGAGGGGGCCAGGACCGCCCTGGAGGCGACCCCGCGCCAACTGGACGTGCTCGGCCGCGCGGGCGTCGTGGACGCCGGCGGACGCGGTCTGCTCGCCGTCCTCGGCGCGCTCGTCGAGACCGTGAGCGGCCGGGCACCGGAGCGACCGGAGACCGCTCCGAGCGGGGTACGGCTCCTCGGAGACGTACGGGCCGTGCCGGCCGCCGCCCCGCCCTGCGACGGCGAGGCGGGACCCGCCTACGAGGTGATCTACCTCCTGGAGGCCGGGGACGCCGCCGTGGACCTGCTCCGGGCCCGGCTCGACGCCCTCGGCGACTCCCTCGTCGTCGTCGGCGGCGACGGCCTGTGGAACGTGCACGTCCACGTCGACGACGCGGGCGCCGCCGTCGAGGCCGGAGTCGAGGCCGGCCGGCCCCACCGCATCCGCATCACCCACTTCGCGGCCGACGCCGCGGCCGCGACCGCACGCGGGGAACGCGCCCAGCGCGCGGTCGTCGCCGTCGTCCCCGGCGAGGGCCTCGCCGGACTCTGCGCCGAAGCCGGCGCGACCACCGTCCGCAGCAGGCCCGGCGAACCGCCCGCAGGCGACGAACTCCTGGAGGCCATCCGACGGGCGCACGCGCGCGAGGTCGTCCTCCTCCCCAACGACACCGAACTGCGCCAGACCGCGGCCGCCGCCGCCGAACGCGCCAGGGCCGAGGGCATCCGCGTCGCCCTCATCCCGACCCGGGCCGCCGTCCAGGGCATCGCCGCCCTCGCCGTCCACGAACCCGACCGGCGCTTCGACGAGGACGTCGTCGCCATGACGGCCGCCGCCGGAGCCACCCGCTACGCCGAACTCGCCGTCGCCGAACGCCGGTCCTTCACCTCCGCAGGCGTCTGCCAGGCCGGCGACGTCCTCGGCCTCATCGAGGGCGACGTCGCCGTCATCGGCAAGGACCTCACCGAGACCGCCCGCACCGTCCTGGACCGCATGCTCTCGGCCGGCGGCGAACTCGTCACCCTCGTCGTCGCCGACGACACCCCGCCCGAGCTCGCCCCCGACCTGGAACGGCACGTCCGGCGCGGCTACCTGGCCGTCGACACCACCACGTACCACGCGGGCGCGGGGGCCCCGCCGCTGCTCATCGGGGTGGAATAGGGCACGGACCCGGCGGTCGTCCACGGGCTTCGACCAGGACACGGTCCCGGTGGTCGTCCACAGGCTTCGGTCAGGACACGGTCCCGGCGGTTGTCCACACGCTTCGGCCCGGCTGTCGGTCCCGTGGTCTTCAATGGAAGGCGTGCCCGCGCTCGACGAACCACTCAAGAAGTCCCTCGGCCCCGCCACCGCCAAGGTCATGGCCGAGGCGCTCGACCTGCACACGGTCGGGGACCTCCTCCACCACTACCCCCGGCGGTACGCCGAGCGGGGGGAGCTGACCACCCTCTCCGACCTGCCGCTCGACGAGCACGTCACGGTGGTCGCGCAGGTCGCCGACGCGCGCGTGCTGACCTTCAACGGCCCCAAGGGACGCGGCCAGCGCCTCGAAGTGACCATCACCGACGGCAGCGGCCGGGTGCAGCTCGTCTTCTTCGGCAAGGGCGTGCACAAACCGCACAAGGACCTGCTGCCCGGCACCCGCGCGATGTTCGCCGGCAAGGTCTCGCTCTTCAACCGGCGCCTCCAGCTCGCCCACCCCGCCTACGAACTCCTCCGCGGCGACGGCGACGATTCCGCCGACAGCGCGGTCACCTGGGCCGGCGCCCTCATCCCGATCTACCCGGCCGCCGCCAAGCTGGAGTCCTGGAAGATCGCCAAGGCCGTCGACGCCGTCCTGCCCAGCGCCGTCGACGCCGCCGACCCGCTGCCGCCCGCCCTGCGCGAGGGCCGAGGCCTCACCGACCTCCCCGACGCCCTGCGGAAGATCCACCGCCCCCGCACCAAGGCGGACATCGCCGACGCGCGCGAGCGGCTCAAGTGGGACGAGGCCTTCGTCCTCCAGGTCGCCCTCGCCCGCCGCCGGCACGCCGACACCCAACTGCCCGCCGTCGCCCGCCGACCGGCCCCCGACGGCATCCTCGACGCCTTCGACGCCAAACTGCCCTTCACCCTCACCGACGGCCAGACGAAGGTCTCGAAGGAGATCTTCGACGACCTCGCCACCGAACACCCCATGCACCGCCTCCTCCAGGGCGAGGTCGGTTCGGGAAAGGCCCAGCCCCTCGACTCGCTCGTGCTGACCCCTGAGGGCTTCAGGAGAATGGGGGACCTTGCCGTGGGAGACCAGGTCGTGGTCCCAAGCGGGGAGATCAGCTTGGTCGACGGCGTCTTCCCCCAGGACGAGCGGGACGTATGGCGTCTCGTGCTGTCTGACGACACATCCGTGGAATGCGATGACGAACATCTGTGGATCGTCGGCACACGCTGCGCCTGGGACCGGGGACAGCCGCCGAAGGTCATGACGACTCGCGAGATCCGTGCGGACATGTTCAAGGCCAACGGTTCTTCGAAGTGGTACATCCCGGTGGCCACCCCGGTGGATCTGTCCGACGGCACGGCACCGCCTCTCGACCCCTACCTGTTCGGTTTGCTGCTGGGAGACGGATCTTTCCGGCACAACCTGCGGTTCTCGACGGCCGACGAGGAAATCCTGGCTGCCGTGGGATCCACTCTGGCTCCGGATTGCGCGGTCACACCGGTTCCCGGCTCGCGCTGCGACTACAACATCGGGCTGTCAGGCCCCAAGGGTGGCACCCGGCGGAACCCGGTGATCAGCGTGTTGCGTGAGCTCAGTCTCTGGGGGCTCACTTCGCACGGCAAGTTCCTGCCCCTCGCTTTCAAGAACACATCGATCAAGAACCGTCTTGCGGTCCTGCAAGGCCTCATGGACACCGACGGGACAGTGGATGCCCAAGGTACGAGTGTCTCGTTCTGTTCGGCTTCCCGGACACTGGCCGACGACGTGGCATGGCTGGTTCGGTCTCTGGGAGGGCGGGCTCGGGTACTGCCGAAGAAGGCGGCGTTCAACGTCTCGATCGCATTGCCGGATGAGTACGTCCCGTTCCGGCTGGCCCGGAAGGCGCGTCGCATGCGCCCGAGGCCGAAGTACAACACCTTCCGGCGGGGTATCCGTGCGGTCGAATACGTCGGGCGCAAGCCCGTGCAATGCATCAGTGTCACCGACGCGAGTCATGCCTACGTGACTGATCACTTCACGGTGACGCACAACACGATGGTCGCGCTGCGTGCCATGCTCGCCGTCGTCGACTCCGGCGGGCAGGCCGCCATGCTCGCGCCCACCGAGGTCCTCGCCCAGCAGCACCACCGTTCCGTCACCGAGATGATGGGCGAGCTCGCCGAGGGAGGGATGCTCGGCGGCGACGGCCGGGCCACCAAGGTCGTGCTGCTCACCGGCTCCATGGGCGCCGCCGCCCGCCGACAGGCCCTGCTCGACCTGGTCACCGGCGAGGCCGGCGTCGTCATCGGCACGCACGCGCTGATCGAGGACAAGGTCCAGTTCCACGACCTCGGCCTCGTCGTCGTCGACGAGCAGCACCGCTTCGGCGTCGAGCAGCGCGACGCGCTCCGGGGCAAGGGGAAGCAGCCCCCGCACCTCCTCGTCATGACGGCGACCCCCATCCCGCGCACGGTCGCCATGACCGTCTTCGGCGACCTGGAGACCTCCGTCCTCGACCAGCTGCCCGCCGGCCGCTCGCCGATCGCCAGCCACGTCGTCCCCGCCGCCGACAAGCCGCACTTCCTCACGCGCGCGTGGGAGCGGGTCCGCGAGGAGGTGGCGAACGGGCACCAGGCGTACGTCGTCTGCCCCCGCATCGGCGACGAGGAGGACCAGAAGAAGAAGTCCAAGGCGTCCCCCGAGGACGAGGCCGAGAAGCGCCCGCCGCTCGCCGTCCTCGACGTCGCCGAGAAGCTCCGCACCGGCCCCCTCACCGGCCTGCGGATCGCCGTCCTGCACGGCCGCATGCACCCGGACGACAAGGACGACGTCATGCGCCGCTTCGCCGCGGGCGAGCTCGACGTCCTCGTCGCCACCACCGTCATCGAGGTCGGCGTCAACGTGCCCAACGCCACCGCCATGGTGATCATGGACGCCGACCGTTTCGGCGTCTCCCAGCTCCACCAGCTCCGCGGCCGCGTCGGCCGCGGCTCCGCCCCCGGCCTCTGCCTCCTCGTCAGCGAGATGCCCGAGGCGAGCCCCGCCCGCCAACGGCTCAACGCCGTCGCCACCACTCTCGACGGCTTCGAGCTCTCCCGCATCGACCTCGAACAGCGCCGCGAGGGCGACGTCCTCGGCCAGGCCCAGTCCGGCGTCCGCTCCTCCCTGCGGATGCTCACCGTCATCGACGACGAGGAGGTCATCGCCGCCGCCCGCGAGGAGGCCACCGCCCTCGTCCTCGCCGACCCCGACCTCACCGCCCACCCGGGCCTGCGCACCGCGCTCGACGCGCTGCTCAGCGAGGAGCGGGAGGAGTACCTGGAGAAGGGCTGAGGCCGATGTGCCGATGGCAGCCATAAGCTATTGCGTAGGCAATGGCTCATGGAGAACGAGGACACCGATGACCCGCGTGATCGCCGGCAGCGCCGGCGGACGGCGCCTGGCCGTGCCCCCCGGCACCGGCACCCGCCCCACCTCCGACCGGGCACGGGAAGGCCTCTTCTCCACCTGGGAGTCGTTCCAGGGCCTCGCCGGGGCCCGGGTCGCCGACCTGTACGCGGGCTCCGGCGCCGTCGGCCTGGAGGCGCTCTCCCGGGGTGCCGCCCACGCCCTCCTCGTCGAGGCCGACCCCCGCGCCGCGAAGACGATCCGGGACAACATCCGGTCGATCGGCCTGCCCGGAGCCGAGCTCCGCACCGGCAAGGCCGAGCAGATCGTGACGGGACCGGCCCCGGCCGACCCGTACGACCTCGTCTTCCTCGACCCGCCCTACGCCGTCTCGGACGACGATCTCCGCGAGATTCTCCTCACACTGCGGTCAGGGGGCTGGCTGAGCGAGGATGCCCTCGTCACGGTGGAGCGCAGCACCCGAGGCGGGGAATTCGGCTGGCCCGAGGGCTTCGAACCCCTGCGGTCCCGTCGCTACGGCGAGGGAACGTTTTGGTACGGTCGCGCCGCCTCTACGTGCGAAGACGCACGATGACCGGACCGGAGAGCGAGGGACTCAAGTTGCGCCGCGCCGTCTGTCCGGGGTCATTCGACCCCATCCACAATGGACATCTCGACATCATCGCCCGCGCCTCCAAGCTGTACGACGTCGTACACGTGGCCGTGATGATCAACCAGTCGAAGCAGGGCCTCTTCACGGTCGACGAGCGGATAGAGCTCATCCGCGAGGTCACCGCCGGCTTCGGCAACGTCGAGGTGGAGTCCTTCCACGGCCTCCTCGTCGACTTCTGCAAGCAGCGCGACATCCCCGCGATCGTCAAGGGACTTCGCGCGGTCAGCGACTTCGACTACGAGCTGCAGATGGCCCAGATGAACATCGGTCTCTCGGGCGTCGAGACCCTCTTCGTCCCGACCAACCCGACGTACAGCTTCTTCTCCTCCTCCCTGGTCAAGGAAGTGGCCGCCTGGGGAGGCGACGTCTCCCATCTCGTCCCGCCGACGGTCCTGCCGAAGCTGCAGGAGCGGCTCGCGCGGAAGTGACGCGCGGCCACCGCCGCTGACGCTCCGTCACCTGGTGTCGGACGGGCGCCGACTGCCCGTACAGTCGTCCCGTCCGTCTCCATCCAGCTGTAGAGAGTGGCGAGCACCAGGTGGACGTGCAGAAGAAGCTCGACGAGATCGTCGCGACCGTGCAGGGCGCCCGTTCCATGCCCATGTCGGCATCCTGTGTGGTCAACCGCGCCGAGCTGCTCGCCCTGCTCGAAGAGGTGCGGGAGGCCCTGCCCGGCTCGCTCGCCCAGGCCCAGGAGCTCATCGGCGGCCGGGAGCAGATGGTCGAGCGGGCCCGCCAGGAGGCCGAGCGGATCATCGAGGCCGCCCACGCCGAGCGGGGCTCGATCGTCTCCGACACCCAGGTCGCCCGCGAGTCGCAGGAGGAGGCCGACCGGATCCTCTCCGAGGCCCGCCGCGAGGCCGAGGAGGTACGGGCCGAGGCCGACGACTACGTCGACTCCAAGCTCGCCAACTTCGAGGTCGTCCTCAACAAGACCATCGGCTCCGTCGACCGCGGCCGCGAGAAGCTCCTCGGCCGCGGCCCGGGCCTCGACCAGGACGGCTACGCCGACGCGGACGCGCCCGAGTACAGCGCCGACCCGCAGACGCTGATCCAGCGGGCCGACGAATACGTGGACGCCAAGCTTGGCGCCTTCGAGGCCGTCCTCAGCAAGACCCTGGAGGCCGTCGGGCGGGGCCGGCAGAAGCTGCACGGCCGGATCGCCACGGACGCCCTCGGCGAGCACATGGCCGCGCAGGACGGCCTCGGCGGCGCGGCCCACACCAGCGACGCCGACTACCTGGCCGGGCTCGCGGAGCTCTCCGACCCCGAGCCGGCCCTGCAGCCCCAGGCGCAGGCCCCGCAGATCCCCGCGCAGCAGCCCGACCCGTACGGCTACCCCCAGCAGCTCCAGCAGGACCCCGCGTACGGCTACCAGCAGCAGGACGCCTACGGTTACGCGCAGCAGGACCCCTACGCGTACCAGGGGCAGTACGGCGGCTACGAACAGCAGCAGTACGCCCCCCAGGGGCAGATGCACGCCCAGCCGCAGCAGGCCGCCGCGCTCGACGAGACCAGCTTCTTCGACACGGGCATGATCGACCTTGAGCAGCTGCGCCGGTACGAACAGGGACAGTAAGGGACACGGGGCCCGGATTGGGCCCTGAGCGAAGCGTCCAGTATCCTGGCTCTTCGGTCGCGCTATGTCCGTGATCCTTGCTGCCCACGTCTGGCAGCCTCCTCTACGCCGCAGAACGATACGAAAGCAGGAAGAGCCCTGAGTACGCGCCTCGACCACCGCAACCCCCTCGTGTTCGACACGCACGAGCTGGGGCGGCGTCCTGGTGCCCTGCAGCGGATCTCGCGTTCGGTCGAGGCGCCCGGCGGCTCCGCCGCGCTCGGCGTCGAAGGAGTCATCGGAGTGCCCCAGGGCTCCCCGGTGGAAATCGATCTCCGTCTTGAGTCGGTCATGGAAGGGGTGCTTGTCACAGGCACCGCCCGTGCATCGGCCGAGGGGGAGTGCGTAAGGTGTCTGGAGCCCGTCGAGCTCGAGCTCGACGTGGACTTCCAGGAGATGTTCTCGTACCCCGACTCCGACGACCGGGGCCGCTCCAAGGCGGCCGCGGACGACGAAGCCGAGGACGACGAGGACATGATCCCCCTCGAGGACGGCATGTTCGACCTCGAACCCTTGCTGCGTGATGCGGTGGTGCTCGCACTGCCGATGCAGCCGGTGTGCCGGGAGGACTGTGCGGGTCTGTGTTCCGACTGCGGAGCCAACCTGAACGAGAACCCGGACCACCACCATGACGCCGTCGACATCCGTTGGGCGGCACTGCAGGGACTCGCCGGTTCGCTGGGAACCGATGAGAAGGACAACATGAGCGGCAAAGCCTCTGACGGGGACGTCCGAAGCGCCGCCGAGAAGCAGGAGAAGTAGCCGTGGCTGTTCCGAAGCGGAAGATGTCGCGCAGCAACACGCGCCACCGCCGGTCGCAGTGGAAGGCTGCGGTCCCCACCCTGGTTTCGTGTGAGCGTTGCCAGGAGCCGAAGCTGCAGCACATCGCGTGCCCGAGCTGCGGCACCTACAACAAGCGCCAGGTCCTCTCGGTCTGATTGGGCTGGTGAGAGGCACGATGTCTGAGAACATCAGCGCAGCCTCGTCCCACACGCTTCTGGAAGGGCGGCTCGGGTATCAGCTCGAGTCCGCCCTTCTGGTGCGTGCGCTGACGCATCGCTCGTACGCGTACGAGAACGGCGGTCTGCCCACCAACGAGCGTCTGGAGTTCCTCGGGGACTCCGTGCTCGGCCTGGTGGTCACGGACACGCTGTACCGCACCCACCCCGATCTTCCGGAGGGCCAGCTGGCCAAGCTCCGGGCCGCGGTGGTCAACTCGCGTGCGCTGGCGGAGGTCGGACGCGGCCTTGAACTCGGCTCCTTCATCCGGCTCGGCCGGGGCGAAGAGGGCACGGGCGGCCGGGACAAGGCGTCCATCCTCGCCGACACCCTCGAAGCGGTGATCGGCGCGGTCTATCTCGACCAGGGCCTCGACGCGGCGTCCGAGCTGGTGCACCGGCTCTTCGACCCGCTGATCGAGAAGTCCTCGAACCTCGGTGCGGGCCTGGACTGGAAGACCAGCCTCCAGGAGCTCACCGCGGCCGAGGGTCTTGGGGTCCCGGAATACCTCGTCTCCGAAGAGGGTCCGGACCACGAGAAGACCTTCACTGCTGCCGCCCGCGTCGGTGGTGTCTCGTACGGCACCGGCACCGGCCGCAGCAAGAAGGAAGCGGAACAGCAGGCGGCGGAGTCCGCGTGGCGCGCGATCCGCGCGGCCGCGGACGAGCGCGTGGCGGCGGCGAAGGCCGCGGCCGACGCCGGCGGGCAGGAGCGGAAGGACGGGGCCACCCCGGCCACCGCCTGACCGCGCCGCGGTGCGGTGAGGACGGGGCCACCTCGGCTACGGCCTGACCGCGGATCCCGCACGGTGAGGGCGGGGCCCCCGGCCACCGCCTGACCGTGATCCCGCAGCTCCCGCGTTCCTTCAGCGGAGTTCTTCCCGCCCGCCCCCGCCAGGGGCGGGCGGAGCCGTTTCCGGGGGAGTGGGGCGGGCCCTCCCGGGCGGTAGGCTGGCTGGGCCTGCCCGGTGGACCGGGGCCGGAAACGCCCTGGGACCACCACCCGTACCCCCTCCGGAGGAACCCCGTGCCCGAGCTGCCCGAGGTCGAGGTCGTTCGGCGCGGTCTGGAGCGCTGGGTCGCCGGACGGACGGTGGCCGAGGTCGAGGTGCTCCACCCCAGGGCCGTACGGCGCCACCCGGCGGGCGGCGCGGACTTCGCGGCCCGGCTGACGGGGCATCGTTTCGAGGCGGCGCGGCGGCGCGGGAAGTACCTCTGGCTGCCGCTCGCGGAGACCGGCACCGCCGTCCTGGGACACCTCGGCATGAGCGGTCAACTGCTCGTGCAGCCGCAGGACGCCCCGGACGAGAAGCACCTGCGCATCCGGGTCCGCTTCGCCGACGACACCGGCAGCGAGCTGCGCTTCGTCGACCAGCGCACCTTCGGCGGGCTCTCGCTCCACGACCAGACCCCCGACGGCCTCCCGGACGTCATCGCGCACATCGCCCGCGACCCGCTGGACCCGGCGTTCGACGACGCCGCCTTCCAGAGCGCGCTGCGCCTGCGCCGTACGACGATCAAGCGGGCGCTGCTCGACCAGTCGCTGATCAGCGGCGTCGGGAACATCTACGCCGACGAGGCGCTCTGGCGGTCGAAGCTGCACTACGACCGGCCGACCGCCACCCTCACCCGGCCGCGCTCGGCCGAACTCCTCGGGCACGTCAGGGACGTGATGAACGCGGCGCTCGACGCCGGCGGCACCAGCTTCGACAGCCTGTACGTGAACGTCAACGGCGAGTCCGGCTACTTCGACCGCTCCCTCGACGCCTACGGACGCGAGGACGAGCCCTGCCGCCGCTGCGGCACGCCCATGCGGCGGCGCGCCTGGATGAACCGGTCCAGCTACTTCTGCCCGCGCTGCCAGCGCCCGCCGCGCGCCGGCGCCTGAGCCGTCAGGCCGTGACGGTCTCGGCGCGCTCGGAGTCGTAACTCTCGCGTGCCGCGATCACCTGGTCCATCCGCCCCTCCACCAGCTCGATCAGCCCGATCAGCCGCTCCGCGACCTCGCGGCCGAGCGGGGTGAGCCGGTAGTCGACCCGCGGCGGGTTCGTGGGCTGGGCCTCGCGGTGGACGAGGCCGTCGCGCTCCAGGGCGTGCAGGGTCTGCGACAGCATCTTCTCGCTCACGCCGTCGACCCGTCGCCGCAACTCGTTGAAGCGGAACGTCCCTTCGTGCAGGGCGCCCAGGGTCAGGCTGCCCCAGCGGCCCGTCACGTGCTCCAGCGTGCCGCGCGAGGGGCAGGCGCGCGCGAACACGTCGTAGGCGAGGTCGTCAGTCATGTCCTCCACCGTACTCGGACACAGCGCTTACCGCCATGTGTGCGCTAACCATCCGCTTGCGCTATCCAAAAGTTAGTGCTCTACTTCTGGTCATCACCCCGCACGCCTTTTCGAGGAGTCCTCTGTGACCACCCCCGTCGTCTCCATCGCCTACCACTCCGGCTTCGGCCACACCGCGGTCCTGGCCGAGGCCGTCCGTGACGGCGCCGCCGACGCGGGCGCCACCGTCCACCTGATCAAGGTCGACGAGATCACCGACGCCGAGTGGGAGCTGCTCGACGCCTCCGACGCGATCGTCTTCGGCTCCCCGACCTACATGGGCACCGCCTCCGGCGCCTTCCACCAGTTCGCCGAGGCCACCTCGAAGCGCTGGTTCACCGACGCCTGGCTGGACAAGCTCGCCGCCGGCTTCACCAACTCCGGCTCCAAGAGCGGCGACAAGCTGCACACCCTGCAGTTCTTCCAGACCCTGGCCGGCCAGCACGGCATGACCTGGGTCAACCTCGGCCTGAAGCCCGGCTGGAACACCACCGAGGCCTCCGAGAACGACCTCAACCGCCTCGGCTTCTTCGCCGGCGCCGGCGCCCAGACCCACAACGACCTCGGCCCGGACGGCGTCCACAAGGCCGACATCGCGACCGCCGAGCACCTCGGCCGCCGCGTCGCCGCCACCGCCCGCACCTTCGCGGCCGGCCAGGCCGCGGCCTGACAAGCCCGCGCGCGTAACGGGAAGGCCCCGTCACCTCTTCCGGTGACGGGGCCCTTCCGCGTACGGGGCTTCCGGCCCAGTGGCCGAAGAAACGGACGGACTCTGACGCCACGGCTCGGGATGCCGGTGGAGCACGGTGGTGCCAGGCTGGGAGAGGTCGCGCCCCTCCGAGCGTTCGGCTGACGACCCTGCCACACAAGGAGTCCGACATGGCCCGTGACGCAGTCCCACCCAGAACGGCCGATGCGAACCCACAGCCGTGGCACGCGGCCACGTCGGGTACGACCGTCCTCGCGGCATCACTGATGATCTTCGGTGGTGCGATGGGGATCTTCGAAGGAATCGCCGCCCTCGCCAAGGACGATCTGTTCATCGCGACGCGCCACTACGTGTTCGAGTTCAGCCTGACGGGCTGGGGCTGGGTACACCTCATCCTGGGCATCGTCATCGTCCTCGCCGGGTGCGCCGTTCTCAGCGGAGCGCTGTGGGCACGTTTCTTCGGCGTGTTCGTGGCAGGGCTCGGTGCGATCGCCAACTTCCTGTGGGTGCCGTACTACCCCTTCTGGGCCCTGACTCTGGTCGCCGTCAACATCTTCATCGTCTGGGCTCTGTGCACCGGTATGCACAGAGAGGCCGACGCCGATCTGTAGGGCGTAGACGCACTGTGGGCCGCCCCGGGTGCCGATCACGGCCCCGGGGCGGCCCACATGCATGTGCAGGGCTCTGGCCTGCGGGAATCTCAGTAGCCGAAGTCCTGGGTCCACCACGGGCCGCCGTCGCCGAAGGCGACGCCCACGCCCAGGGTGGTGAAGTCGCAGTTCAGGATGTTGGCGCGGTGGCCGTCGCTGTTCATCCAGGACGCCATCACCGCCGCCGCGTCCACCTGGCCGCGGGCTATGTTCTCGCCGCCCATGCCCGAGATGCCCGCCTGCGCGGCCCGGAGCCACGGGGTGTCGCCGTCCGGGTCCGTGTGGTCGAAGAAGCCGCGGGTCGCCATGTCCGCGCTGAACGCGCCGGCCAGCGCCGCGAGCTTCACGTCCGCGCGGACCGGGGTGCAGCCCACCTTCGCGCGCTCGGCGTTCACCAGGCGGACCACCTCGGCCTCGGCGGCCTCGCTGCGGTCCGCGGTGGAGGTGACCGCGGCCTTCTCGGTCGGCGCCGCCGTCGTCGGGGCCGGCTTCGGCGCGGGCGCCTTCGTCGTGGGCGCGGCCGTGACCTTGGGCACCACCGGCTTGGCGGTGGGGGCCTTGGTCTTCGCCGGGGTGGGCGTCGGCTTCGGCGTCGGCTTCGGCTTCGGGGTGGCCTTCGGACTCGGCTTCGCCGACGGGGAGATGTGGATCTTTCCGCCCGTCACCGGGCCGCCCGACTCCCCGGCGGGGGTCTGGGTGGCGCCGCCCTGCGTCGTCAGCTCCGGGGCCTGCCGGGTCTGGACCTGGCGCTCGCTCGTACCGGCGTTGCCGACGGTGAACGTGTCCCCGCCGGGGAGCAGACCCGAGGCGACGGCGACGGCGCCGACCGCGACCGCGGCCGAGGCGCCGAGCAGGCCGGTGCGCACGGGCCGCCGCCGGAGGGCACCCCGGCGCGGGCGGCCCGAACCGGCCGCGTAGTCTTCTGCGGCGGGTGTGGCGCCGGAGCGACGGTGGCGTCCCATCTGCTCTGCCTTCCTCTTACTGGTCTTCGCTGAGCTTTGCTGATCTTTGCTGTCGGTACCGTTCCGGATGGACAGTCGAACGGCGCGCGCCCGAACGGGTGAGGCCTGTTCGGTCCGGACTGTACGCGATGCGCAGCGGGGGCGATGTGCTCATCTGGCAATCCGCCCGTTAGCGTTCAGCCATGAGCGACGACGTACGGATGACCGCCTGGGTGCGCGGCCGGGTACAGGGAGTGGGCTTCCGCTGGTTCACCAGGGCAAACGCCTTGGAGATCGGCGGCCTGGTGGGCTTCGCCCTGAACCTCGACGACGGCCGGGTGCAGGTGGTGGCCGAGGGGGCGCGTGAGAATTGCCACCGTCTGCTCGACTGGCTCCAGTCGGACGACACACCCGGACGTGTGGACGGTGTCACTGAGATCTGGGACACGCCGCGCGGCGGCTACGACAGCTTCGCCATCCGCTGACGATCACGCTCCGACACCCCGCCCGGTGACCGAGAGCGGCTCCGGGCGGACGCGCGGTAACAGGGGCGTGACCAGCGAAGCACCTGATGGTTGCCATCTGACGCCGGGCGTGCAAGGCTGCCCCGTAAGGATGATCGCGACGCCCCCGAGGCTCCGAGTTCGAAGGCCCCGCCGCCCGCTGAGCGGCCGTGGACTCCTCGGTAGCCCTTCAAACGGGGCGTGATCGTGTTGACCGTCAAACTTTTTGGTGAGACTCTGGAAGCCCCGCGCACCTTAGCTGTTTGGCAGTGGAACCGGCACGACAAGCAGTACTGCCGAGCACCGCGGGTGCGAATCCCTCACGACCCACACCGCTTCGGTCGGTCACTCATTGTGGAGGACCATCCATCATGGCAAAGGCGCTTCTCGGTTACGTCGGCGGCTCCGACCCGCGACTCCTCGCCGAGATGCGACGGCTTCAGCAGCGTGTCCAGGACCTCGAATCCGAGCTGGTACGGATCCAGTCCGAGAACGACACGCTCGCCGCTGCCGCCGCTCAGCACCAGGGAGAGTCGCTGCTGAACAGCATCGACCTCGACGTACCCCAGGCAGAGCCTGCGCTCACCTGACAACCCAGCCCCCAGGGGCCGGGTGGAAAGCATTCTCGTCGGCGCAGCCGAACACCACACCCAGCTGATCGTGCGGAACGACGCACGTGCACGACGGCTGGACCTGCAAGGGGCGCTCCGGCGTCCCTTCTCTCTTTCACCCGCTGTTTCCCCCGCGTCCCACCCCTCCTCATCCGAGGATCTGCCCCACGTCATCGCGGGTGAAACGCACGGGCCCCGGTAGAGTCCCCGGAGTGCACCTCAAGGCCCTGACGCTCCGCGGATTCAAATCGTTCGCCTCCGCGACCACCCTGCGGTTCGAACCCGGAATCACCTGTGTCGTGGGCCCCAACGGATCGGGCAAGTCCAATGTCGTGGACGCGCTCTCCTGGGTCATGGGCGAGCAGGGCGCCAAGTCGCTGCGCGGCGGCAAGATGGAGGACGTCATCTTCGCCGGCACGACCGGGCGCCCGCCGCTCGGCCGCGCCGAGGTCTCGCTGACCATCGACAACTCCGACGGCGCCCTGCCCATCGACTACGCCGAGGTCACGCTCACCCGGATCATGTTCCGCGGCGGCAGCAGCGAGTACCAGATCAACGGCGACACCTGCCGGCTGCTCGACTTCCAGGACCTGCTCTCCGACTCCGGCATCGGCCGCGAGATGCACGTCATCGTCGGACAGGGACAGCTCGACTCCGTGCTGCACGCCGACCCGATGGGCCGCCGCGCCTTCATCGAGGAGGCCGCCGGAGTCCTCAAGCACCGCAAACGCAAAGAGAAGGCGCTGCGGAAGCTGGACGCGATGCAGGCCAACCTCGCGCGCGTGCAGGACCTCACCGACGAACTCCGCCGCCAGCTCAAGCCGCTCGGCCGGCAGGCCGCCGTCGCCCGCCGGGCCGTCGTCATCCAGGCCGACCTGCGCGACGCCCGACTCCGCATCCTCGCCGACGACCTCGTCCGCCTCCAGGCGGCGCTCACCGCCGAGGTCGCCGACGAGGCCGCCCTCCTCGCCCGCAAGGAGGCCACCGAGACCGAACTGCGCGCCGCCCTCGCGAAGGAGGCCGGCCTGGAGGCCGAGGCCCGCACCCTGGTGCCCCGCCTGGAGCGCGCGCAGCAGAACTGGTACGACCTCTCCCAGCTCGCCGAACGCGTCCGCGGCACCGTCTCCCTCGCCGACGCGCGCGTGAAGAGCGCCACCACCGCCCCCGCCGAGGAACGCCGCGGCCGCGACCCGGAGGACCTGGAGCGCGAGGCCACCCGCGTCCGCGAACAGGAGGCGGAACTCGAAGCCGCCCTGGAGGTCGCCGAGCGCGCCCTGGACGACAGCGTCGCCCACCGCGCCGACCTGGAACGGACGCTCGCCGACGAGGAACGCCGCCTCAGGGACCTGGCCCGCGCCATCGCCGACCGCCGCGAAGGCCTCGCCCGGCTGCACGGCCAGGTCAACGCCGCCCGCTCGCGCGCCGCCTCCGCCCAGGCCGAGATCGACCGGCTCGCCGCCGCCCGGGACGAGGCCGCCGAGCGGGCGGCCGCGGCCCAGGAGGAGTACGAGCAGCTCAAGGCCGAGGTCGACGGCCTCGACGCGGAGGACACCGAGCACGCCGAGCGGTACGAGGCCGCCCGCCGCGAACTCGCCGACGCCGAGACCGCGCTGAGCGCCGCCCGCGAGGCCGCCGCCACCGCCGAACGCCGCCGCGCCGCGACCCGCGCCCGGCACGACACCCTCGCCCTCGGGCTGCGCCGCAAGGACGGCACCGGCGTGCTGCTCTCCGCGGACCTCACCGGACTCCTCGGCCCGGCGGCCGAACTCCTCACCGTCACCCCGGGGTACGAGATCCCCGTCGCCGCCGCCCTCGGCGCGGCCGCCGACGCGCTCGCCGCCGACGGGCCCTCCGCCGCAGCCGAGGCCCTGCGCCTGCTGCGCAAACAGGACGCGGGCCGCGCCTCCCTGATCCTGGCCGGAGCCCCCGAGCCCGAACCCGCGGCGGCGGCCGGGCGACACCCGTACGCCGCCGACCTGGTCCGGGGGCCCGCCGAACTCCTCGCCGCAGTCCGCCGCCTGCTCGCCGGCATCGTCGTCGTCGGGGACCTCGACGAGGCCGTCGAACTGGTCAGGTCCCGGCCCGCGCTGACCGCCGTCACCGCCGAAGGGGACCTTCTCGGCGCGCACTTCGCGCACGGCGGCTCCGCCGGCGCGCCCAGCCTCCTCGAAGTCCAGGCCTCCGTCGCCGAGGCCGCCGCCGAGCTCGACGAACTGACCGTCCGCTGCGAGGAACTGACGGTCACCCAGGAGGAATCAGCCGAGCGGCGGAGCCACGCCGCCGCGCTCGTCGAGGAGCTCGACGCCCGGCGCCGCGCCGG
Organism: Streptomyces sp. NPDC037410; assembly: GCF_055602235.1. Classification (NCBI taxonomy): domain Bacteria; kingdom Bacillati; phylum Actinomycetota; class Actinomycetes; order Kitasatosporales; family Streptomycetaceae; genus Streptomyces; species Streptomyces sp. NPDC037410. The sequence goes on along the minus strand of NZ_JBVJWR010000001.1, from coordinate 544,514 downwards.
CGAGCGCGAGCGCTCCGACGTGGCCCAGCGGCTCGGACGGCTCGCCGGGCAGGCCAGGGGAGCGGCGGGGGAGGCCGAGCGCACCGCGGCGGCCGCCGCCCGCGCCCAGGAAGCCCTGGAGCGGGCCACCGCCGAAGCCGAGGAGCTCGCCGAACGGCTCCTGGTGGCCGAGGAGACGCCGACCGAGGACGAGCCCGACACGGCCACCCGCGACCGGCTCGCGAGCGAGGGCACCCAGGCGCGCCAGACCGAGATGGAGGCGCGGCTCCAGGTCCGTACCCACGAGGAGCGGGTCAAGGGGCTCGCCGGACGGGCCGACTCGCTCGACCGGGCCGCCCGCGCCGAACGGGAGGCGCGCGCGCGTGCCGAGCAGCGCCGGGCCCGGCTGCGCCACGAGGAGCGCGTCGCGGGCGCCGTCGCCGCGGGAGCCCGCGGCCTCCTCGCCCATGTCGAGGTGTCCCTGCTGCGCGCCGAGCGCGAGCGGGTGGCGGCCGAGGCGGCACGGGCCGAGCGCGAGCAGGGCCTGACGGCCGCCCGGGCCAGGGGCCGGGACCTCAAGGCCGAGCTCGACAAGCTGACCGACTCCGTCCACCGGGGCGAGGTGCTCGGTGCCGAGAAGCGGCTGCGGATCGAGCAGTTGGAGGCGAAGGCCCTCGAGGAGTTCGGCGTGGAGTCGGGCGACCTCGTCGCCGAGTACGGCCCCGACCAGCCCGTACCGCCGTCGCCGGCCGCCGAGGGCGACCCGGAGGACGCGGCCGACGCGCGGCCGCGCCCGTTCGTCCGTTCGGAGCAGGAGAAGCGGCTGAAATCCGCCGAACGGGCGTACCACCAGCTCGGCAAGGTCAATCCGCTGGCCCTGGAGGAGTTCGCGGCCCTGGAGGAGCGGCACAAGTTCCTCTCGGAGCAGCTGGAGGACCTGAAGAAGACCCGTACCGACCTGCTTCAGGTCGTGAAGGAGGTCGACCTGCGGGTCGAACAGGTCTTCACCGATGCGTACCGGGACACCGCCCGCGAGTTCGAGGGTGTCTTCTCGCGGCTCTTCCCGGGCGGCGAGGGCCGGCTGATCCTCACCGACCCGGACAACATGCTCACCACCGGCGTCGAGGTGGAGGCCCGCCCGCCGGGCAAGAAGGTCAAGCGGCTCTCCCTGCTCTCCGGCGGCGAGCGCTCGCTCACCGCCGTGGCGCTGCTCGTCTCGATCTTCAAGGCCAGGCCCAGCCCGTTCTACGTGATGGACGAGGTCGAGGCGGCGCTCGACGACACCAACCTCCAGCGGCTGATCGCGATCATGCGGGAGCTCCAGGAGTCCTCGCAGCTGATCGTGATCACGCACCAGAAGCGGACGATGGAGGTCGCGGACGCGCTGTACGGCGTGTCCATGCAGGGCGACGGCGTCTCGAAGGTGATCAGTCAGCGCCTCCGCTGAGAGACATGCGTTCAAGTTCTGAACCCAAGCCCCCTCGCTCTGCCCATAAAGTCACATGACATCGACTATTGACTTCGAAACTTGAAGGCATAGTCTCTGCAACGTTGCTTTTACCTTCACGTGGTGGGCGGCGTGAAGTTGTGCGCCACTGGAAGGGCTCGCCCGCCCCACCGAGGAGTCCATGTGACCAGCACCGCGCAGGCGCCCACGCCGCCGCCTTCCGAAGGCCGGGCGGCTCACCCGGACCACCTCGGCCACGTCATCTTCATCACCGCCTCCGCCGCCATGGGCGGCTTCCTCTTCGGCTACGACAGCTCCGTCATCAACGGCGCCGTCGAGGCGATCCGCGGCCGCTACGACATCGGCTCCGGCACCCTCGCGCAGGTCATCGCGATCGCCCTGATCGGCTGCGCCATCGGCGCCGCCACCGCGGGCCGGATCGCCGACCGCATCGGCCGCATCCGCTGCATGCAGATCTCCGCGGTGCTCTTCGCCGTCAGCGCCGTCGGCTCCGCGCTGCCCTTCGCCCTCTGGGACCTCGCCCTCTGGCGGATCGTCGGCGGCTTCGCCATCGGCATGGCCTCCGTCATCGGCCCCGCGTACATCGCCGAGGTCGCCCCCGCCGCGTACCGCGGCCGCCTCGGCTCCTTCCAGCAGGCCGCGATCGTCATCGGCATCGCCATCTCCCAGCTCGTCAACTACGGCATCCTCCAGCTCGCCGACGGCGACCAGCGCGGCGAGATCGGCGGCCTGGAGGCCTGGCAGTGGATGCTCGGCGTGATGGTCGTCCCCGCGCTCCTCTACGGCATGCTGTCCTTCGCGATCCCCGAGTCCCCGCGCTTCCTGATCTCCGTCGGGAAGATCGACCGGGCCAAGGAGGTCCTCGCCGAGGTCGAGGGCCACGGCGTCGACCTCGACCACCGCGTCGCCGAGATCGACCAGGCCATGCGCAGCGAGCACAAGTCCACCTTCAGGGACCTGCTCGTCATCGGCAGCAGGTTCAGGCTGCTGCCCATCGTCTGGGTCGGCATCGGACTCTCGGTCTTCCAGCAGCTCGTCGGCATCAACGTCGCCTTCTACTACTCCGCGACCCTCTGGCAGTCCGTCGGCATCGACCCGTCCGGCTCGTTCTTCTACTCGTTCACCACGTCGATCATCAACATCATCGGCACCGTGATCGCGATGGTCCTGGTCGACCGCGTCGGCCGCAAGCCGCTCGCCCTCGTCGGCTCCGTCGGCATGGCGATCGCCCTCGGCTTCGAGGCCTGGGCCTTCTCCGCCGACCTCGTCGACGGCAAGCTGCCCCAGACCCAGGGCGTCGTGGCCCTCGTCGCCGCCCACGTCTTCGTGCTCTTCTTCGCCCTCTCGTGGGGCGTGGTGGTCTGGGTCTTCCTCGGCGAGATGTTCCCCAACCGGATCCGCGCCGCGGCCCTCGGCGTCGCCGCCTCCGCCCAGTGGATCGCCAACTGGGCCATCACCGCCAGCTTCCCGTCCCTCGCGGACTGGAACCTCTCCGGCACCTACGTCATCTACATGGTCTTCGCCGTGCTCTCGATCCCCTTCGTGCTGCGGTACGTCAAGGAGACGAAGGGCAAGGCGTTGGAGGAGATGGGCTAAACCCCGCTGCCCCTCTCCTCACGACGACTGCCCCGGCTCACGCGGTGAGCCGGGGCAGTACGCCGTCCGGCGCCACGAGCCTCCTACGCGGTGAGCCGCGGCAGCACGCCCCCGCAGAACAGCCGCAGGCTCCGCCACCCCTCCTCGACCGGCATCCCGCCGCACAGCGGATGCAGCACCAGGCTCTCCAGGCCGAGCGCCAGGCACTCCTCCGGCGTCACCACCCGGTACACCCCCTCCGCCCGCAGCTCCGCCACCGTCGTCGCCGTCGACCGCACCGCCGAGCGGATGTCCTTCGACTGCCAGGAGGCGTACGTCCGCGCCTCGTGCAGGAAGTGCTCGCCGTACTCCGCCCAGGTCCGGTCCGGGTCCTCCGACAGGTGCAGCAGCGGGGTCTCCTCGGCCGGCATCATCGTCCAGCCCTCCGTGCCGTACTCCGCGCACCGCTCCCGGTAGTACGTCTCAAGGTCCGGCAGGTGCGCGCTCGGGAAGAACGGCAGCCCGAGCCGGGCCGCACGCCGCGCCGCCGCCCGCGAGGAACCCCCGACGAGCAGCAGCGGATGCGGCCGGGTGAAGGGCCGCGGGGTGACCCGTACCGTACGGCCCTGATACGTGAACGGCTCCCCGGTCCAGGCCGTGAGCAGGGTCTCCAGGAGCAGGTCCTGGAGCCTGCCGCGCCGCCCCCAGTCGACCCCGCGCTCCTCGTACTCCTCCGGCCGGTAGCCGATCCCCGCCACCGTCACGAGCCGGCCCCCGCTCAGCAGGTCGAGGACCGCGATGTCCTCGGCCAGGCGCAGCGGATCGTGCAGCGGGCCGATGATCGCCGAGACGGTGACCGCGATCCTGCGGGTCGCGCCGAAGACCGCGCCCGCGAAGGCGAAGGGGGAGGGGAGCCAGTTGTTCTCGACCCCGTGGTGCTCCTCGGTCTGCACGGTGTCGACGCCGTGCCCGTCGGCGTACGCGGCCATCTCGACGGCCGCGCGGTAGCGGGCCGACAGGGAGACGGGGTCGGCGTGCGGATCGACGAGGTTGAACCGGACGACGGTGAACGGCATGGGGGACCCCTCCGTGGCGGACGGCACCGGCGGGAGGGACGGTAGCTGACGGCTCGTCAGATGGGAACGGCTCCGTCACGCCCGGGACGCGCCCGGAGCGCCCCGGCCCGGCACGGGGGGCACCCGGCGGGATCACGCCATACTGGAAGGGTTATGGAACTCATCCTTGCTGTAGTCATCGCTCTGGTCGTCGCGGTCGCCGTGACGAGCGGGCTCGTGATCAGCGGTCGCAAGAAGAAGCAGCTGCCGCCGGCCGAGCCGCCGTCCACCACGCCGACCATCACCGCTCCGCCCGCAGAGCCGCACGTCGGCGAGGAGGCGGAGACGCCGCGGGAGGAACCGCGCCGCACCGTCGAGGAGGTCGAGCTCCCCACCGCCGAGGCCCCGGCCGCGGTCGAGGAGCCCCTCGTCGAGGAGCTCGTCGCTCCCGAGATCGAGGTCCCCGAGCCGACCGCCGGCCGTCTCGTACGGCTCCGGGCCCGGCTCGCCCGCTCCCAGAACTCGCTCGGCAAGGGGCTGCTCACGCTCCTGTCCCGCGAGCACCTCGACGAGGACACCTGGGAGGAGATCGAGGAGACCCTCCTCACGGCCGACGTCGGCGTCGCCCCCACCCAGGAGCTCGTCGACCGGCTGCGCGAGCGCGTCAAGGTGCTCGGCACCCGCACCCCCGACGAGCTGCGCGGCCTGCTCCGCGAGGAGCTCGTCGCCCTCCTCGGCGACTTCGACCGCTCGGTGAAGACGGAGAGCCCCGAGGACGTCCCGGGCGTGGTCATGGTCGTCGGCGTCAACGGCACCGGCAAGACCACCACCACCGGCAAGCTGGCCCGCGTCCTCGTCGCCGACGGCAAGTCCGTCGTCCTCGGCGCCGCGGACACCTTCCGCGCCGCCGCCGCCGACCAGCTCCAGACCTGGGGCGAGCGCGTCGGCGCCCGCACCGTCCGCGGCCCCGAGGGCGGCGACCCGGCGTCGATCGCCTTCGACGCGGTCAAGGAGGGCATCGCCGAGAAGGCCGACGTCGTCCTCATCGACACCGCCGGCCGGCTCCACACCAAGACCGGCCTCATGGACGAGCTCGGCAAGGTCAAGCGCGTCGTCGAGAAGCACGGCCCGCTCGACGAGATCCTCCTCGTCCTCGACGCCACCACCGGCCAGAACGGCCTGATCCAGGCCCGCGTCTTCGCCGAGGTCGTGGACATCACCGGCATCGTGCTGACCAAGCTCGACGGCACCGCCAAGGGCGGCATCGTCGTCGCCGTCCAGCGCGAGCTGGGCGTCCCGGTCAAGCTGGTCGGCCTCGGCGAGGGCCCGGACGACCTGGCGCCCTTCGAGCCGGGCGCCTTCGTCGACGCCCTGATCGGCGACTGACGCCTCGTACGACATGCGGAAGGGCCCCCACCACCTCGTGGCGGGGGCCCTTCCGCATGTCTCAGAAGTGCGTCCGATGGCAGATGTACGCCAGGGTGCCGAGCAGCAGCCGGGCCTGCGGCGGCGAGCCCGCCGTGTCCAGGGTCGGCGGCCGCAGCCAGCGCACCGGGCCGAGCCCGCCCAGGTCCGACGGGGGAGCGGTGATGTGGGAACCGGGGCCCAGACAGTGCAGGTCCAGGTCGGCGTCGTCCCAGCCCATCCGGTACAGCAGCTGCGGCAGCTCGGCCGCCGCGCCCGGGGCCACGAAGAACCGCGCCCGCCCGGTCGGGGTCGCGCACACCGGGCCCAGGGGGAGGCCCATGCGCTCAAGCCGCACCAGCGCCCGCCGGCCGGCCGCCTCGGCGACCTCGATCACGTCGAAGGCCCGGCCCACCGGGAGGAGCAGCGCCGCGCCCGGATACTCGGACCAGGCCTTGGTGGCGTCGTCGAGGCCGGCGCCGGCCGGGACCGGTTCCGCGAACGCGAGGGGGTGGGCGCCGGGGGCCGCGCACGCCGGATCCCCGCAGGAGCACCGGCCGGAGACGGCCCGCACGCCGGGGACGACGTCCCAGCCCCAGAGTCCCGTGTACTCCGCCACCGCTGTGCACTCCGTGGTGCGTACGCGGCGGCGTGCGCCGGACCGCATCTCACGAATGCCGCCGATCGTGAAACCCATGCCCCCTCCAACGGGTCGAGCGCGCCGGTGGTTACGACCCGGAGCACCGCCGTCACCCTTCGTCACCGTCCGTCCGTCGAAAATGGCGCACGGTAGTGCGTGGGGTGGCGCGGACCCTGGCGCACGCCTCTCCGCGCTTCGGTCCGCCGACTCCGGTTCGTCGCATGTCAAGTGAATCGCGTTCCACGCGCGGCGAGTTCATTCGAAGGGGTGGCGAATGGTGGCGTTTCTTGAATCGCCCTCGTGGAGGGGTGATCGTAGGATTACTTTCGGTACTCGAACCCCCGGGACCGACAGCACGCGTGGGTATGCCGGAGGCAACCCGGTTTCCAGTTCGAAGGAGTGCGAACGTCGGACGGGTGCCGCGAGAGGCGGCATTCTGATAGGGGTTCGGACGACAGGTTCTTCAGGTGGATGGGGGCGTTCCAGTGAGCGGCAACGGCGCAGACGGTACGACTGCCGGCAAGCGCCCGAACGAGCAGCTGGGCTCGTGGTTCGTGCGCAGCGGCTGGTCGAAGGGCGAACTGGCACGCCAAGTGAACCGCAGGGCGCGCCAGATGGGCGCGCACCACATCTCCACCGACACCTCGCGCGTGCGCCGCTGGCTCGACGGCGAGCAGCCCCGCGAGCCCATCCCGCGGATCCTCTCCGAGCTCTTCTCCGAGCGCTTCGGCTCCGTCGTCGCCGTCGAGGACCTCGGACTGCGCACCGCCCACCAGTCGCCCTCCGTCTCCGGCGTCGACCTGCCCTGGGCCGGCCCGCAGACCGTCGCCCTGCTCAGCGAGTTCTCCCGCAGCGACCTCATGCTCGCCCGCCGGGGCTTCCTCGGCTCCTCGCTCCAGCTCGCCGCGGGACCCGGCCTCATCGAACCGATGCAGCGCTGGCTCGTCCCCACGCCCGTCGGCGACATCGAGCGCCCCGAGCCCCTGGTGGACTCCCGCCGCCCCAACCGGCTCTCCGAGATCGAGCTCGACCTCCTGGAGTCCACCACCGCCATGTTCCGCAAGTGGGACGCCCAGTGCGGCGGCGGACTGCGCCGCAAGGCGGTCGTCGGCCAGCTCCACGAGGTCACCGACCTCCTCCAGGAGCCCCAGCCCGCCGCCACCGCCAAGCGCCTCTTCACCTGCGCCGCCGAACTCGCCGAGCTCGCCGGCTGGATGAGCTACGACGTCGGACTCCAGCCCACCGCCCAGAAGTACTTCGTGCTCGCCCTGCACGCCGCCAAGGAGGCCGGCGACAAGCCCCTCGGCTCGTACATCCTGTCCTCGATGAGCCGCCAGATGATCCACCTCGGCCGGCCCGACGACGCCCTCGAACTCATCCACCTCGCCCAGTACGGCAGTCGGGACTGCGCCACCGCCCGCACCCAGGCCATGCTGTATGCGATGGAGGCCCGCGCCTACGCCAACATGGGGCAGCCCTCCAAGTGCAAGCGGGCCGTCCGGATGGCCGAGGACACCTTCGCCGACGTCGGCCTCGACGGCGATCCCGAGCCCGACTGGATCGGCTTCTTCTCCGAGGCCGAGCTCAACGGCGAGAACTCCCACTCCTACCGCGACCTCGCCTACGTCGCGGGCCGCTCCCCGACGTACGCCTCGCTGGCCGAGCCCGTCATGGAGCGGGCCGTCCAACTCTTCGAGAAGGACCCCGACCACCAGCGGTCGTACGCGCTCAACCTGATCGGCATGGCCACCGTCCACCTCCTCAAGCGCGAGCCCGAGCAGTCCGTGGTCCTCGCCGAGCAGGCCCTCGGAGTCGCCCGCAGCATCCGCTCCGAGCGGGTCAACACCCGGCTCCGCAAGACCGTCGACCACGCCGCCCGCAACTACAGCGACGTCGCCGAGGTCGTCCAGCTCACCGACCGGCTCACCCAGCTCCTCCCCGAGGCCGCCGAAGCGGTCTGACCCCACCGGAAAGGGCCCCGAGGCCCGCCCGGCCCCGCTGTGGGGCCCGCACAGACCCCGGCCGTGCCGGCCGTCCCGTAAAGCCCGACTCGGCTCCCCCGCCGCAAGGTCACACGGACGCCCGGCGCGGCCGGCTCGCTTTGTGCGCCTAAACCGGCGCCGCTCTCGCGGATGTGGCTGATCGCCGTCGTGGCTCGCCAATGGATGGTCGCGGTAGTCGCGGGTGAGGTTCCGAGGGTGTTCTGGCGTTCACGGCCGCGTAACACGCCCCACCCCTTCGTCACGGCTCCGAAACATCGAGCGGCATCGGCGGAAACCGCGCTGCGCGAATCTCTGGCGCATAACCGGCCACCCCTCAAGGCCGGACGCTCCCCGGCCCCGCCCCGCACAGGCCGCTTCGACGACGAGGAGACGCCGATGGCACCAGCCATCACGACCCTGGCAGCAGACGCCCCCCAGCTGTCCGCCGCCAACACCGGGTTCATGCTCATCTGCTCCGCCCTGGTCATGCTGATGACCCCGGCACTCGCCTTCTTCTACGGAGGCATGGTCCGCGTCAAGTCCACCCTCAACATGCTGATGATGAGCTTCATCAGCCTCGGGATCGTCACGATCCTCTGGGTGCTCTTCGGCTTCAGCCTCGCCTTCGGCACCGACTCCGGCTCGCTCATCGGCTGGTCCTCCGACTACGTCGGCCTCAGCGGCATCGGCATCACCGAACTCTGGGACGGCTACACCATCCCGGTCTACGTCTTCGCCGTCTTCCAGCTGATGTTCGCGATCATCACGCCCGCCCTCATCAGCGGCGCCCTCGCCGACCGCGTCAAGTTCACCGCCTGGGCCCTCTTCATCACCCTCTGGGTCACGCTCGTCTACTTCCCCGTCGCCCACTGGGTCTGGGGCGCCGGCGGCTGGCTCTTCGAGATGGGCGTCATCGACTTCGCCGGCGGCACCGCCGTCCACATCAACGCCGGCGCCGCCGCCCTCGGCGTGATCCTCGTCATCGGCAAGCGCGTCGGCTTCAAGAAGGACCCGATGCGCCCGCACAGCCTCCCGCTGGTCATGCTCGGCGCCGGTCTCCTCTGGTTCGGCTGGTTCGGCTTCAACGCCGGCTCCTGGCTCGGCAACGACGACGGCGTCGGCGCCGTGATGTTCGTCAACACGCAGGTCGCCACCGCCGCCGCCATGCTCGCCTGGCTCGCGTACGAGAAGATCCGCCACGGCTCCTTCACCACCCTCGGCGCCGCCTCCGGCGCGGTCGCCGGCCTCGTCGCCATCACCCCCTCCGGCGGCTCCTGCTCCCCGCTCGGCGCGATCGCCATCGGCGCCATCGCCGGCCTCCTCTGCGCCATGGCCGTCGGCCTCAAGTACAAGTTCGGCTACGACGACTCCCTCGACGTCGTCGGCGTCCACCTCGTCGGCGGTGTCCTCGGCTCCCTCCTCGTCGGCCTCTTCGCCACCGGCGGCGTCCAGTCCGACGCCAAGGGCCTCTTCTACGGCGGCGGCCTGGAACAGCTCGGCAAGCAGGCCGTCGGCGTCTTCGCCGTCCTCGCCTACTCCCTCATCGCCTCCGCGATCCTCGCCCTGATCATCGACAAGACCATGGGGATGCGCGTCAGCGAGGACGACGAGGTCTCCGGCATCGACCAGGTCGAGCACGCCGAGACCGCGTACGACTTCAGCGGAGCCGGCGGCGGCATCGCCCCGCGCACCGCCGCCGCACCCGCCGCCGCCCCCGCGCAGAACACGAAGGTCGACGCATGAAGCTCATCACCGCGGTCGTGAAGCCGCACCGGCTCGACGAGATCAAGGAGGCCCTCCAGGCCTTCGGCGTCCACGGCCTCACCGTCACCGAGGCCAGCGGATACGGCCGCCAGCGCGGCCACACCGAGGTCTACCGGGGCGCCGAGTACACCGTCGACCTGGTCCCCAAGATCCGCGTCGAGGTCCTCGTCGAGGACGAGGACGCCGAACAGCTCATCGACGTCGTCGTGAAGGCCGCCCGTACCGGCAAGATCGGAGACGGCAAGGTGTGGAGCGTGCCGGTCGAGACCGCCGTACGGGTCCGCACCGGCGAACGCGGACCGGACGCACTGTAAGCACGGATGGGAGCCGCCGGGTGACGAACCTCGAAGCAGGCGAAGAGACCGAAGACACCGGCCCCGACGGCTACGCGGCGGCCCGGCTGCTCCTCCTCCAGGAGAAGGAGCGGCCCGGGCCGCCGCGCCGTGCCGCCCTCGCCCGGCTCACCGACGACTGGCTGGCCGCCCTCTTCGCCGCCGCCGCCCCGCCCCGCGGGACCGCCCTCGTCGCCGTCGGAGGCTACGGGCGCGCCGAACTCTCCCCGCGCAGCGACCTCGACCTCCTTCTGCTCCACGACGGCACCGCCGACAAGGCCGCCGTCGCCGCCCTCGCCGACCGGATCTGGTACCCCGTCTGGGACCTCGGCCTCGCCCTCGACCACTCCGTCCGCACCCCCGCCGAAGCCCGCGCCACCGCGGGCGAGGACCTCAAGGCCCACCTCGGGCTCCTCGACGCCCGCACCGTCGCCGGCGACGCCGGACTCGTCGCCGCCCTGCGCACCACCGTCCTCGCCGACTGGCGCAACCAGGCCCCCCGGCGCCTCCCCGAACTCGACGCGCTCTGCCGGGAGCGCGCCGAGCGCGTGGGCGAGCTGCAGTACCTCCTCGAACCCGACCTCAAGGAGGCAAGGGGCGGCCTCCGCGACGCCCAGGTGCTGCGCGCCGTCGCCGCCTCCTGGGTCGCCGACGCCCCCCGCGAAGGCCTCGACACCGCCCGCCGCCGCCTCCTCGACGCCCGCGACGCCCTCCACCTCGCCACCGGCCGCGCCACCGACCGGCTCGCCCTCCAGGAACAGGACGCCGTCGCCACCGGACTCGGCCTCCTCGACGCCGACACCCTGCTCCGCGAGGTGTACGAGGCCGCCCGGACCATCTCGTACGCCACCGACGTCACCTGGCGCGAGGTCAACCGCGTCCTCAAGGCCCGCTCCGCCCGCCCCCGGCTCCGCTCCCTCCTTGGCAGGGGCGGCGCGAAGCCCCCCGTCGAGCGCAGCCCGCTCGCCGAGGGCGTCGTCGAGATGGACGGCGAGGCCGTCCTCGCCCTCAGCGCCAAACCCGAGCGCGACCCCGTCCTGCCCCTGCGGGCCGCCGCCGCGGCCGCCCAGTCCGCCCTCCCGATCTCCCTCCACGCCGTACGCCGCCTCGCGGCCGCCGCCCGGCCCCTGCCCGTGCCCTGGCCCGCCGAGGCCCGCGAGGAGCTCGTCACCCTCCTCGGCGCGGGCGAGGCCACCGTCCCCGTCTGGGAGGCCCTGGAGGCCGAAGGGCTGATCAGCCGGCTCCTGCCCGACTGGGAGCGCGTCCGCTGCCGCCCCCAGCGCAACCCCGTCCACACCTGGACCGTCGACCGGCACCTCGTCGAGACCGCCGTCCGCGCCTCCTCCCTCACCCGCCGCGTCGGCCGCCCCGACCTCCTCCTCGTCGCCGCCCTCCTCCACGACATCGGCAAGGGCTGGCCCGGCGACCACTCCGTCGCCGGCGAGACCATCGCCCGCGACCTCGCCGCCCGCATCGGCTTCGACCGCACCGACACCGCCGTCATCGCCACCGCCGTCCGCCACCACCTGCTCCTCGTCGAGACCGCCACCCGGCGCGACCTCGACGACCCCGCCACCATCCAGTCCGTCGCCACCGCCGTCGGCACCCTCGGCACCCTGGAGCTCCTGCACGCCCTCACCGAGGCCGACGCCCTCGCCACCGGCCCCGCCGCCTGGTCCTCCTGGCGCGCCTCACTGGTCGCCGACCTGGTCAAACGCGTCGCCGGCGTCCTCGCGGGCGCACCCCTGCCCGACCCCGAGGCCGCCGCCCCCAGCGCCGAACAGGAACGCCTCGCGATCGAGGCCCTGCGCACGGGCGAACCCGTCCTTGCCCTGCGTACCGAACCCGTCGTCGCGGAGCCGGAGGGCCCCGAACCCGTCGGCGTCGAACTCCTCATCGCCCTGCCCGACCAGCCCGGCGTCCTGCCCGCCGTCGCCGGGGTCCTCGCCCTCCACCGGCTCACCGTCCGCGCCGCCGACCTCCGCGCCGTCGAACTCCCCACCGGCCTGGGCTCCGGCTCCGTCCTCGTCCTCGACTGGCGCGTCGCCGCCGAGTACGGCTCCCTGCCCGAGGCCGCCCGGCTCCGCGCCGACCTCGTCCGCGCCCTCGACGGCTCCCTCGACATCCCCGCCCGCCTCGCCGAACGCGAGGCCGCCTACCCGCGCCGCCGGGGCCTGGCCGCGCCACCGCCCCGCGTCACCGTCGCCGCCGCCGACTCCCGCCTCGCCACCGTCATCGAGGTCCGCGCCCAGGACGCCCCCGGCCTCCTCCACCGCATCGGCCGCGCCCTGGAAGGCGCGACGGTACGGGTCCGCAGCGCCCACGTCTCCACCCTGGGCGCCAACGCCGTCGACACCCTGTACGTGACCCGCCCGGACGGCTCGCTCCTTCCGGACGAGGAGGCGATCGACCTGGCCCGGGCACTGGAGGAGGCGCTGGGGTGAGCCCCTGAGCCGACCGCGCCCCTGCCGCCTCCGCGCGCCGGATTCGGCGGGCGGGGGCACACACTTCGAGCGGCCCGATACCCTGGAGGGCAACCCGACCGCCCCCGACACCGACGAGGATCCGCGACCGCCGTGTTCGATACCCTCTCCGACCGCCTTGCAGCGACCTTCAAGAACCTCCGCGGCAAGGGCCGTCTGTCCGAGGCGGACATCGACGCCACCGCGCGCGAGATCCGTATCGCGCTGCTCGAAGCGGATGTCGCCCTGCCGGTCGTCCGCGCCTTCATCAAGCAGGTCAAGGAGCGCTCGCTGGGCTCGGAGGTCTCCCAGGCCCTGAACCCCGCCCAGCAGGTCATCAAGATCGTCAACGACGAGCTGATCGCCATCCTCGGTGGCGAGACCCGCAGGCTCCGGTTCGCCAAGACCGCGCCGACCGTGATCATGCTCGCCGGTCTCCAGGGTGCCGGTAAGACCACCCTCGCCGGAAAGCTCGGTGTCTGGCTGAAGAGTCAGGGCCACTCGCCGCTGCTCGTCGCGTGCGACCTCCAGCGCCCCAACGCCGTCAACCAGCTCTCCGTCGTCGCCGACCGCGCCGGCGTCGCCTTCTACGGCCCGCAGCCGGGCAACGGCGTCGGTGACCCGGTCCAGGTCGCGAAGGACTCGATCGAGTACGCGCGGACCAAGCTGTACGACGTCGTCATCGTCGACACCGCCGGCCGCCTCGGCATCGACCAGGAGCTGATGCAGCAGGCCGCGGACATCCGCGACGCCGTCAGCCCCGACGAGGTCCTCTTCGTCGTCGACGCCATGATCGGTCAGGACGCGGTCAACACCGCCGAGGCCTTCCGCGACGGCGTCGGCTTCGACGGCGTCGTGCTCTCCAAGCTCGACGGCGACGCCCGCGGTGGTGCCGCGCTCTCCATCGCGCACGTCACCGGCAAGCAGATCATGTTCGCCTCCAACGGCGAGAAGCTGGACGACTTCGACGCGTTCCACCCGGACCGCATGGCGTCCCGCATCCTCGGCATGGGCGACATGCTCTCCCTCATCGAGAAGGCGCAGCAGACCTTCGACGAGGAAGAGGCCGCCAAGATGGCCTCGAAGCTCGCCTCGAAGAAGGGCGAGGGCTTCACGCTCGACGACTTCCTGGCGCAGATGGAGCAGGTCCGCAAGATGGGCTCCATCTCGAAGCTGCTCGGGATGCTGCCCGGCATGGGCCAGATGAAGGAGCAGATCGCCAACATCGACGAGCGGGAGGTCGACCGCGTCGGCGCCATCATCAAGTCGATGACCCCGGCCGAGCGCCAGGACCCGACCATCATCAACGGCTCCCGGCGTGCCCGTATCGCCAAGGGTTCCGGCGTCGAGGTCAGCGCGGTCAAGGGCCTGGTCGAGCGGTTCTTCGAGGCCCGCAAGATGATGTCCCGCATGGCGCAGGGCGGCGGCATGCCGGGGATGCCCGGCATCCCGGGCATGGGCGGCGGCCCCGGCCGGCAGAAGAAGCAGGTCAAGCAGGCCAAGGGCAAGCGCAAGAGCGGCAACCCGATGAAGCGGAAGGCCGAGGAGCAGGCCGCGGCCGAGCGCCGCGAGCAGGCCCAGGCGGGCGGCGCCTTCGGTCTCCCCGCGGCGGGTCAGGCCCCGAAGGACTTCGAGCTCCCGGACGAGTTCAAGAAGTTCATGGGCTGATCAGTCCGGTGTGAGGTTGTGAGGGGCCCGGGGCGGTGCGAAACCGCCCCGGGCCCCTTTTCGTACGGTCAGCCCACCCGTAATGCCGGGTTTGATCAGTTCTTCGATACTGGGGCCACTGCCGCCCCGAGGAGAGCCACGTGGCCAACCCCGTACCCCCGCGCGACCGGACCGACCAGCCCTGGCGCTCGGAAGGGGCCCCGCCGCCCCCGTCGCCGAAGAAGCGGATGCCGGGGGGCTGGGGCGGTCTCATCCTCACGGCGCTGATCGTCTACCTGATCGCCAACATCGTGCTGTCGTTCTTCAACGAGGGCGACGGGCCGACGATCTCGTACACCGAGTTCGACAAGCAGGTCGCCGCCGGGAACGTCACCAAGATCTACTCCAAGGGGGACGCGATCCAGGGCCAGCTGAAGAACAAGCAGCCCATCCCCGACGGCGACGGCGACTACACCAAGTTCCAGACCCAGCGGCCCGCCTTCGCCGACGACGACCTGTGGGCGCAGCTGACCAAGCAGAACGTCACGGTCACCGCGCAGCCCGTCGTCCAGGAGCGCAGTTTCCTCGCCAACCTCCTGATCTCCCTCGCGCCGATGCTGCTGCTGGTCGTGCTGTGGGTGTTCATCGCCCGCCGGATGCGCACGGGCATGGGCGGCGCGGGCGGGATGCTCGGCCGCAAGCAGCCGCCGAAGCCGGTCGAGCTGGAGGGCGGCAAGCGCACCACCTTCCAGGACGTCGCCGGCATCGACGAGGTCGAGGGCGAGCTCAACGACGTCGTCGACTTCCTGAAGAACCCGCAGGCCTACCGCGAGATGGGCGCCAAGATGCCCCGCGGTGTGCTCCTCGCGGGCCCTCCCGGCACCGGCAAGACCCTGCTCGCGCGGGCCGTCGCGGGCGAGGCGGGGGTGCCGTTCTTCTCGGCCTCCGCGTCCGAGTTCATCGAGATGATCGTGGGCGTCGGCGCCTCCCGGGTCCGCGAGCTGTTCGCCGAGGCCCGCAAGGTCGCCCCCGCGATCATCTTCATCGACGAGATCGACACCATCGGCCGGGCCCGGGGCGGCGGGTCCGGGATGGGCGGGCACGACGAGCGCGAGCAGACCCTCAACCAGATCCTCACCGAGATGGACGGCTTCACCGGCTCCGAGGGCGTCATCGTCCTCGCCGCGACCAACCGCGCCGACGTCCTCGACCCGGCCCTCACCCGGCCGGGCCGCTTCGACCGGATCGTCCACGTCAACCCGCCCGACCGGGGCGGCCGCGAGGCCATCCTCAAGATCCACACCCGGGAGATCCCGCTCGCCAAGGACGTCGACCTGGCGCACGTCGCCCGCACCACCCCCGGCATGACCGGCGCCGAGCTCGCCAACCTCGCCAACGAGGCCGCGCTCCTCGCCGTCAAGCGCGAGCAGCGGGCCGTCACCCGGTCCGATCTGTCCGACGCCCTGGAGAAGGTCCAGCTCGGCGCCGAACGGCCGCTCGTGATGCCCCTGGAGGAGCGGCGCCGGACCGCGTACCACGAGAGCGGGCACGCCCTCCTCGGCATGCTCCAGCCCGGCGCCGACCCGGTCCGCAAGATCACCATCGTGCCGCGCGGCCGGGCCCTCGGCGTCACCCTGTCGACCCCCGACTCCGACAAGTACGCCTACACCGAGGACTACCTGCGCGGCCGGATCATCGGCGCCCTCGGCGGGATGGCGGCCGAGCAGGTCGTCTTCGGCGTCATCACCACCGGCGCGGAGAGCGACCTCGAACAGGTCACCAACATCGCCCGGGGCATGGCCGGCCGCTGGGGCATGAGCGAGCGCGTCGGCCGCCTCACCGCCATCCCGAGCGACGCCCAGCAGGCGTACGGGCTCTCCGCCGCCCCCGCGACCCTCGACGCCGTCGACCACGAGATGCGCCGGATCGTCGACGAGTGCTACGAGAGCGCGGTACGCCAACTCCGCGAGCACCGCGACCAACTGGACGCCCTCGCCGAGGCCCTCCTGGCCAACGAGACCCTGGAGGAGGAAGCGGCGTACCGCGCGGCGGGGATCACGCGGGGGGAGCGGGAGGGGGAGGAACAGGATCCTGGATCCAACCTCCCGGATCCTGGATCCAAGACCTGACGGACTACCCCACCCGGGCGACCACGTATCGGAAGACGTTCGGCATCCAGACCGTCCCGTCGGGGCGGACGTACGGGGAGAGGGCCTCCTCGATCTCCTTCTCCACCTGGGTGAGGTCCGTCGTGCGGACCGCCTCGTCGAAGGCGCCCGTCGAGAGCAGCCCGCGGACCGCGCTGTCCTCGTCCGCGTAGCCGAAGGGGCAGGCCACGCGCCCCGAGCCGGCCGGTCGCAGTCCCGCCCCGGTCAGCAGCGCGTCCAGGTCGGGTCCCGGCGTGGGCCCGTGGTCCGCGAGGCGGGCCGCGACCCGCAGCACCGGCTCCGTGGCGCACCGCTCCGGCGGCCCCCAACCGGCGAGGACGACCGCCGTGCCCGGTTGGGCCGAACGGGTGAGAGTCCGCAGTCCGGGGAGGGTCCCGTCCGTCGCGTGGAAGGCCGTGACCACGTCGTACGGAAGGTCCTCCGGCGGCTCCTCCGTGACCGTGACGCCCTCCGGCAGCCGCTCCCGCGCCAGCTCCACGCGCGCGTGGTCCCGGTCCGCGCCGGCGACCCGCGCGCCCCGTGCCGCCGCCATCAGGAGGGCGAGCCCGGAGCCGCAGCCCAGGCCGAGCAGCCGGGTACCCGCGCCCACGCCGAGGCGGTCGTACACCGCCTCGTACAGCGGGACAAGCATGCGTTCCTGGATCTCGGCCCAGTCGCGCGCGGGGTGGTGCGGGACGAGCGTAGGTGTCATGGAAAAGCGCCCCAATCCGTGCTCGGACGACAGCCCCCCGTAGTCAGGGAACTGCGCTTCCCGGGCCGCGTCCAGTGCTCGGGCCGGACCGATTGGCCCGGGGGCGAGGGGCGCGGTGCGCCGCCTTGCCTCCGGAGCCGGTAATGTCCTCGCAACATCCCCCGGGCCGCTCCGGCCCCCCGGGGGCGCGCGCACCGCGGCCACGCGCCGGGGCGTATGCGCCACTACGCACCGGCTTGACGATCCCTGCGTGACTTCTCCGCAGATCGGGGCACTGGCCCGCGTCGGGACACATCACGGGCAACTGACGGGTAAGTGCAAAATATTTGAGTTGCCCCGGAATGGAACCCGGGGGCACTCCGGCTCGTTGTACGCGACGTGAGCACGACACCCCCTGTTCTCGCCGCAGAGCTGGCACAGGCGTGGGCCGACATTCAGCGGCACCACCCCGAGCTGCCCGATCTTGCCGCGCCCGAGTCCCTGATCGGAGAGTCCTCGTCCGCCTGTGGCGCCGAGCTCTCCTTCGAGCGACTGCTCCACGAGGCAGTCCACGGCATCGCCGCCGCCCGAGGTGTCCGCGACACCTCCCGCGCCGGCCGCTACCACAACCGCAGATTCCTCGCGATCGCCGAGGAGATGGGCCTCGACCACCCCGAGGAGCCGCACGCCAGCAGCGGCTTCTCCCTGGTCACGCTCAACCCCGAGGCCAGGCGCCGCTACCGGCCCACCATCGAGCGGCTCCAGCGCGCCCTCAAGGCGCACACGGTCGCCACGGCCGCCGACACCAAGCGCTCCTTCCGCGGACCGGCCGCCCGGCACGGCTCCTCGGGCGGCGGCGTGCGCGTCAAGGCCGTCTGCGACTGCGGGCGCAACGTGCGCGTGGTCCCGTCGGTGCTGGCCCAGGCCCCGATCGTCTGCGGCGGCTGCGGCAAGCCCTTCCGTATCCCAGAGACAGTGGGCGCCGCCAACTGAGTCGGCGGCGTGTGGCACAATGGCTAGCTGTACTCGACAGTCGCACAGGACCCCTCTCTCCTCCGGCTGACGCGTCCATCGGGCATCCGAGTACCGCAACCCCACGTGGCATCTCAAGTGCCCAACCACGTCAAGACCAGGAGACACCACTTCAGTGGCAGTCAAGATCAAGCTCAAGCGCCTCGGCAAGATCCGCCAGCCGCACTACCGCATCGTCGTCGCCGACTCGCGCACCCGTCGTGACGGTCGCGCGATCGAGGAGATCGGCCTCTACCACCCGACGTACAACCCGTCGCGTATCGAGGTCGACTCCGAGCGTGCGCAGTACTGGCTGTCCGTCGGCGCCCAGCCGACCGAGCCGGTTCTCGCCATCCTGAAGCTCACCGGCGACTGGCAGAAGCACAAGGGTCTGCCGGCCCCCGAGAAGGCTCTGCTCGTCCCCGCCACGAAGGAGGCGAAGCGCGCCTCGTTCGACGAGTTCGCGAAGACCCTCGAGGGCGGCGACGACAAGGGTGAGGCCATCACCCCGAAGGCCAAGAAGGCCGACAAGAAGGCGGACGAGGCCGAGGCCGCGTCCACCGAGTCGACCGAGGCCTGATCATGCTCGAGGAGGCTCTCGAGCACCTCGTGAAGGGCATCGTCGACAACCCCGACGAGGTGCAGGTCGCCTCGCGCAACCTGCGCCGGGGCCGCGTGCTGGAGGTCCGGGTCCACCCCGACGACCTCGGCAAGGTGATCGGCCGTAACGGCCGCACCGCGCGTGCGCTGCGCACCGTCGTGGGTGCCATCGGCGGACGGGGGATCCGCGTCGACCTCGTCGACGTGGACCAGGTCCGCTGAGCAGGTCGGCAGCATCACCTTAGTTGTGCCGGCACGGGCCGGGGAGGGCTGAAGAGCCCACCCCGGCCCGTTGTCGTACGTACGAGCTGTGTGACAGGAGAGTGTGGAGCAGTGCAGTTGGTAGTCGCGCGCATCGGCCGCGCCCACGGCATCAAGGGCGAGGTCACCGTCGAGGTGCGGACGGACGAGCCCGAGCTCAGGCTCGGCCCCGGTGCCGTGCTGATGACCGACCCGGCCTCCGCCGGGCCGCTGACCATCGCGAGCGGCAAGGTGCACAGCGGCCGTCTGCTGCTGCGCTTCGTGGGCGTCCGCGACCGCAACGCCGCCGAGGCGCTGCGCAACACCCTCCTCATTGCCGAGGTCGACCCCACGGAGATGCCCGAGGAGGAGGACGAGTACTACGACCACCAGCTCATGGACCTCGACGTGGTCCTCGCCGACGGCACCGAGATCGGCAGGATCACCGAGATCTCCCACCTGCCGTCCCAGGACCTCTTCATCGTCGAGCGCCCCGACGGCACCGAGCTGCTGATCCCCTTCGTCTCCGAGATCGTCACCGAGATCGACCTGGAGGAGCAGCGGGCCGTGATCGACCCGCCGCCCGGCCTGATCGACGACCGCGCCGAGATCGTCTCCTCCCGGGACGACGGCGAGGAGCAGGCATGAGGCTCGACGTCGTCACGATCTTCCCCGAGTACCTCGAACCGCTGAACGTCTCCCTCGTCGGCAAGGCACGCGCGCGTGGACAGCTCGACGTCCATGTGCACCACCTGCGCGACTGGACGTACGACCGGCACAACACGGTCGACGACACCCCCTACGGCGGCGGACCCGGCATGGTCATGAAGACCGAGCCCTGGGGCGACGCGCTCGACCAGGCCCTCGCCGACGGCTACGAGGCCGGCGCGCACGGCCCGGTCATGGTCGTCCCCACCCCGAGCGGCCGCCCCTTCACCCAGGAGCTCGCCGTCGAGCTCTCCGAGCGGCCCTGGCTGATCTTCACGCCCGCCCGCTACGAGGGCATCGACCGGCGCGTCATGGACGAGTACGCGACCCGGATGCCGGTCTACGAGGTCTCCATCGGCGACTATGTGCTCGCCGGCGGCGAAGCGGCCGTCCTCGTCATCACCGAGGCCGTCGCCCGCCTGCTGCCCGGCGTCCTCGGCAACGCCGAGTCCCACCGTGACGACTCCTTCGCCCCCGGCGCCATGGCCAACCTCCTGGAAGGCCCCGTCTACACCAAGCCCCCCGAGTGGCGCGGCCGGGGCATCCCCGATGTGCTCCTCAGCGGGCACCACGGCAAGATCGCCCGCTGGCGTCGCGACGAGGCCTTCCGTCGTACGGCCGCCAACCGGCCCGACCTCATCGAGCGCTGCGACCCGTCCGCCTTCGACAAGAAGGACCGCGAGGTCCTCTCGATGATGGGATGGGCGCCCGAGCCCGGCGGCCGATTTTGGCGCAGGGTCGAGGACGTGGAAGAATAAGCCGCTGTCGTCCGTCCGGCGCGCGCCCCTGCCACAGGGGGACCGACGCCGCCAGAACCGGACGACGCTCCCCATCATTCGTACGTACCGCTGATGACCTGTGGCATCAGCGAGGAAAGAGACCTCCATGGCCTCCCTGCTCGACCAGGTCAACGCGGCCGCGCTCCGCTCCGACCTCCCCGCCTTCCGTCCCGGCGACACCGTGAACGTCCACGTGCGCGTCATCGAGGGCAACCGCTCCCGTATCCAGCAGTTCAAGGGTGTCGTCATCCGCCGCCAGGGCTCGGGCGTCAGCGAGACCTTCACGGTCCGCAAGGTCTCGTTCTCCGTCGGCGTCGAGCGTACCTTCCCGGTCAACAGCCCGATCTTCGAGAAGATCGAGCTCGTGACCCGCGGTGACGTCCGTCGCGCCAAGCTCTACTACCTGCGTGAGCTGCGCGGCAAGGCTGCCAAGATCAAGGAGAAGCGCGACCGCTGAGCCCCGGCTCCCGGCACGCCCCACGCTTCCGACTCCCCGCACGGACAGGCCGGATAGGCTCTGCCAGCGATGGACACCGAAGCACAGCACACGGAGCGCGACCCCTCTTCCCACACGGATTCGTCCGGAACGGAGGAAGGGTCGCGCTCCGCGCGCGTTTCCGACGACTCGGGGCGCGGCCCCTCCTGGCGGCGCACCGCCCTCGTGGGCGGCGCCTGCGTGACCTTCCTGCTGCTCCTGAGCCACTTCGTCATCCAGCCGTTCCTGATCCCCAGCGGCTCCATGGAGCCCACGCTCCAGGTCGGCGACCGGATCCTCGTGAACAAGCTGGCGTACCGTTTCGGCAACGAGCCCGCGCGAGGTGACGTCGTCGTCTTCGACGGCACCGGCTCCTTCGTCGACGAACAGCCCCGCGGAAATCCGGTCACCGGGCTCCTGCACGACGGGGCGGCCGCGCTCGGTCTCGCCGAGCCCGACGAGACCGACTTCGTGAAGCGGGTCGTCGGCGTCGGCGGCGACCGGGTCGTCTGCTGCGACAAGGACGGCCGGCTCACCGTGAACGGCGTCCCCGTCCAGGAGCGGTACGTGATGCTGGGCGACCAGCCGTCCAGCGTGCCCTTCGACATCGTCGTCCCGCAGGACCGGCTCTGGGTCATGGGCGACCACCGCAGCCAGTCCAGCGACTCCCGCGACCACCTGGGCAACGCGGGCGGCGGCATGGTCCCCGTCGACAAGGTCGTCGGCCGCGCCGACTGGATCGCCTGGCCCTTCGGCCGCTGGTCCACCGTGCCCGGCACCGACGCGTTCCACGCCGTACCGGCCCCACCGGCCGGCGGACACGGAGCGGGACCCCATGGGTAGCCGGGGCCGCGCACCCGGCGGGTCGGGGCAGAGCCCCGCCGCCGCCCCGCCCGGCCGGGCCGAGCGCCGCAGGCTCGCCCGCAAGGTCAAGCGGCGCCGCCAGCGCTCCGCGCTCCGGGAGATCCCGATCCTGGTCACGGTGGCCGTGCTCATCGCGCTCGTCCTCAAGACCTTCCTGCTCCAGGCCTTCGTCATCCCGTCCGGCTCCATGGAGCAGACGATCCAGATCTCCGACCGGGTCCTCGTCGACAAGCTCACGCCCTGGTTCGGCGCCCGTCCCGAGCGCGGCGACGTCGTCGTCTTCAAGGACCCCGGCACCTGGCTCCAGCAGGAGACGACTCCGGCCGCCGACGCCCCGATCGGCATCAAGCAGGCCAAGCAGGCCCTGACCTTCATCGGCCTGCTCCCCTCGGCCGACGACCGGGACCTGATCAAGCGGGTCGTCGCCGTCGGCGGGGACACCGTCCGCTGCTGCGGCAAGGACGGGCGGATCAGCGTCAACGGCGTGCCGCTGGACGAGCCGTACCTGCATCCCGGGAATCCGCCGTCGAAGATCCCCTTCGAGGTGAAGGTCCCCGAGGGCCGCATCTTCGTCATGGGAGACCACCGCTCCGACTCGGCCGACTCCCGTTTCCACCTCGGCGAGGAGGGGCACGGCACCGTCTCCGAGGAGCAGGTCGTCGGGCGGGCCGTGGTGATCGCCTGGCCCTTCGGGCACTGGCGCACCCTGGAGCAGCGGGACACCTTCTCCGCCGTCCCCCACGCAGGTGCGGGTTCCGCGACCGCGTCAGGTCTGTCGCATAGTGTGTCCCCGCGCATTCTGAACGGATTGCCCGGGCTCCCGACCCCTGCGGAACTTCTGCTCGTTATGGGAGTGGTGGGCCTGTCCCTGACCCGGGGCGGGCGTTCGCAGAGACTGAGGAGTGGATGTGGGGGATTTGGCCGTCGGCGCACGATCCGGACACGATGAGCCCGACAAGAAGGCCGGAGGGGCCTTCGCCGATGACACGACGGGTGACGACGTGACGGGTGACGAGCAGGCGCAGCCGCCGGGCGGCGGTACGCCGGGCGAGGGCGGCGACGAAGCGGTGGGCGGACCCGCCAGGGGCCCGAAGAAGCCCCGCTCCTTCTGGAAGGAGCTGCCCCTCCTCATCGGCATCGCGCTGGTGCTCGCCCTGCTGATCAAGACCTTCCTGGTGCAGGCGTTCTCGATCCCCTCGGAATCGATGATGAACACCCTGCAGAAGGGCGACCGGGTACTCGTCGACAAACTGACCCCGTGGTTCGGCTCCGAGCCCGAGCGCGGCGAGGTCGTCGTCTTCCACGACCCGGGCGGCTGGCTGGAGGGCCAGGAGACCCCCAAGCCGAACGTCGTGCAGAAGTTCCTCAGCTTCATCGGCCTCATGCCGTCCGCCGAGGAGAAGGACCTCATCAAGCGCGTCATCGCGGTCGGCGGCGACACCGTCTCCTGCAAGGAGGGCGGCAAGGTCGTCCTCAACGGCGTGGCGCTCGACGAGAGCGCGTACCTCGCCCCCGGCGCGGTGCCCTGCCAGGACTCCTTCGGCCCGATCAAGGTCCCCCAGGGCCGCATCTGGGTCATGGGCGACAACCGCCAGAACTCCCTGGACTCCCGCTTCCACCAGCAGCTCCCCGGCGGCGGCACCGTCTCCAACGACGAGGTCGTGGGCCGCGCCGTCGTGATCGCCTGGCCGGTCACCCGCTGGGCCACGCTCCCCGTGCCCGACGTCTTCGACCAGCCCGCGCTCAACAAGGCCCTGGGCGCCGCCCCCCTCGGGGCGGCCGGGCTCGCCGGAGCGCTCCCGCTGGTGCTGTGGCGCCGGAAGAGGCAGGCCGTGGGGCATACCGCCGAGTAGCGACCCGCGGGTAGGGTGCCGTCCCGGGCCGTCGAGAGACCTGCGGTCCGCCGACAGACCTGCGGGGTGCGCACATGAGCGGGACCATGAGGACCAAGGGCGGCCGCGGCCGCCTCGGCAGCGTGCTGTCGGGGCTGGCCGTGGCCGTCGGCTGTGTGCTCTTCCTCGGCGGCTTCGTCTGGGGAGCCGTGCTCTACCAGCCGTTCACCGTCCCCACCGACTCCATGACCCCGACCATCGACGTCGGGTCCAAGATCCTCGCCGAGCGGATCGACGGCGACGAGGTGCGGCGCGGTGACGTGGTCGTCTTCAAGGACCCCCTCTGGGGCGCCTCGCCCATGGTCAAGCGGGTCGCCGGCATCGGCGGCGACACCGTCGCCTGCTGCGACCGCGACGGGCGGCTCACCGTGAACGGCACGCCCGTCGTCGAGCCGTACCTGCACCCCGGGCCCGACGGCCGGACCGTCGCCTCGGGCCAGGAGTTCTCCGTGACCGTCCCCAAGGACAGCCTCTTCCTCCTGGGCGACGACCGGATCGTCTCGCTCGACTCCCGTACGCACCTGGAGGACGCCGGGCAGGGCTCCGTGTCCCGCTCCATGGTCGTCGGCCGGGTCGACGCCGTCGTGTGGCCCGCCAAGGGCCTTCTGGAGCCCGCCACGGGCTTCGCCGGACTCCCGGGCGGCAGCTCGCGACCGGGGCCGTTCAACGCGCTCCTCACGATGATCGCGGCCGGCACCGCGCTGATCGTCCTGGGGTCCGCGTACGGCCCGGTGGCGAGCCGCCTGACCCGCCGCCCGTCCGAGGGGCCGCGGCCGGGCGCGAGGGAGAAGGTGGGGGCATGACGGACACAGGCGCTGCGGGCCTCGCACCGGGCGCCGAGCCCGCACCGGACCTGGGTGCCGGGACCGGGGCGGACTCGGGCTCGGGGCCGGGCCCTGGGCTCGGGGCGGACTCGGGTTCCGGGCTCGGGGCGGGTTCGGGCTCGGTGACGGGTCACGGGACCGTGCGGCGGCGGGTCGCGCGGGTCGTGCTGCTCGACCCCGACGACCGGGTCCTGCTCCTGCACGGCTTCGAGCCCGAGGACCCCGACGACACCTGGTGGTTCACCCCCGGCGGCGGCCTGGAGGGCGACGAGACCCGGGAGGAGGCGGCGCTCCGCGAGCTCGCGGAGGAGACCGGCATCACCGAGGTCGAGCTCGGCCCCGTGCTCTGGAAGCGGTACTGCTCCTTCCCCTTCGACGGGCGCCGCTACGACCAGGACGAGTGGTACTACCTGGCCCGCACCCGCGCGACCGGGGCCGCGCCCCGGCCGCAGCACCTCACGGAGCTGGAGACCCGCAGTCTCTCGGGACTGAGATGGTGGACCTCCGCCGAACTGTCGGCGGCCCATGAGACGGTGTACCCGACCAGGCTCGCCGAGCTGCTGCGCACGCTGCTCGACGAGGGACCTCCGAGTGCACCGGTGGTTCTCGCCCCGGAAATCGTTTAGGGACGCGTACGACTGGCGCACAATAGGGGGACGCACGGCTGAAGGGGAACATGCCATGAGCGCCGAGGACCTCGAGAAGTACGAGACCGAGATGGAGCTGAAGCTCTACCGGGAGTACCGCGACGTCGTCGGGCTGTTCAAATACGTGATCGAGACCGAGCGTCGCTTCTACCTCACCAACGACTACGAGATGCAGGTGCACTCGGTGCAGGGCGAGGTGTTCTTCGAGGTCAGCATGGCCGACGCCTGGGTCTGGGACATGTACAGGCCCGCCAGGTTCGTCAAGAAGGTCCGGGTCCTGACCTTCAAGGACGTGAACATCGAGGAGCTCAACAAGAGCGACCTCGAACTCCCCGGCAGCTGACGCCGCTCCCTCGCCGCACCCGGGGAAATCACCCTCAGGGGTGACGGCGTTCTCCACAGCCTCCCGGCCGTCCACAGCGCCGCACGCGGTCCGCCGCACTCCGTCACAGTCGGTGACGGAGGTGGTACCGCATGAACAAGACCCAAGCACTCGGACGGTACGGGGAGGAGCTGGCGACCCGCCGGCTCACCGCGACCGGCATGCACATCCTCGCCCGCAACTGGCGCTGCGGCCGGGCCGGCGAGATCGACATCGTCGCCCGCGACGGCGACACCCTCGTCATCTGCGAGGTCAAGACCCGCCGCGACGGCGCCTACGAGCACCCGATGGCCGCCGTCACACCCCGCAAGGCCGAGCGGCTCCGCCGCCTCGCCGCCTGCTGGCTCGACCGCAACGACACCCCGGCCCCCGCCGGCGGCGTCCGCATCGACGTCGTCGGCATCGTCCTGCCGCGCAAGGGCGCCCCCGTCCTCACCCACGCCCAGGGGGTGGCCTGATGGGATTCGCCCGCACCTGCTCCGTCGCCCTCGTCGGCGTCGAAGGCGTCGTCGTCGAGGTCCAGGCCGACCTCGAACCGGGCGTCGCCGCCTTCACCCTCGTCGGCCTCCCCGACAAGAGCCTCAGCGAGAGCCGCGACCGGGTCCGCGCCGCCGTCGTCAACTCCGGCGCCGAATGGCCCCAGAAGAAGCTGACCGTCGGCCTCAGCCCGGCCTCCGTCCCGAAGGGCGGCAGCGGATTCGACCTGGCCGTCGCGGCCGCGGTCCTCGGCGCCGCCGAGCGGATCGACCCGCGCACCATCGCCGACCTCGTCCTCATCGGAGAACTCGGCCTCGACGGGCGCGTCCGGCCCGTCCGCGGTGTCCTGCCCGCCGTGCTCGCCGCCGCCGAAGCCGGATACAGCCAGGTCGTCGTCCCCGAACAGACCGCCGGAGAGGCCTCGCTCGTCCCCGGGGTCTCCGTCCTCGGCGTCCGCACGCTCCGCCAGCTGATCGCCGTCCTCACCGACGAACCCGTCCCCGACGAGGAACCCTGCGAGCAAGGCCGGCCCGACGCCATGCTCGCCGGACTCCTCGTCCCCGGCGCCGGCATCAGCAGCGGACTCGCGGCCGACGCCGGCGAAGGCCCCGACCTCGCCGACGTCGCCGGCCAGCACCGGGCCCGCCTGGCCCTGGAGGTCGCCGCCGCGGGCAGCCACCACCTGCTCCTCTCCGGCCCGCCGGGCGCGGGCAAGACCATGCTCGCCGAGCGCCTGCCCGGCATCCTCCCGCCCCTCACCCGCAAGGAATCCCTGGAGGTCACCGCCGTCCACTCCGTCGCCGGGATCCTCCCGCCCGGCGAACCCCTCGTCCGCCGCGCCCCCTACTGCGCACCCCACCACTCCGCCACCATGCAGTCCCTCGTCGGCGGCGGGAACGGCCTCCCCAGGCCCGGCGCCGTCTCCCTGGCCCACCGAGGGGTCCTGTTCCTGGACGAGGCCCCGGAGTTCTCCGGCAAGGCCCTCGACGCCCTCCGCCAGCCCCTCGAATCCGGGCACGTCGTCATCGCCCGCGCCGCCGGCGTCGTGCGCCTCCCCGCCCGCTTCCTCCTCGCCCTCGCCGCCAACCCCTGCCCCTGCGGCCGCCACACGCTGTACGGCGCCGGCTGCGAATGCCCCGCCTCCGTGATCCGCCGCTACCAGGCACGGCTCTCCGGACCCCTGCTCGACCGCGTCGACCTCCGCGTCGAGGTCGAACCCGTCACCCGCGCCGACCTCCTCGGACAGGGCGGCCGGGGCGAGACCACCGCCGCCGTCGCCGCCCGGGTCCACGAAGCCAGAGCCAGGGCCGCCGCGCGCCTCGACGGCACCCCCTGGAGGGTGAACAGCGAGATCCCCGGACACGAGCTCCGCACCCGCCACCTCGCCGCACCCGGAGCCCTCGCCGACGCCGAACGCGACGTCGAGCGCGGACTGCTCACCGCCCGAGGCCTCGACCGTGTGCTCCGCGTCGCCTGGACCGTGGCCGACCTGAACGGACACGACCGGCCCGACCACCAGGACATCGGCCTCGCCCTCGAACTGCGCACCGGCGTCGCCCGCGGCGTGCCCGTCGGAGCGGGGGAGCCCGCATGACCACCACGCCCGCCCCGACCGCCCCGACGGACGAGCGCCTGGCACGCGCCACCCTCAGCCGCGCCGTCGAGCCCGGCGACGAACACGCCGGCCGCTGGCTCCGCCAGTACGGCGCCACCGGCTTCCTCGACCGCCTCCTCCACACCGGGCGCACCGGGGACGACACCTCCCCCTTCCCCGGCACCGGAGCCACACGCGTCGCCTCCTGGCGGCAACGCGCCACCGCCGCCCGCCCCGGCGACGACCTCGACACCGTCCAGCGCCTCGGCGGCCGCTTCCTCGTCCCCGGCGACACCGAATGGCCACGTCAACTCGACGACCTCGGTGACGCCCGTCCGATCGGACTCTGGGTGAGAGGCCCCGCCGACCTGCGCACCTGGGCCCTGCGCTCCGTCGCCCTCGTCGGCGCCCGCGCCTGCACCCCGTACGGCGCCCACACCGCCGCCGACCTCGCCGCCGCCCTCAGCCGACAGGGCTGGGTCGTCGTCTCCGGAGCCGCCTACGGCATCGACGGCGCCGCCCACCGGGGCGCCCTCGCCGCCGACGGCGCCACCGTCGCCGTCCTCGCCTGCGGGGTCGACACCCCCTACCCCCGCGGCCACGACCGGCTCATCCGGCGCGTCGCGGAACAGGGCCTCGTCGTCGGCGAGTTGCCACCCGACAGCCATCCCACACCCAGCCGCTTCATCCTCCGCAACCGCGTCATCGCCGCCCTCACCAGAGGAACGGTCGTCGTCGAGGCCCAGCACCGCAGCGGCTCCCTCGTCACCGCCCGCGCCGCCGCCCGGCTCGGCCGCCACACCATGGGCGTTCCAGGACCCGTGACCAGCGCACTCTCCGCCGGCGTGCACGAACTCCTGCGCGGCGACGCCACCCTCGTCACCGACGCCGACGAGATCATCGAGCTCATCGGCGAGATCGGCCGGCTCGCCCCGGCCCGCCGGGGGCCCGTCCTGCCCCGCGACCTCCTCGCCCCCGCCACCGCGCACATCCTCGAAGCGCTCCCCGCCCGCGGCCCCACCCCCACCACCGTCATCGCCCGCCGCGCCGGAACCACCCCCGACGACACCCTCGCCAAGCTGTACGAACTCCACTCGCTCGGCTTCGTCGAGCGGCACGGGGTGGGCTGGAGGTTGACGAACACCGCGACAGAAGCGTCGAACGCGCGGCGAGGCGGTACTTGACCTGGAGCATTCGGGTGAAAGGGTGAAGCCGATGAACAACCGAGTTCTCTCGGCCGCGTCCGAGGGGCCGACACGCGCCGCGGCCCCGGTTCGAAGACGTGGTCGACGGCGTCCACCCGGAGCGGCGCGATCCGCCGACGTTCGCGCACCGCGACAGCGCACTCACGCTACGCTCACGAGGATTCCCGCCAGGACACCCACCAGGACACCCACTCCGACGCACCCGACAGCAGAACGGCTCAAGGCAACGCATGCCCCAGCACACCTCCGGGTCTGACCGCGCTGCGGTGCCCCCAGCAGCCCGGGGCACCGTGCGACCTGCCGCACCGACCTCACTCGACGAGCTGTGGCGCTCGTACAAGGACACCGGCGACGAGCGGCTGCGGGAGCAGCTGATCCTGCACTACTCGCCGCTCGTCAAGTACGTGGCCGGACGGGTCAGCGTGGGGCTGCCGTCCAACGTGGAGCAGGCCGACTTCGTCTCCTCCGGCGTCTTCGGCCTCATCGACGCCATCGAGAAGTTCGACGTCGAGCGGGCGATCAAGTTCGAGACGTACGCCATCACCCGCATCCGCGGCGCCATGATCGACGAACTCCGCGCCCTGGACTGGATCCCCCGCTCCGTGCGCCAGAAGGCCCGCAACGTCGAGCGCGCCTACGCCACCCTCGAAGCCCAGCTCCGCCGGACGCCCTCCGAGAGCGAGGTCGCCGCGGAGATGGACATCACCCTGGAGGAACTGCACGGGGTCTTCAGCCAGTTGTCCCTGGCGAACGTGGTCGCCCTGGAAGAGCTGCTGCACGTCGGAGGCGAGGGCGGCGACCGGCTCTCCCTCATGGACACCCTCGAGGACACCGCCGCCGACAACCCCGTCGAGGTCGCCGAGGACCGCGAGCTGCGCCGGCTGCTCGCCCGCGCCATCAACACGCTCCCCGAGCGGGAGAAGACCGTCGTCACGCTCTACTACTACGAGGGCCTGACCCTCGCCGAGATCGGCCACGTCCTCGGCGTCACCGAGAGCCGCGTCAGCCAGATCCACACCAAGTCCGTCCTCCAGCTCCGCGCCAAGCTGGCCGACGTCGGCCGCTGACCCTTGCGGGCCGGTCGTACAGTGGTGCCGTGCCCAGGATTCGAGCGGCCTCGGTGGCCGAGCACCGGACGATGCAGCGCGGCGCCCTCCTGGACGCCGCGCGTTCCCTGCTCTCCGAGGGGGGTACGGAGGTGCTGACCTTCCCCGCCCTCGCCGAGCGCACGGGCCTGGCCCGCTCGTCGGTCTACGAGTACTTCCGGTCGCGCGCCGCCGTCGTCGAAGAGCTGTGCGCCGTCGACTTCCCCGTCTGGGCCGCCGAGGTCGAGGCCGCCATGGCCGCGGCCGACACCGCCGAGGGCAAGGTCGAGGCGTACGTCCGCACCCAGCTGGAACTGGTCGGCGACCGCCGTCACCGCGCCGTCGTCGCCATCTCCGCGAGCGAGCTGGACGACGGCGCCCGCGAGAAGATCCGTGCGGCCCACGGCGGTCTCGTCACCATGATCGTCGCCGCCCTCACGGCCCTCGGCCGCCCGCAGCCCCGCCTCGAAGCCATGCTCCTCCAGGGCGTCGTCGACGCCGCCGTCCGCCGCCTCGAACTCGGCGCCGCCGAGGACCCGGGCACCATCGCCGACGCGGCGGTCTCCATGGGCCTGGGCGGCATCCGCGGCGTCTGACGCCCCGTGCGCCCACGCCAGGGCGTGCTCCTCAGGCCGCGCCCAGCTGCTCGTAGCTCGCCCGTACGAGCCGGCGGTCGTCGCCGCGTGGGCGTCAGCCGCTTGAGCTCCGCATCCGAAATCGCCCTCCGCTCACCGGCAGCAGCCGCGACCCTCCCGCGCCGAGCAGCCGCAGGGGATTCAGATACGTCTCGCCCCGCAGCAGCCCCCAGTGCACACACGCCCGCGCGCAGTGACCGCCCGGGGCCGCGCGCGCGACGACCTCCCCGGCCCGCACCGCCGTCCCCTTCGGGACGAGCGGCTCCACCGGCCCGTAGGTGGTCCGGAGCGGTGGCCCGCCCCGGTCCGCCCCGGGACCCGTCAGCGTCAGCGTGAGCACGCCGACCCCGCCCACCGGGCCCGCGAAGGTCACCGTGCCCGCGGCCGGGGCGAGCACCGGGGTGCCCGGGGGCGCGGCGAGGTCGACGCCGCGGTGACCGGCGGCGTACGGCCCGGGCGGAGGCCGCCAGCCGCGGAGGATCTCGGGGCGGGGCGGGCCCACCGGCCACACCGCAGTGGCCAGGGCCAGGAGCAGGCTGATCGCGTAGAGGTGCATGACGGCAGGCTGCCCGCCCGTCGGCCGCCGTGGCCGGTGGCGGCGGAATCTGTGGACGACCGCCCGGTTGTGGACGGCACCGTCACCCGGCGCTCCCGGGGTCCCGTACACTTCCTATGGCGACCCGGGTCACCGGGTCGACTTCGCACGCCCCGCCACCTGCTCTTCGAGGCGGGTGGCAGCGCCTTTCGGTCCTTCGTGGCACGGCGCGCCGGGGCGTCAGGAACACAACCGAGAAAACCAAGGAGATGGCCATGGCCGTCGTCACGATGCGGGAGCTGCTGGAGAGCGGCGTCCACTTCGGTCACCAGACCCGTCGCTGGAACCCGAAGATGAAGCGCTTCATCTTCACCGAGCGCAACGGCATCTACATCATCGACCTGCTCCAGTCGCTGTCGTACATCGACCGCGCCTACGAGTTCGTCAAGGAGACCGTCGCGCACGGCGGCTCCATCATGTTCGTCGGTACGAAGAAGCAGGCCCAGGAGGCCATCGCCGAGCAGGCGACGCGTGTCGGCATGCCGTACGTCAACCAGCGTTGGCTCGGTGGCATGCTCACCAACTTCTCCACCGTCTACAAGCGTCTGCAGCGCCTCAAGGAGCTCGAGCAGATCGACTTCGAGGACGTCGCCGCCTCGGGTCTCACCAAGAAGGAGCTCCTGGTCCTCTCCCGCGAGAAGGCCAAGCTGGAGAAGACCCTCGGTGGTATCCGCGAGATGCAGAAGGTGCCGAGCGCCGTCTGGATCGTCGACACCAAGAAGGAGCACATCGCCGTCGGTGAGGCGCGCAAGCTCCACATCCCGGTCGTCGCGATCCTCGACACCAACTGCGACCCCGACGAGGTCGACTACAAGATCCCGGGCAACGACGACGCGATCCGCTCCGTCACCCTGCTCACCCGCGTGATCGCCGACGCCGTCGCCGAGGGCCTCATCGCCCGCTCCGGCGCCGCGACCGGCGACTCGAAGCCGGGCGAGAAGGCCCAGGGCGAGCCGCTCGCCGAGTGGGAGCGCGACCTGCTCGAGGGTGAGAAGAAGGCTGAGGAGGCCCCGGCCGCCGACGCTCCGGCCGCCGAGGCTCCGGCCGCTGAGGCCCCCGCCGCCGAGGCTCCGGCCGCGGACGCCGAGCAGGCCTGACCCTCCAGGACCTTCGGGTGACGACGGCGGGGGCTCACAAGGCCCCCGCCGTCCACCCGTGGACCCGCCCGATCTTTCAGACTTCGAGAGAGAAACAGACTCATGGCGAACTACACCGCCGCTGACGTCAAGAAGCTCCGCGAGCTCACCGGCGCCGGCATGATGGACTGCAAGAAGGCCCTGGACGAGGCCGACGGCAACGTCGACAAGGCCGTCGAGGCGCTCCGTATCAAGGGCCAGAAGGGCGTCGCCAAGCGCGAGGGCCGCTCTGCCGAGAACGGCGCCGTGGTCTCCCTCATCGCCGACGACAACACCTCCGGCGTCCTCGTCGAGCTGAAGTGCGAGACGGACTTCGTCGCCAAGGGTGACAAGTTCCAGGCCGTCGCCGCCCAGCTGGCCGAGCACGTCGCCGCCACCGCCCCGGCCGACCTGGAGGCGCTGCTCGCCTCCGAGATCGAGGCCGGCAAGACCGTGCAGGCGTTCGTCGACGAGGCCAACGCCAACCTCGGCGAGAAGATCGTCCTCGACCGCTTCGCGCAGTACGCCGACGGCTTCGTCTACGCGTACATGCACCGCACGATGCCCGACCTGCCGCCGCAGATCGGTGTCCTCGTCGAGTTCGACAAGGCCGACGCCGACGTCGCCAAGGGCATCGCCCAGCACATCGCCGCCTTCGCGCCGAAGTACCTCACCAAGGAAGACGTTCCGGCCGAGGTCGTCGAGTCCGAGCGTCGCATCGCCGAGGAGACCACCCGCGCCGAGGGCAAGCCCGAGGCCGCGATCGCCAAGATCGTCGAGGGTCGCGTCAACGGCTTCTTCAAGGACGCCACGCTGCTCGGCCAGCCGTACGCCCTGGACAACAAGAAGTCCGTCCAGAAGGTCCTGGACGAGGCCGGTGTCACCCTGAAGCGCTTCACGCGCATCAAGGTCGGCATCTGAGTCCGTACGCGAACGCGACGGACACCGGACCCCGGTAGGGTCTGAGGCAGTCGTCCGCGCACGCGCAGGACGACCGCAGATCTGACGAGGAGGCCATTGCCGTACGGGATACCGAGAGGACCCAAGGCAATGGCCTCCTTCGTATGTGCACGAGGAGATCTCCATGAATCAGGGCGCCGTACAGGGCGACGACAACAACGGCAAGAAGGCCGGCCGCTACATGCTGAAGCTGTCCGGAGAAGCCTTCTCCGGCGGTACCGGCCTGGGCGTCGACCCCGACGTCGTGCACGCCATCGCGCGTGAGATCGCGGCCGTCGTCCGCGACGGCGCGGAGATCGCGATCGTGATCGGCGGCGGCAACTTCTTCCGTGGCGCCGAGCTCCAGCAGCGCGGCATGGACCGGGCCCGTTCCGACTACATGGGCATGCTCGGCACCGTGATGAACTGCCTCGCGCTCCAGGACTTCCTGGAGAAGGAGGGCATCGACTCCCGCGTCCAGACCGCCATCACCATGGGCCAGGTCGCCGAGCCGTACATCCCGCTGCGCGCCGTGCGCCACCTGGAGAAGGGCCGCGTGGTCATCTTCGGTGCGGGCATGGGCATGCCGTACTTCTCCACGGACACCACCGCCGCCCAGCGTGCCCTGGAGATCGACGCCGAGGCCCTGCTGATGGGCAAGAACGGCGTGGACGGCGTCTACGACTCCGACCCGAAGGCCAACCCCGACGCGGTCAAGTTCGACGCCCTCGAGTACGGCGAGGTGATCTCCCGCGACCTCAAGGTCGCCGACGCCACCGCCATCACCCTGTGCCGGGACAACAACCTCCCGATCCTCGTCTTCGAACTGCTCACCGAGGGCAATATCGCTCGCGCGGTGAAGGGTGAGAAGATCGGCACGCTCGTGAGCGACCAGGGCACCCGGGCCTGACCCGAACCGGGGAACCGCCCCGCAAGGGGATGGACAGAGCCCTGCCGGTCGTACACCGTGCAGGACACAACGCGACGACACGCAGGAGCAAGTGGTGATCGAAGAGACCCTCCTCGAGGCCGAGGAGAAGATGGAGAAGGCCGTCGTGGTCGCCAAGGAGGACTTCGCCGCGATCCGCACCGGCCGTGCGCACCCGGCGATGTTCAACAAGATCGTGGCTGACTACTACGGCGCCATCACGCCCATCAACCAGCTGGCGTCCTTCTCGGTGCCGGAGCCGCGCATGGCCGTGGTGACCCCGTTCGACAAGAGCGCGCTGCGCAACATCGAGCAGGCCATCCGCGACTCGGACCTCGGCGTCAACCCGAGCAACGACGGCAACATCATCCGCGTGGTGTTCCCCGAGCTGACCGAGGAGCGCCGCCGGGAGTACATCAAGGTCGCCAAGGGCAAGGCCGAGGACTCGAAGATCTCGATCCGCTCGGTGCGCCGCAAGGCCAAGGAGACCATCGACAAGCTCGTCAAGGACGGCGAGGTCGGCGAGGACGAGGGCCGCCGCGCCGAGAAGGAGCTCGACGACACCACCGCGAAGTACGTCGCGCAGGTGGACGAGCTGCTCAAGCACAAGGAAGCCGAGCTGCTCGAGGTCTGATGAACGACTCTTCCTGGGGGGCCCCGGCCGGTTCCGGCTACGGGGGACCCGACCAGGGGCCTGCCCCGGCGGGTCCCGCATACGATCGGCAGCAGGCGGCGCAGACTCGGCCCATGCCCATCGTGCCCGACGTTCCCGCCGGCGGATTCCAGGACGGTCACGGCCGGGGGGCCGCTCACCCGAGCGGTCCCCTGTTCCGTGACGAGACGCCGCACGAGCACCCGCAGGAGCCCATGTCCAGCCCCACCCCGCCTCCGCCGTCCGCGCCGTCGTCGGCGCCCCGGCAGAAGAAGAGCGCGGGCCGTGACCTGGGCGCGGCCATAGGGGTCGGGGTCGGTCTCGGTGCCGTCATCATCGCGTCGCTGTTCATCTGGAAGCCGGCGTTCGTCGGAGTGATAGCGGTCGCCGTGGTCGTCGGCCTGTGGGAGCTCACCTCCCGCCTCCAGGAGCGCAAGGCGATCAAGGCTCCGCTGGTGCCGCTCGCGGTCGGCGGCGCGGCGATGGTCGTCGCCGGCTACGTCCGCGGCGCCGAGGGCGCCTGGGTGGCGATGGCCCTCACGGCGCTCGCGGTGCTCGTCTGGCGGATGACGGAGCCGCCCGAGGGCTATCTGAAGGACGTCACGGCGGGGGTCTTCGCCGCGTTCTACGTGCCGTTCCTCGCGACCTTCGTGGCGATGCTGCTGACCGCGGACGACGGGGCGCAGCGGGTGCTGACGTTCCTGATCCTCACGGTCGTGAGCGACACCGGGGCGTACGCGGTCGGCTGGCGCTTCGGCAAGCACAAGCTGGCCCCGCGGATCAGCCCCGGCAAGACCCGCGAGGGCCTGGTCGGCGCGGTGACGTTCGCGATGGGGGCGGGCGCGCTGTGCATGCAGTTCATGATCGACGACGGTGCCTGGTGGCAGGGCCTGATCCTCGGTCTCGCGGTGGCGGCGAGCGCGACGCTCGGCGACCTCGGCGAGTCCATGATCAAGCGCGACCTCGGCATCAAGGACATGGGCACGCTGCTGCCGGGCCACGGCGGCATCATGGACCGGCTTGACTCGCTGCTGCCGACGGCACCGGTGGTGTGGCTGCTGCTCGCCCTGTTCGTCGGAACGGGTTGACGGACAGCGGGTACTCTGGAAGGGCTCGTGGCACGTGTGCTGCGGGCCCTTCCGTCGTCCCCGCCGCTGCGGGGACGGTCCCGTGAGGTCTCCTGGCTTCGGCATCGTGATGCCGCCCTCCCCGCCGCCGCGGGGATCCCAGACCTCGTGCCGTCTGAGGAGACACCCGATCGTGGCCCGTCCAGTGCCCGGAGAACTCACTTTCGTCGCCCCCCGCGGAGCCAAGAAGCCGCCGCGGCACCTCGCCGACCTCTCGCCCGCCGAGCGGAAGGAGGCCGTCGCCGCGATCGGCGAGAAGCCCTTCCGCGCCAAGCAGCTGTCGACGCACTACTTCGCGCGGTACGCGCACGACCCCGCCGAGTGGACCGACATCCCGGCCGCCTCGCGGGAGAAGCTGGCCGGGGAGCTGCTGCCCGACCTGATGTCCGTGGTGCGGCACATCTCGTGCGACGACGACACCACCCGTAAGACCCTGTGGAAGCTGCACGACGGCACGCTCGTGGAGTCGGTGCTCATGCGCTACCCGGACCGGGTGACCATGTGCATCTCCTCGCAGGCCGGCTGCGGGATGAACTGCCCGTTCTGCGCGACCGGGCAGGCGGGCCTCGACCGGAACCTGTCGACCGCCGAGATCGTGCACCAGATCGTGGACGGCATGCGTTCGCTGCGGGACGGGGAGGTGCCCGGGGGACCGGCGCGGCTCTCCAACATCGTCTTCATGGGCATGGGCGAGCCGCTCGCGAACTACAAGCGGGTCGTCGGAGCCATCCGGCGGCTCACCGACCCCGAGCCGGACGGCCTCGGGCTCTCGCAGCGCGGCATCACCGTCTCGACCGTCGGCCTCGTGCCCGCGATGCTGCGCTTCGCCGACGAGGGCTTCAAGTGCCGTCTCGCCGTCTCGCTGCACGCGCCGGACGACGAGCTCCGCGACACCCTCGTGCCCGTCAACACGCGCTGGAAGGTCCGCGAGGTCCTCGACGCCGCCTGGGAGTACGCGGAGAAGTCCGGCCGCCGGATCTCCATCGAGTACGCCCTCATCCGGGACATCAACGACCAGGCCTGGCGTGGTGACCTGCTCGGCCGCCTCCTCAAGGGCAAGCGGGTGCACGTCAACCTCATTCCGCTGAACCCGACGCCCGGATCGAAGTGGACGGCGTCCCGCCCCGAGGACGAGAAGGCCTTCGTCGAGGCGATCGCCCGCCACGGAGTGCCGGTGACCGTGCGGGACACCCGCGGTCAGGAGATCGACGGTGCCTGTGGACAGCTCGCGGCCGCCGAGCGCTGACCTTGTAGTCTGAGCTCGAACACATCTCCATATTCCGACAGGGGAGCGCCACAGCGCTGAGAGTGCGGTAACCGTAGACCGCAGACCCTCTGAACCTCGCCCAGGTCATTCTGGGTAGGAAGTTCGGTCGTAACTCAAGCTGTTGCGCCCTGCCCGCGACCGGTCCGCCGGTCGTGGGCAGGGCCGCGTCTCTTCCTGGTCATACCCAGGAGGAATCCAGTGAGCATCAAGAAGGCCGCCGCCGTCGCGCTCGTCGCGGCGTTCGGCGTCACCAGCCTCGCCGCGTGCGGCACCGACGACGTCCGGGGCGCGGCGGGCAAGACCGACCAGCCCGCGCCGAAGACGGTGACGCTGGTGAGCCACGACTCGTTCAACGCCTCCAAGGAAGTCCTCGCGGACTTCACCAAGCAGACCGGCTTCACGGTCAAGGTGCTGAAGAGCGGCGACGCCGGCGAGGCCGTCAACAAGGAGATCCTGACCAAGGGCTCCCCGCAGGGTGACGTCTTCTTCGGCGTCGACAACACGCTCCTCTCCCGCGCCCTCGACAACGGGATCTTCGTCCCGTACGAGGCGAAGGGCCTGGACCGGGTCCCGGCGACGTACCAGCTCGACAAGGAGCACCGGGTCACCCCGATCGACTCCGGCGACATCTGCGTCAACTACGACAAGAAGTACTTCGCGGACAAGAAGCTGGCGCCGCCGGTCACCTTCGACGACCTGGCGAAGCCGGAGTACAAGAACCTGCTCGTCGTGGAGAACCCCGAGCTGTCCTCCCCGGGCCTCGGCTTCCTGCTCGGCACGGCCGCGAAGTACGGCGACGACGGCTGGCAGGACTACTGGAAGAAGCTCAAGGCCAACGGTGTGAAGACCGTCGACAGCTGGGAGCTCGCCTACAACCAGGAGTTCTCCGGCTCGGCCGGCGGCAAGCAGGCCAAGGGCGACCGGCCGCTGGTCGTGTCGTACGCCTCCAGCCCGCCGGTCGAGGTGCTGTACGGCGAGCCGCAGCCGAAGGTGGCGCCCACCGGCGTCTCCACCGGCACCTGCTTCCGGCAGGTCGAGTTCGCCGGCCTGCTGAACGGCGCGAAGAACCCCGAGGGCGGCAAGGCGCTGATCGACTTCCTGATCTCCAAGAAGTTCCAGGAGGACATGCCGCTCCAGATGTTCGTCAACCCGGTGGCGAAGGACGCGGCCCTGCCGGAGCTGTTCACCAAGCACGGTGTGGTGATCGCCAAGCCGGAGACCATGGCGCCCGAGAAGATCGCCGAGAAGCGTGACCCGTGGATCCAGCAGTGGTCGTCGCTCGTCCTGAAGTAGCGCGTCCCGAGGGAGCGCGTCCCGGCGTGAGGCGCGACCTCAAGGGGGACGCGACGCGGCTCGGGCTCATGGCCCTGCCCGTCGCGTTCTTCGGGGTCTTCTTCGCCTGGCCCGTCGTGTCCATCGTGGACCGGGGGCTGCGGCCCGACGGCGCCTGGCGGTTCGGCCGGATCGGCGAGACGCTGAGCCGGCCGGACATCCTCGACGTGCTCGGCTTCACCGTGTGGCAGGCGCTCGCCTCCACCGGGCTCACCCTCCTGGTCGCGCTGCCCGGGGCGTACGTCTTCGCCCGCTTCGAGTTCCCCGGCAAGCGCGTGCTGCGGGCCGTCGTCACGGTGCCGTTCGTGCTGCCGACCGTCCTCGTCGGCACGGCGTTCCTGGCGCTCGTCGGCCGGAACGGGCTCACCGACGAGCTGTGGGGGCTGCGGCTCGACACCAGCGTGTGGGCGATCCTCCTCGCGCACGTCTTCTTCAACTACGCGGTCGTCGTGAGGACCGTCGGCGGCCTCTGGTCGCAGCTCGACCCGCGCCAGGAGGAGGCCGCCCGGGTCCTCGGCGCCTCGCGCTGGCGGGCCTGGCGGACGGTGACGCTGCCCGCGCTCGTGCCGTCGGTGGCGGCGGCCGCCCTGATGGTCTTCCTCTTCACCTTCACCTCCTTCGGCGTCGTGCAGATCCTCGGCGGGGACCAGTACTCCACCCTGGAGTCCGAGATCTACCGGCAGACCGCCCGGCTGCTCGACCTGTCGACGGCGGCGGTCCTCACCCTCGTCCAGTTCGCGGCCGTCGGCGCGATCCTGGGCGTGCACGCCTGGGCCGTACGGCGGCGGGAGACCGCCCTGCGGCTCGTGGCGCCGGAGCGGACCGCGCGCCGGCCGCGCGGCGTCGGGCAGTGGATGCTGCTCGCCGCCGTGCTGCTGTCCGTGGCGCTGCTGATCCTGCTGCCGCTCGGCGTGCTCGTGGAGCGCTCCTTCGCCGGACCGCACGGGTACGGGCTCGGCTACTACCGGGCGCTCGGCTCGCTCGACGCGTCCGGGACCTTCCTCGTCCCACCCCTGGAGGCGATCGGGAACTCGCTGCGGTACGCGGTGGCCGCCACCGCCCTCGCGGTGCTGATCGGCGGACTCGCGGCGGCGGCCCTCACCCTCCCCCATTCTCGGCTTCGCTCGAACGGGGGGACCCCCATGGCCGGGCGGCTCGTACGGGGCTTCGACGCGCTGCTCATGCTGCCGCTCGGCGTCTCCGCCGTCACCGTCGGCTTCGGCTTCCTCATCACGCTCGACGAGCCGCCGCTCGACCTGCGGGCCAGCTGGATCCTCGTACCCCTCGCGCAGGCCCTGGTCGGCGTCCCCTTCGTCGTACGGACGATGCTGCCGGTCCTGCGCGCGGTGGACGAGCGGCTGCGGGAGGCGGCGGCCGTGCTCGGCGCCTCGCCGTGGCGGGCCTGGCGGGAGGTGGACCTGCCGATGGTGCGGCGGGCGCTGCTCATCGCGGCCGGGTTCGCCTTCGCGGTGTCGCTCGGCGAGTTCGGGGCGACCGTGTTCATCGCCAGGCCCGACAATCCCACGCTGCCGGTCGCGGTGGCCCGGCTGCTCGGCCGGCCCGGCGAGCTCAACTACGGCCAGGCCATGGCCCTCTCGACGATTCTGATGGTGGTGTGCGCGGTGTCCCTGCTGCTGCTCGAACGGCTCCGCACCGACCGGACCTCCGGGGAGTTCTGATGCTGTCGATCGAGGACGCGACCGTACGGTTCGGGGAACGGGCCGTGCTCGACGCCGTGGACCTGGACGTCGCCGAGCACGAGATCGTGTGCGTGCTCGGCCCCAGCGGCAGCGGCAAGTCCACGCTGCTGCGGGCCGTCGCCGGACTCCAGCCGCTGGACGCGGGCCGGGTGCTGCTGGGCGGCGCCGACCAGGCCGGGGTGCCGGTGCACCGGCGGGGCGTCGGTCTCATGTTCCAGGACCACCAGCTCTTCCCGCAGCGGGACGTCGGCGGCAACGTCGCCTTCGGTCTTCGCATGCGGGGCGCCCGGAAGGCGGAGCAGGCCGAGCGGGTACGGGAGCTGCTCGACCTCGTCGGACTCCCCGGCGCCGAGCGGCGGTCCGTCGCCGCGCTCTCCGGCGGCGAGCAGCAGCGGGTGGCGCTCGCCCGCGCCCTCGCGCCCTCGCCCCGGCTCCTCATGCTGGACGAACCGCTCGGCCAGCTCGACCGGGGGCTGCGGGAGCGGCTCGTCGTGGAGCTGCGGCAGCTCTTCGGGCGGCTCGGGACGACGGTCCTCGCCGTCACCCACGACCAGGGCGAGGCCTTCGCGCTCGCCGACCGGCTCGTGGTCATGCGGGACGGGCGGATCGCCCAGTCGGGTGCGCCGGCGGACGTGTGGGCGCGGCCCGCGTCGGAGTTCGTGGCCCGGTTCCTCGGCTTCGACAACGTGGTGGCGGCGCGGGTGACGGGCGGGATCGCGCAGACCGTGTGGGGGAAGGTCCCGGTCCCGGACGGCTCGCCGGAGGGCGAGCGGCGGCTCCTCGTCCGCCCCGCCGGGGTGCGCCTCGTGGAGGAGGGCCCGGCCTGGACGGTGGAGTCCCGGACCTTCCGGGGCAGCCAGGTCCTCGTTCGGCTCCGCCCGGCCGAGGGGCCCGATCTGGAGGCCGAGCTTCCGCTCCGGGAGGCGCCGGAGGAGGGCGCCCGGGTGGGCGTGGAGTTCCGGGGGGAGGACGTGGTGGTGCTGGGGGACGACACTCCGTAGCGCGGGGTGCGATGAGTTTTCGTCGCCGGGGGAGTCTGCTTGGTGTTCGACGTTTCTTGTTCGTCGTTTCTTGTTCGACCACGCAGGAGGAACACCCATGGGCCAGTTGCTCAAAGTGCAGAACTTCATGGTCTCGTCCGACGGATTCGGTACGGGGGAGGGCCAGAGTCTGGAGCGGCCGTTCGGGCACGCGGATCCCGCCGCGATGTTCTCCTGGGCCGGCGCCACGGCGAGCTGGCCCAACCGCACCGACCCCGGCGGCAGCCGGGGCCTCGACGACTACCTGACGCGGGACTTCCACCACGGCATCGGCGCCGAGATCATGGGCCGCAACAAGTTCGGGCCCCAGCGCGGGCCCTGGGAGAACGAGGACTGGAAGGGCTGGTGGGGCGAGGAGCCGCCGTTCCACACGCCGGTGTTCGTCCTGACCCACCACCCGCGCCCGTCGTTCACGCTCTCCGACACCACCTTCCACTTCGTCGACGCCGACCCGGCGACGGCGCTCGACATGGCGCGTGAGGCCGCGCAGGGCAAGGACGTCCGGCTCGGCGGCGGCGCCACCACGATCCGGGAGTTCCTCGACGCCGATCTCGTCGACACCCTGCACGTCGCGGTGTCGCCGGTGAAGCTCGGGGCGGGCGTCAAGCTCTGGGACTCGCCCGACGAGCTGCTCGACCGGTTCCACCGCGACGTGGTGCCCAGCCCGAGCGGCCAGGTGACGCACCACCTGTTCTGGCGGAAGTAGGTCCGGCTACCGCCCGAGGCGCTCCAGCGCCTCCGGGGCCTCGTCGATCGAGTCGACCAGGGCGATGCGCAGGGCCATCGGGCGGTTCCCGGCGAGGGATTCCAGGAGCGGCCAGGCCGGGAGCGTCGTGGTCCAGTGGGCGCGGTTCACCAGGACCATGGGGGTCGGGTCGCCCCGGGAGGCGTAGTAGTTCGGGGTCGCGTTGTCGAAGATCTCCTGAACCGTGCCCGCCGCCCCCGGCAGGAAGACGACGCCCGCCGTCGAGCGGGCGAGGAGGCCGTCCTCCCGGGTGGCGTTCGCGAAGTACTTGGCGATGTGCGCGGCGAAGGGGTTCGGCGGCTCGTGGCCGTAGAACCAGGTGGGGATGCCGACCGAGTCCCCGCCGTGCGGCCACAGGGCCCGTACCGCGAAGGCGGCGCGGGCCCAGTCCGTCACCGAGGGCGTGAACGACGGGGCCTTGGAGAGCAGGTCGAGCGAGGAGGCGAGGGCCTCGTCCTCGTACGGGGCGAGGTACGCGCCCAGGTTCGCGGCCTCCATCGCGCCGGGGCCGCCGCCGGTCGCCACCGTGAGACCGGCGCGGGCCAGCGTCCTGCCGAGCCGGGCCGCGCCCGCGTACGCCTCCGTGCCCCGGCCCATCGCGTGCCCGCCCATGACGCCGACGACCCCGGCCCCGTCGAGGAGTTCGTCGAGGGCGTCGGAGACGGCGTCGTCGTGGAGGGAGCGGAGCATCGAGGAGAGGATGTCGCCGTCGGCCCTGGTCCGGCCGAACCACGCGTACGAGCGGAAGTCCGGCGTCTGCTCGTAGCCGCCCTCGGTGATCCCCTCGAAGAGTTCCCCGGGCGTGTAGAGCCGCGCCCGGTAGGGGTCGAAGGGCAGCTCGGGGACGGGCGGGAAGACGAGGGCCCCGTCGGCGCGGACCTTGGCGGCGGCCTCCGGCTCCATGGGGCAGCCGAGGAAGACGGCCTCGGTGGTGACGGCGGTGAGCAGGGCGAAGGTCCGGCCGGTGAGGTCGATCGACTGGACGCGCTGTCCGGCGAGCGAGCCGGGGCGGGCGACCGCCGCGTCGAACTCGGCGAGGGTGTGGATCTCGCGTGCGTGCCCGCGCGGTCCGGGCGGGCGGTGTGCCGGGGGGAGCGTCGCCATGGGCCCACGATAGGGGCCGCCGTCGCGGGCGGCCCCTCGGCGGCCGTCCGGGGGGCGTCCCGCCGGTCGGGCCGGCGGAACACCCTCGTCCGGAGCGCTCAGCCGCGAGGGGGCGTCCCGCCGTTCGGGCGGCGGAACACCTCGTCCGGAGCGCTCAGCCGCGCAGTGGCGCGGCTGCCAGTTCCGCGACCGCCCAGGTCAGCGGGACGAAGACGGCGAGGAGTGCGCCGGCGCGCAGCAGGGCCG
Source organism: Streptomyces sp. NPDC037410 (assembly GCF_055602235.1). Taxonomy (NCBI): domain Bacteria; kingdom Bacillati; phylum Actinomycetota; class Actinomycetes; order Kitasatosporales; family Streptomycetaceae; genus Streptomyces; species Streptomyces sp. NPDC037410. The sequence goes on along the minus strand of NZ_JBVJWR010000001.1, from coordinate 501,160 downwards.
CCGTGCGCAGGACGGTGGGCGGGGCGCCGATGCGCAGGAGGGCCTCGGTGGTGTGGGTGCGGCCCTGCCGGGATTCGAGGGTGGCGGTCAGCAGCGTCGCGGTGGTGCAGGCCAGGACGAGGGCCGCGCCGAGGCCGGTGAGCGGGCCGAAGGCCTCGGAGCCGCCTTCCGCCCCGTACAGCTCGGCCGCAGCGAGGGTGCCGGAGAGCACGGCGCTGACCACCCCGAGCGGGCGGCCGATACGGCGGGACTCGTCCATCAGGACGCGGCCGGCGAGCAGCCGGGTGGCGCCCGGCCGGACCGCCTGGAGGAGCCGGCCGCAGCCGTGGGTGAGGCCGGGGCCCGCCAGGGCGAGGCCCACGGCGGTGAGGATCCAGCCGGCGAGGACGCCCGCGGGGTTGCCGTCGAAGCCGCCCGGAAGCGGGAGGCCGCTCCGGGAGGTGCTCTGGGCCGCGTACGTCTCGATGGCCAGGCCGACCGCGACGAGGGCGACGCCCCAGGGCAGCCCGGACGGCATCGCCTTCTCTGCGCCCTCGGGCGCGGCGGGTGCGGTGCGGGGCCGCAGCGCCAGGCCGGCCGCGGTGGTGGCGACGACCGGCAGGACGGCGAGCAGGGTGAGGGCGGCCGCGAGCGGGATCGGCTGGTCGGCGGCGAGGAGCCCGGCGGCGGCGCCGTCGAAGGGCAGGCCGGTGATGTCGCCGCGCAGGTGCAGGTAGAACAGGAGCGCGACCACGGAGCCGAGCGTGCAGGCGACGGCCGTCGAGGCGGCGGCGATCGCCGTGAGCCGGGTGGGGCCGAGGCCGACGGCGGAGAGTCCGGGGCGCGGCCGGGTGCTGGGGTCGGTGCGGGCCACCGCGACGGCGAACTGGACGGTCGCGGCGAGCGGCAGCACGCACCAGAGCAGCCGCAGCACGGAGGCCGAGGACTGCGCCGGGTGCCCGACGGCGTATCCGAGGGTGCAGAGCAGGAGGAAGCCCACCCCCGCGGCCGCGGCGGCGACGAGGAGCCGGCGCGTCAGGACGAGGGGGTGGGTCCCGCGGGCTAGACGGAGAGCGAGCACGCGGCGACGCCCTCCGCCCCTGATGCCGGGGGTACGGCGGCGACCCTGCGTCCGTCGAGGAGGGCGATGCCGCGGTCGGCGAGCGCCGCGACCTCGCCGTCGTGGGTGGCGAGGAGCACGGTGATGCCGTGCGAGCGGGCCGCGGCCGCGAGGGTGCGCAGGACCTGCGCGCCGTCGGCCCGGTGCAGGGTGGCGGTCGGTTCGTCGGCGAAGAGGACCGACGGGGTGGTGACCAGGGCGCGGGCGATCGCGATCCGCTGGCGCTGGGACTGGGTGAGGGCGTGCGGCCGCTTGCGGGCGCAGCCGCCGATGTCGAGCCGCTCCAGCCACTCCTGGGCGGCGGTCTTCGCGGCCCGGTGGGAGGTGCCGCGGAGCAGCAGCGGCAGGGCGGTGTTCTCCCAGCCGGTGAGCTCCGGGACGAGGCCGGGCTCGGGGTCGATCCAGCCGAAGCGGTCGCGCCGGAGCCGCTCGCGCTGGGCGGGGGTCAGGGTGTGGACGGGGCCGCTGTTGAACCAGACCTCGCCCTGCTGGGCGGTGAGCTGGCCGGAGAGGCAGCGCAGCAGGGTGGTCTTGCCGCTGCCGCGGGGGCCGACGACGGCGAGGATCTCTCCTTCGCGGACGCCGAGGGAGACGCCACTGAGCGCCTCCGAACCGCCCAGGGTGCAGTGCAGGGAACGCGCCCAGAGCACGTCGTTGTCCGGTGGGGCCATCGCGTACACCTCGATGTCGGATCCGATTCTCGCCTTCCCCCGCCCGGGGGAACGAAGGGACGGGCCTGTCGGTCACTCGGCACCGTAAGGATTCAGATCCGGTTGTACGGACAGCACACGGCCCGGGCCGCCGCCATCCACTCGGATGGCGGCATGCCCGGGCCGTGGGGGTCACGCCGTGAGGGCGGCGTGATGCTCGTCGGAGATCAGAGCTTGGCCCACGCCTCGGTGAGGGTGGCGCGGAGGATCTGCTCGATCTCGTCGAACGTGGACTGGTCCGCGATCAGCGGCGGCGCCAGCTGGATGACCGGGTCGCCACGGTCGTCGGCGCGGCAGTACAGGCCGTTGTCGTACAGCGCCTTGGAGAGGAAGCCGTACAGGACGCGCTCCACCTCCTCGTCGTTGAAGGACTCCTTGGTGACCTTGTCCTTGACGAGCTCGATGCCGTAGAAGAAGCCGTTGCCGCGGACGTCGCCGACGATCGGCAGGTCGTGCAGCTTCTTCAGGGTGTTGAAGAAGTTGCCCTCCTGGTCCAGCACGTGCTGGTTCAGGCCTTCCTTGTCGAAGATGTCGAGGTTGGCGATCGCGACCGCCGACGACACCGGGTGGCCACCGAAGGTGTAGCCGTGCAGGAAGGTGTTGTCGCCCTTGTAGAACGGCTCGGCGATGCGGTCCGAGACGATGCAGGCGCCGATCGGGGAGTAGCCCGAGGTCATGCCCTTGGCGCAGGTGATCATGTCCGGCACGTAGCCGAACTTGTCACAGGCGAACATCGTGCCGAGGCGGCCGAAGGCGCAGATCGTCTCGTCGGAGACGAGCAGCACGTCGTACTGGTCGCAGATCTCGCGGACGCGCTGGAAGTAGCCGGGCGGCGGCGGGAAGCAGCCGCCGGCGTTCTGCACGGGCTCCAGGAAGACGGCCGCGACGGTCTCGGGGCCCTCGAAGAGGATCTGCTGCTCGATCTGGTCGGCGGCCCAGCGGCCGAAGGCCTCGGGGTCGTCGCCGTGGATCGGGGCGCGGTAGATGTTGGTGTTCGGCACCTTGTGCGCGCCGGGGACCAGCGGCTCGAAGGGGGCCTTCAGGGCCGGCAGGCCGGTGATCGACAGGGCGCCCTGCGGGGTGCCGTGGTAGGCGACCGCACGCGAGATGACCTTGTACTTGGTGTGCTTGCCCTGCAGCTTGAAGTACTGCTTGGCGAGCTTCCAGGCGGTCTCGACGGCCTCGCCGCCACCGGTGGTGAAGAAGACCTTGTTGAGGTCGCCCGGGGCGTAGTCGGCGAGACGCTCGGCGAGCTCGACGGCCTTGGGGTGCGCGTACGACCACACGGGGAAGAACGCGAGCTCCTGGGCCTGCTTGTACGCGACCTCGGCCAGCTCACGGCGGCCGTGACCGGCGTTGACCACGAAGAGACCCGCGAGACCGTCGAGGTAGCGCTTGCCCTTGTCGTCGAAGATGTAGGTGCCCTCACCGCGGACGATGGTGGGGACGGGGTTGTTCTCGTAGGACGACATGCGGGTGAAGTGCATCCACAGGTGGTCGTACGCGGTCTTGGACAGGTCCTGGGTCACGATTATCGAGTTCCCCACATGTAGGTCTGCTTCTTGAGCTTGAGGTAGACGAAGCTCTCGGTGGAGCGCACGCCGGGGAGCGTGCGGATCCGCTTGTTGATCACATCGAGCAGGTGGTCGTCGTCCTCGCAGACGACCTCCACCATGAGGTCGAAGGAGCCCGCGGTCATCACCACGTACTCGCACTCGGCCATGGCCGTCAGTGCCTCCGCGACCGGATCCAGGTCACCCTCGACGTTGATGCCGACCATCGCCTGCCGTCGGAAACCCACGGTGAGCGGGTCGGTGACGGCGACGATCTGCATGACGCCCTGGTCGAGCAGCTTCTGGACGCGCTGCCGCACGGCGGCTTCGGAGAGGCCGACGGCCTTTCCTATCGCCGCGTAGGGGCGGCGGCCGTCCTCCTGGAGCTGCTCGATGATCGCCAGGGAGACGGCGTCGATCGTCGGGGACGAACCGGTTCCGGTTCTTGAGTGGTTGCTTTGACTTGCCACGACTTCACTGTGCACCGAGATGGGCAGTCGTGCAAGCCCAGACTGATGAAATTCGTTGTGAAGTGCTCTGGATCTTACTGAATCCGAAGGTACGAGGGGTCGGGGCTGTTGAAAGCGTCAGTGGAGCGACTAGGCTGAGGTGTCTCGCCCATCGGGACACCGCACAAGGACGTGCGAAGACAGAACGTGACAGGAGGGGTGGCAAGTGACCACCGAGCTGCGCCGGCTGCGTAACTACATCAACGGGGAGTTCCGCGACGCGGCCGACGGCCGCACCATCGACGTGATCAACCCGGCCACCGGTGAGGTGTACGCCACCTCCCCGCTCTCCGGGCAGGCCGACGTCGACGCCGCCATGGAGGCCGCCGCCGCGGCCTTCCCCGCCTGGCGTGACAGCACGCCGTCCGAGCGCCAGAAGGTGCTCCTCAAGATCGCCGACGCCTTCGAGGAGCGCGCCGAGGAGCTCATCGCCGCCGAGGTCCAGAACACCGGCAAGCCGGTCGCCCTCACCGCCAGCGAAGAGATCCCGCCGATGGTGGACCAGATCCGCTTCTTCGCCGGTGCCGCCCGGCTGCTCGAAGGCCGCTCGGCCGGCGAGTACATGGAGGGCATGACCTCCATCGTCCGCCGCGAGCCGGTCGGCGTCTGCGCGCAGGTCGCGCCGTGGAACTACCCGATGATGATGGCCGTGTGGAAGTTCGCCCCGGCGCTCGCCGCGGGCAACACCGTCGTCCTCAAGCCCTCGGACACGACCCCCGCGTCGACCGTCCTGATGGCCGAGATCATCGGCCAGATCGTCCCCAAGGGCGTCTTCAACGTCGTCTGCGGCGACCGCGAGACGGGCAAGGCCATGGTCGAGCACCCGACCCCGGCGATGGCCTCCATCACCGGCTCGGTCCGCGCCGGCATGCAGGTCGCCGAGTCGGCGGCCAAGGACGTCAAGCGCGTCCACCTGGAGCTGGGCGGCAAGGCCCCGGTCGTCGTCTTCGAGGACACCGACATCGAGAAGGCCGTCGAGGACATCGCCGTCGCCGGCTACTTCAACGCCGGCCAGGACTGCACCGCCGCCACCCGCGTGCTCGTGCACGAGTCCATCCACGACGAGTTCGTCGCCGCGCTCGCCAAGGCCGCGTCCGAGACCAAGACCGGTCAGCCGGACGACGAGGACGTGCTCTACGGCCCGCTGAACAACGCCAACCAGCTGAAGCAGGTCACCGGCTTCATCGAGCGCCTCCCGGCCCACGCCAAGGTCGAGGCCGGCGGTCACCGCGTCGGCGACAAGGGCTACTTCTACGCCCCGACCGTCGTCTCCGGCCTCAAGCAGGACGACGAGATCGTCCAGAACGAGGTCTTCGGCCCGGTCATCACCGTCCAGTCCTTCACGGACGAGGCGCAGGCCCTGGAGTTCGCGAACGGCGTCGAGTACGCCCTCGCCTCCTCCGTCTGGACCAAGGACCACGCGCGCGCGATGCGCATGTCCAAGTCCCTCGACTTCGGCTGCGTGTGGATCAACACCCACATCCCGCTCGTCGCCGAGATGCCCCACGGCGGCTACAAGAAGTCCGGCTACGGCAAGGACCTCTCCGCCTACGGCTTCGAGGACTACACGCGCATCAAGCACGTCATGACCTCCCTGGGCTGATCCCCGCCCGGACCCGGCGCGCGGCCCCGACACCTTGATCGACAGGGTGTCGGGGCCGCGCGCCGTCGCTCGACGGACCGTCCATTGCCGCAGCTCGCGGCGGGCCGCGATGCTGCACGGGTGAGAGCGACTGCCAGGAAACACCTGTCCCGCCGGACCCTGCTGCGCGGCTTCGGCGGCGTGGGGGCCGCGACCCTGCTCGCCGGATGCGGGGTCCCCGCCGCCTACGTCGAGGAGGGCGACCGGGCCGGGCGCGACCTCTCGGCCCGCGACCGCACCCTCGACTTCGCCAACTGGCCGCTGTACATCGACACCGATGACGACGACACGTCGAAGCGGCCGACCCTGGACGCCTTCCGGAAGCGCACCGGCATCTCCGTCCGGTACACCGAGGAGATCAACGACAACGACGAGTTCTTCGGCAAGATCAGCCCCTCCCTGATGAACCACCAGGAGACCGGGCGCGATCTGATCGTCGTCAGCGACTGGATGGCCGCCCGCTTCGTCCGCCTCGGCTGGGTCCAGGAGATGGACCGCGCCGCCCAGCCGAACGTCGCGCGGCACCTCGACCCGCAGCTGGAGTCGCCCGCCTTCGACCCCGGCCGGCTGCACAGCGTGCCCTGGCAGTCCGGGATCACCGGCATCGCGTACAACCGGAAGAAGCTCGGCCGGGAACTGCGCTCCACCCAGGAGCTCTGGGCCGACGACCTGCGCGGCAAGGTCACCCTGCTGTCCGGGCTCGACGAGTCCTTCGCCCTGCTCATGCTGGGCAGGGGCGTCGACGTGACCCGGTGGACCGGTGACGACTTCCACGCCCTGTGCGAGCAGATCGAGGGGCTCGTCCGGAAGAAGCACATCCGGCGCTTCACCGGCAACGACTACATCAAGGACCTGTCCACCGGCGACGTCCTGGCCTGCCAGGCGTACTCCGGCGACGTCATCCAGCTCCAGGCCGACAACCCGGACATCGAGTTCGTCGTCCCCGAGGAGGGCGCCGAACTGTGGGCCGAGTCCCTCATGATCCCCAACCTCGCCCAGCACAAGACCAGTGCCGAGAAGCTCGTCGACTACTACTACGAGCCCGAGGTCGCCGCCGAACTCGCCGCCTGGGTCAACTACGTCTGCCCGGTGCCGGCCGCCCAGAAGGTCCTCGCCGACTCCGGTGACGAGGAGCTCGTGGCGCTCGCCGAGGACCCGCTGATCTTCCCCGACGCCGACATGCGGGGCCGGCTCGCCATCGCCCGGGACATCACCACCGAGGAGCGCCAGGAGTTCGCCAAGCGGTGGAACTCGATCGTGGGCCTGTGAGTTGAGACGATCATGACGGACACACGCCTCAACCCCCTCGTCACCTATGGTCTGTTCCTCGCCTGGGCCGTGCACGACGCCGAAGAGCTCGCACGCGGCCCGCGCTGGCTCCGGGAGAACCTGCCGGGCCTGCGCGAGCGCTTCCCCGGCGTGCCGGAGCGGGTGTGGAAGGCGATGGAGTCCGTCGACGAGCGGGAATTCGCCGCCGCCGTCGGGGTGATGGCGGTGATCGTCGCCTCGGCCGCCGTGTCGGGCGCGCGCTCCGGCGGCCGGTCCGGCTTCTACCAGGGGGCGGTGACCGGCTTCGGGCTCCACGGCCTCGTCCACCTCGCGCAGGCCGCCGTGGCGCGCGACGTGACGCCCGGCGCGGCGACCTCGCCGCTCGTCGTCATCCCCTTCTCCCTGTGGGCCCGCGGCCGGCTGCGCCGGGCCGGCGTGCTGCGGCCGGTCAGGCCCGGGGGAGTGGCGGCGGGCCTCGCGGTGGCGGCGGGGGCGACGGTGGTGGCGCACGGCGTCGGACGGAGGCTCGCGGGGCGGTTCTGAACGCGCGGGTGGCGGACCGCACCTCGGATGCACCAACAGGCTCTTCGTCCGGCGGCGTGCGCCCCGCCTAGTCCGGCAGGCCGTAGGCCGCCACCATCAGGCGCAGGGCCGTCTTGTTCATGTCCTGGCCCTTGGCGTCGGTGGCGTTGACGCTGTAGACGAGCGTGCGGGCGCCGTCGCGGGTCGAGGCGATGGCCGTGTTGTAGCCCCAGCGGCCGCCGGTCTTGCCCCAGACCTCGCGGCCGCCGAGCTTCTTCATCGACAGGCCGACGGAGTACGCGGCCGGGTCGCCCGACTGGGCGTCGGGGACCTTCGGGAGCGTGAACATCTCCTCCAGGAGCCGACCGCGCACCACACGCCCCTTGAACAGGGCCTTCGTGAAGTGCTCCAGGTCGGCGGTGGTCGAGACGAGGTCCCCGGCGGCCCAGGCCTCCGACGTCCCCCACTCCGAGACGTCACGCAGGCCGGTCGTGCCGTCGCCGAGCTGCATCGTCTGGTAGCCGTGGTTGTACGGGCCGGTGATCCCGGCCGCCCCGCGCGGGAAGTACGTGTTCCGCAGGCCGAGCGGCCTCAGGATCCGCCGCTCCACCTGGTGCTCGTACGAGTCGCCCGTGACCCGCTCCACGATCAGGCCGGCGATCGTGTACCCGATGTTCAGGTAGTGCTGGTTCGTGCCGGGCTCGAACTCGCGCGGCTGCGCCGTCGCCGAGCGGACCAGCTCCTCCGGGGTGTGGACGTCGAAGCGGTGCGCGTACCACTCCTCGACCGTCTCGCCCGGCATGTCGGCGGCCGGGATGCCGTGGGTGTGGTTCAGGAGCTGCCGCACGGTCACCGTCGCGTACTCGCCGGGGATGAGATCCGGGAGGTACGAGCGGGCCGTCCGGTCCAGGTCGATCCGGCCCTCGGCGGCCAGCTGGAGGACGGTCGCCGCCGTGAACACCTTCGTCACCGAACCGGCCCGGAAGCGGGCGGCCGGGTCCGCGGGGGCGTTCGTCTCCAGGTCGTGGACGCCCGCGCTGCCCTGCCAGGAACCCTCGGTGCCGCCGACCCGGACGAGCGCGGCCGTCGCGTCGGCGCGGGGGAGGCCCGCGATGACCGCCGACAGATCGGCGGGGGAGGCCTGCGCGGCCTGCGGGGCGGACACCGCCGGCTGCTCCGCCGCGAAGGCGGGGGTGAGGGCGGGGTCGGCGGCGACGCCCAGGACCAGGGCGGCGGCGAGCAGGGTGCGGGTGGACTTCCGCATGGTCAACTCCGTGGGTGTGAGCCGTTGTTCTCGATGACTCCATCCTGCTGACCAGCGGCGATCCGCGGATCGCCCGAACCGGCGGTCTTCGGCGGCCCGGTTCCTCCCCGGCGCGGGGGAGGAACCGGGCCGGCTCATCCCCCGGGCGGGGGAGAGCCCGCCGCGACCAGACCCGTCTCGTACGCGCAGATCACCGCCTGGATGCGGTCCCGCAGCCCCAGCTTGGACAGCACGTTCCCCACGTGCGTCTTCACCGTGTGGTCGCTGACCACCAGCTCCGCCGCGATCTCCGCGTTCGACAGGCCCCGCGCGAGCAGCAGCAGCGTCTCGCGCTCCCGCCCGGTGAGGACGTCAAGCCGCGGATCGGCGCCACCCGCTCCTTCTCCCCGTGTCCTGCGCGGCCCGCCCGCCGTGTACTGCTCCACGAGCCGCCGCGCCACGGACGGCGCGAGCAGCGAGTCGCCCGCCGCCACCACCCGTACCGCGTGCACCAGGTCGTCCCGGCGCACGTCCTTGAGGAGGAAACCGCTCGCGCCCGCGTGCAGCGCCTCGTACACGTACGCGTCGGTGTCGAAGGTCGTCAGCATCACCGTCCGGCAGGCGGACCCCGCGCTGATCGCCCGGCAGGCCTCGATGCCGTCCGTCCGGGGCATCCGGATGTCGAGCAGCGCCACGTCCGGCGCGAGCCGGCGCACCGCCTCGACGGCCTCCGCGCCGTCCCCGGCCTCCGCGACCACCTCGATGTCCGGCTGCGCGTCCAGGATCATCGCGAAGCCGCTGCGGACCAGTTCCTGGTCGTCCGCCACCACCACCCGGATCGTCATACCTCCCCCTCCCGTACGGGCAGCAGCACCCGCACCTCGAACCCCCGGCCGCCGGGCCCAGGGCCCGTCTCCGCCGTCCCGCCGTGCGCGGCGGCCCGCTCCCTGATGCCCACCAGACCGTGCCCGCCAGGACCGCCCTGCGGGCCGCGCCCGTCGTCGGTCACCGTGACCCGCAGGACGCCGTCCGCGTGCGCGAGCCGCACGTCGACCGTACGCGCCCGGGCGTGCTTCACCACGTTCGTCAGCGCCTCCTGCACGATCCGGTAGACGCTCGCCCCGGTCGCCGCGGGCAGCGCCCGCACCCCGCCCTCCGTCGCGTACCCGACGGCCAGACCGCCCGTCCGCACCCGCTCGAACAGGCCGGGCAGGTCGGCGAGGTCCGGCGCGGGCTCGCGCGGAGCCGCCGACTCGCCGCCCTCGCGCAGCAGCCCCAGCATCTGCCGCAGCTGCGTCATCGCCTCCCGGCCCGTCTGCGAGATCGCCTCGAACGCCGCCTCCGCGCGCTCCGGGGCGGCCCGCACCGCGACCGGGCCCGCCTCCGCCTGCACGACCATCAGGCTCACCGCGTGCGACAGGATGTCGTGCATCTCCCGTGCGATCCTGACCCGTTCGCTCGCGGCGACCCGCTCGGCCTCCACCCGCTGCGCCCGCTGCCGGGCGTCCGTGAGCCGCCCGAAGACATAGGCGGCGCCGAACACGAAGAGGGAGAAGGTGAGTTCGCGCGCCGACTGGGTGTTGAGCCACACCGAGGCCGGCACCGCGACCACCATGAGCCCCGCCGTCGTGAACCGCTGCCACGCCGGAGAGAGCGCGGCGATCGTGTAGACGCAGACCAGCCCGGTGTACGGCAGCGGCTGCCCGGGGCCCTCCACGGCCAGCTTGTACAGCGCGCTCGCCGCCAGGACCGCGAGCAGCACGGCGAGCGGCGCGCGCCGCCGCCAGACCAGCGGCACCACGGTCAGCGTGGTCAGCCCGTACGCCGGCCAGGTCGCCGGTTCGAGCTCGGGCCCGCGCGGCACCACGAACGGCATCGTCATCGCCGCCTGCACGAGCAGCGCGATCCCGGTGTCCACCGCCCACGGGTTCGCCGCGCCCCAGGTCCGAGCCCGCTCCCACCCGCTGCGTACATCCCCCCGTATGCCCATCAGCCGCCCGGCTCCGGTTCCAGGGTCGGGTGGGTGATCCGGTGGTTCACGCGCGGGCCTTTCGCAGCAGGGCGGCGAGGGTGTCGGGCCGGTTCGTGGTGACCGAGTCGGCTCCGTTCCCGATCAGCTTACGCATGGTCCGCGCGGTGTCCGCCGTCCAGGCCGAGACGAGCAGCCCGTCCCGGTGCACCCGCTCGGCGAGCTCCCGACTCACCAGGCCGAAACGGTAGTTGAGCCAGTGCGGCCGCACGGCGTCGAGCAGCACCCGCCGGGGCGGGGCGAGCGAGGTCCACGTCAGGGCGATCTCCGCGGCCGGGTCGGCGGCCCGGACCTGGAGCATGGCGACGGCGCCCGCGCAGTAGTAGACGCGCTCCCCGGCCCCGCACTCGCGGACCGTGCCGACGATCCGGCGGACCGAGTCCTCGTTCCCGCCCGGCAGGTCCAGCATCAGCCGGTGGTCCCCGGCGGTCTGCAGCGCCTCGCGGAGGGTCGGCACGCCGTCGCGGGTCAACTCGCGCAGCTGCTCGTACGGCAGCTCCGCGAGCGGCCGGTCGTGGCGCCACAGCCGCTTCAGGGTGTCGTCGTGGAGGAGGACGGGCACGCCGTCCTTCGTCAGCCGGACGTCGATCTCGACGGCGTCCGCCCCCCGCTCGATCGCCGAGGCGATCGAGGGGAGCGTGTTCTCACGGACGCGGTACGGATCGCCGCGATGGCCTACGACAGTGACGGAGCGCATGGCCCCATTCTCTTCGCCCTCAGCGAGCCAGCCAGTCGTTCGTGTACGTGTCGATCTCGGCCGCGATCCGGGCCTTGCCGGCCGGGTCCAGGAAGGAGGCCTCCACCGCGTTCTTGGCGAGGGCGGCGAGACCGCGCTCGTCGAGGCCGAGGAGACGGGCGGCGACGGCGTACTCGTTGTTGAGGTCCGTGCCGAACATCGGCGGGTCGTCGCTGTTGATCGTGACGAGCACCCCGGCGTCGACGAACTGCCGGATCGGGTGCTCCTCCAGGTCGGCGACGGCCCGGGTCGCGATGTTCGACGTCGGGCACACCTCCAGGGCGATCCGGTGCTCGGCGAGGTACGCGAGGAGCTCCGGGTCCTGGGCGGAGCTGGTGCCGTGGCCGATGCGCTCGGCGCCGAGCTCGCGGATCGCGTCCCAGACGGTCTGCGCGCCGGTCGTCTCGCCGGCGTGCGGGACGGAGTGCAGCCCGGCCGCGCGGGCCAGGTCGAAGTACGGCTTGAACTGCGGGCGCGGCACGCCGATCTCCGGGCCGCCGAGGCCGAAGGAGACCAGGCCCTCCGGGCGCAGCCCGTCGGTGGTGGCGAGCCGTGCGGTCTCCTCGGCGGAGACCAGGCCGGCCTCGCCGGGGATGTCGAAGCACCAGCGCAGGACGGTGCCGAACTCGGCCTCGGCGGCCTTGCGGGCGTCCTCGATCGCCGCCATGAAGGCGCGCTCGTCGATGCCGCGGCGGGTGGAGGAGTACGGGGTGATGGTCAGCTCGGCGTAGCGGATGTTCTGCCGGGCCATGTCACGGGCGACCTCGAAGGTCAGCAGCCGGACGTCCTCGGGGGTGCGGACCAGGTCGACGACCGACAGGTAGACGTCGATGAAGTGCGCGAAGTCCGTGAAGGTGAAGTAGTCGGTGAGCGCCTCAGGGTCCGTCGGGACCTTGGAGTCGGGGTGCCGGGCCGCGAGCTCGGCGACGATCCGCGGCGAGGCGGAGCCGACGTGGTGGACGTGCAGCTCGGCCTTGGGGAGTCCCGCGATGAAAGGGTGGAGATCGGTCATCGGGTCATCGTAGGCCGGGCGCGGCCCTCCCAGGAGGGAGGCCGTAGCATGACGTGACCACGATGGGGGAGGCCCATGTCTGACAACCGAGACCAGTCGCAGGGCGGGTACGACCCGACCGACCCATGGGCTCCGCCGAACCGCGACGGGGTGGAACTCAGCAAGCCGGCGACGCCGTCGCCCTCGCCGGTGCACGACCAGCCGACCATGACGTCCTTCCCGGCCGCGCCGGGAGCTCCGGGCGGGGACGTCCCGCCGCCGCCGGTCGCCCCCGGCGGCCCGGCGGTCACGCCCGGGTACGGCTACCCGGCGGCGAACACGTCCGGCGCGTACGGCTATCCGCCGGCCCCGACGCCCCCCGTCGTCACCGGGTACGGCTACCCGGCCCCGGGATACGGTCAGCCCGGCTGGCAGCAGCCGCCGAACAACGGGATGGGCGTGGCCGCGATGGTGCTGGGCATCTGCGCCGTCGCCCTCTCCCTCTGCTCGTACGGCATCCTCGGCCTGATCCTGGGCGGGATCGCGCTGCCGCTCGGCATCGTGGGCCGCAAGCGGCACCTGCGGGGCGAGGCGAACAACAAGGGGCAGGCCGTCACCGGCATCGTGCTCGGCTCCATCGGCATCGCCCTCGGCCTCGCGGGCCTCGCGCTCATCATCGTCCTCGCGACGCACGCGGACGAGTGGAGCGACAGCGGCAACGACTCCTGGTCGTCGACGGGCACGTCCCTCAGCGCTCCCCGCTGAGCCGGCGCCCGCGAAGGGGCCCCGCACCTCACCGGTGCGGGGCCCCTCTGCGTGTCACCCGGCGCGCAGCCGCGCCCGCGCCTCCATGAGCGCGAAGCCGAGCAGATTGAGCCCGCGCCAGCGGGCCGGGTCGTGGGCGCGGGGGTCGTCCGCGGCGAGGCCGATGCCCCAGACGCGGTCCAGCGGGCTGGCCTCCACGAGGACGCGCTCGCCCGTGCCGACCAGGTACGCGCGCAGGGCCTCGTCCGAGGAGAACTTTTGGACGCTGCCCTCGACGACGATCCCGAAGCGCTCCCGCTCCCAGACGGCCTCGTCGAAGCCCCGCACGAGGCGCCCGGCGTTCTTGGCCTCCGCGGGGGTACGGGCGGTCAGCGCGGCCCGCTCGGCGTCCGCGTCCCGGAAGAGGCGGGCCTTGGCCGCCATCATCCAGTGCTCGGCGGTCGCGTACGCCACTCCGTCGACCGTGAAGCGCGCCGGCCACCACTGGCTGAGACAGCTTGCCGAAAGGCGCCCGTCGGGGTGCGGACGGTGCCCCCAGAAGTGCAGCCATTTCACACGGTCACCACGCGTGACCTGCTGCGTCAGCTCTTCGATCTTGGTCATACATGCGAGTCTGGCAGCCACCACAGACATTCCGTACGGAGATTTTCCGGCCACCTCGACACATGGTCGACCGATTCCGTCGCGTAACCAAAAGGCAACAACGGAATCCCTTGTTGCGTGCGTCTCACTCTGTCAGGATCGGCACTCAATTCGAGCTGGGACAACGGAGAGCGTCATGACCAACCGCTTCCAGGTGACCGACCGCTTCGCGGACGGCGCGCAGTACATCGGCGGAAGGCTCCGCGCCGGAACCTCGGATCAGGAACACAGCGTGATCGACCCGGCGACCGGCGAGAGCGTCTACACGTACACGCTCGCCTCCACCGCCGACGTGGACGAGGCCGTCGCCGCCGCCAAGGCCGCCTTCCCCGGCTGGGCGGCCGCCACCCCGGGCGAGCGCTCCGACGCGCTGCACCGCCTCGCCGGCGTCCTCGCCGACTGGGCGGAGGACATCGCCCGCGTCGAGTCGCTCCAGTGCGGCAAGCCGCTCAAGCTGACCACCGAGTTCGACGTGCCCGGCACGATCGACAACGCGGCCTTCTTCGCCGGGGCCGCCCGCCACCTCCAGGGCCAGTCGGCCGCCGAGTACAGCGGCGACCACACCTCGTACATCCGCCGCGAGCCGATCGGCGTCGTCGGCTCCATCGCCCCCTGGAACTACCCGCTCCAGATGGCCGCCTGGAAGATCCTCCCGGCGATCGCCGCCGGCAACACGATCGTCCTCAAGCCGGCCGAGATCACCCCGCTGACCTCGCTGATGTTCGCGATGGCGGCGAAGGAGGCCGGCATCCCCGACGGTGTCGTCAACATCGTCAGCGGCTCCGGGCGGGTCGTCGGCGAGCACCTCGTCGGCCACCCCGACGTCGTCATGACCTCGTTCACCGGCTCCACCCCGGTCGGCAAGCGGGTCGCCGAGGTCGCCACCTCCACCGTGAAGCGGCTCCACCTCGAACTCGGCGGCAAGGCCCCGTTCCTCGTCTTCGACGACGCCGACCTGGAGGCCGCCGCACAGGGTGCCGTCGCCGCCTCCCTCATCAACAGCGGCCAGGACTGCACCGCCGCCACGCGCGCGTACGTCCAGCGTCCGCTCTTCGACGCCTTCGTCGCCCGCGTCGCCGAACTCATGGAGACCGTCCGCGTCGGCGACCCCTTCGCGCCCGGCACCGACCTCGGTCCGCTCGTCAGCCACCGCCACCGCGACAGCGTCGCCGGCTTCGTCGAGCGCGCCCGCGGCTACGCCACCGTCGTCACCGGCGGCGAAGCCCCTGGTGGAGAGCTCAAGAACGGCGCATACTACCGTCCCACCCTGATCACCGGCGCCGCACAGGACAGCGAGGTCGTGCAGTCGGAGATCTTCGGTCCGGTCCTGGTGGCCCTGCCCTTCGACGGCGACGACGAGGGCATCCGGCTCGCCAACGACACCCCCTACGGCCTCGCGGCCTCCGCCTGGAGCCGAGACGTCTACCGGGCCAACCGGGCCACACGGGAGATCAAGGCGGGATGCGTGTGGGTCAACGACCACATCCCGATCATCAGCGAGATGCCCCACGGCGGCACCAAGGCCTCCGGTTACGGAAAGGACATGTCGGCGTACTCCTTCGAGGAGTACACGCAGGTCAAGCACGTGATGTTCGACAACACGGCGGTGCCGGCCAAGGACTGGCACCGCACGATCTTCGGGGACCGATAACAACTCCGCCGCCCGACCAGCGGCCCCACCCATCCCGAAAGGGCACAGCGCATGGAGCAGTACGAGCCCGACAGCCTGTCCGCGGCGCAGCTGGCGGCGATACGGCGCAGCATGACGAGCGGCCGGGGCGCCCTCACCCGCCGTTCGATGCTGCGCGCGGGCGGCGTCGGGGCGCTCACGGTCGGCGGTCTCGCCGGCCTGAGCGCCTGCGGCATCCCGCCGGCCAAGCGGGAGGGCCAGGGGCCCGCGTCCATCGACGTGTCGGCCAAGGAGAAGACCGTCGCCTTCTCCAACTGGACCGAGTACATGGACGTCAGCGAGGACGAGAAGTCCCGCCCGACCCTGGAGGCGTTCACGAAGCGCACCGGGATCAAGGTCAAGTACACCGAGGACATCAACGACAACGTCGAGTTCTTCGGCAAGATCAAGCCGCAGCTCGCGGCCGGCCAGGACACCGGCCGCGACCTGATCTGCGTCACCGACTGGCTCGCCGCCCGCATCATCCGGCTCGGCTGGGCGCAGAAGCTCGACCCGGCCAACCTCCCCAACGCGTACGCGAACCTGTCCGCGCAGTTCCGCCGCCCCGACTGGGACCCGGGCCGCTCCTACTCGTACCCCTGGACCGGCATCTCGACCGTCATCGCCTACAACGTCAAGGCGACCGGCGGCAAGAAGGTCGACTCGGTCACCCAGCTCCTCGACGACCCCTCGCTCAAGGGCCGGGTCGGCTTCCTCACCGAGATGCGCGACTCCATCGGCATGACCCTGCTCGACATGGGCAAGGACCCCGGGAAGTTCACGGACGCCGACTACGACGCGGCGATCGGCCGCCTCCAGAAGGGCGTCGACAAGAAGCAGATCCGCCGCTTCACCGGCAACGACTACACCTCCGACCTGGACAAGGGCGACATCGCGGCCTGCCTCGCCTGGGCCGGCGACATCATCCAACTCCAGGCGGACAACCCGGACATCAAGTACGCCATCCCGGCGGCCGGTTACCTCACCTCCAGCGACAACCTGCTCGTCCCCGCGCAGGCCCGGCACAAGACGAACGCCGAGAAGCTCATCGACTACTACTACGAGCTTCCCGCCGCCGCCCAGCTCGCCGCGTACATCAACTACGTCTGCCCCGTCGACGGGGTGAAGGACGAGCTCACCAAGATCGACCCCGAGCTCGCCGGCAACAAGCTGATCCTCCCGGACAAGGCCATGGCCAAGAAGTCGCACGCCTTCCGCTCGCTCACCAGCGCGGAGGAGACGGCGTACGAGGAGAAGTTCGCCAAGCTCATCGGCGCCTGAGTCCGGCCTCGTCCACCTCTCTCACTCCCTGGGACCACAACCCATGACTGACAACACTGCTCACACTGGAAAGAACACGGGCGGCGGCGACGTCCGTCTCACCGGGATCAGCAAGTCGTACGGCTCGTTCACCGCCGTCCACCCGCTGGACCTGACCGTCCCGCAGGGCTCCTTCTTCGCCCTGCTCGGCGCCTCCGGCTGCGGCAAGACCACCACGCTGCGCATGATCGCCGGCCTGGAGGACCCGAGCACCGGCACCGTCTTCCTCGGCGACAAGGACGTCACCGACCTCCCGCCCTACAAGCGGCCGGTCAACACCGTCTTCCAGTCCTACGCGCTCTTCCCGCACATGGACATCACGGAGAACATCGCCTTCGGCCTGCGCCGCCGCGGCATCAAGTCGGTGAAGAAGCAGGTCGACGACATGCTGGAGCTCGTCCAGCTCGGCGACAAGGCCCACCACAAGCCGCACCAGCTCTCCGGCGGCCAGCAGCAGCGCGTCGCCGTGGCCCGCGCGCTCATCAACCACCCGCAGGTGCTGCTCCTCGACGAGCCGCTCGGCGCCCTCGACCTCAAGCTGCGCCGCCAGATGCAGCTGGAGCTCAAGCGGATCCAGACCGAGGTCGGCATCACCTTCGTGCACGTCACCCACGACCAGGAGGAGGCCATGACGATGGCCGACCAGGTCGCGGTGATGAACGGCGGCCGGGTCGAGCAGCTCGGCAACCCCGCCGACCTGTACGAGAACCCGCAGACCACCTTCGTCGCCAACTTCCTCGGCACCTCGAACCTCATCGAGGCCGAGGTCCTGGAGACCGGCACCGACGTGCTCGTCACGGCCGGCGGCGGCAAGCTCAAGGTGCCCGGCGGCCGCTGTACCTCCGCCGTCCGCCAGGGCGGCAAGGTGCTCGTGGGCGTCCGCCCGGAGAAGATCTCGCTCGCGCACGCCGACGACGCGGGCACGATCGCCGACGGCCGCAACCGGGTGACCGGCCGGATCGTCGACTCCTCCTTCATCGGGGTCTCCACCCAGTACGTGGTGAACTCGCCGGCGGGCGCGGAGCTCCAGGTGTACGAGCAGAACATCGAGCGGGACACGCGTCTGGTCCCCGGCGCCGAGGTCGTCCTGCACTGGAACCCGGCGCACACCTTCGGGCTCGACGCGGCCCAGGACATCGACGCGGGCGTGGAGACGGTGGAGGACGCCGGATGAGTACGTCCACGCTCACGAAAGAGGCGGCGGACCCGATAGAGGAACCGGTTCTGCGCAAGCCCTCCACCCGCAAGCGGCTCGTCCCGTACTGGCTGCTGCTGCCCGGCATCATCTGGCTGCTCGTCTTCTTCGCGCTGCCGATGGTCTACCAGGCCTCGACCTCCGTGCAGACCGGCTCCCTGGAGAAGGGCTTCGAGGTCACCTGGCACTTCCAGACCTACTGGGACGCCTTCCAGGAGTACTGGCCGCAGTTCGTCCGCTCCCTGCTGTACGCCGGGACCGCGACCCTGCTCTGCCTGCTGCTCGGCTACCCGCTGGCGTACCTGATCGCCTTCAAGGCCGGCCGCTGGCGGAACCTGCTCCTCGTCCTCGTCATCGCGCCGTTCTTCACCAGCTTCCTCATCCGCACGCTCGCGTGGAAGACGATCCTGGCCGACGACAGCGTCGTGGTGCAGGCGCTGAACGCCCTGCACTTCCTGGACGTGACCAGCTGGCTCGGCTGGACCGAGGGCGACCGCGTCCTGGCCACCCCGATGGCGGTGGTCACCGGTCTCACGTACAACTTCCTGCCCTTCATGATCCTGCCCCTCTACACGTCCCTGGAGCGGATCGACGGCCGGCTGCACGAGGCCGCGCAGGACCTGTACGCCTCCCCGGCGACCACCTTCCGCAAGGTGACCTTCCCGCTGTCGATGCCCGGCGTCGTCTCCGGCACCCTGCTCACGTTCATCCCGGCGAGCGGCGACTACGTCAACGCCGAACTGCTCGGCTCCACCGACACCAAGATGGTCGGAAACGTCATCCAGTCGCAGTTCCTCCGGGTGCTCGACTACCCGACGGCCGCCGCGCTCTCCTTCATCCTCATGGCGATCGTGCTCGGCATGGTCACCGTGTACATCCGCCGTGCCGGAACGGAGGACCTGGTCTGATGCGCTGGGTACGACGCA
The DNA here is from genome assembly GCF_055602235.1 of Streptomyces sp. NPDC037410. NCBI lineage: Bacteria > Bacillati > Actinomycetota > Actinomycetes > Kitasatosporales > Streptomycetaceae > Streptomyces > Streptomyces sp. NPDC037410. The sequence goes on along the minus strand of NZ_JBVJWR010000001.1, from coordinate 482,340 downwards.
ACCTCGTCGTCATCGCGGGCCTGCTGACGCTCGCGTACATGATCCTGCCCAACATCGTCGTGATGGCGTTCTCCTTCAACAAGCCGAAGGGACGCTTCAACTACTCCTGGCAGGAGTTCTCGCTCGACGCCTGGAAGGACCCCTGCGGCGTCGCCGACATGTGCGAGTCGCTCTCGCTCTCGCTCCAGCTCGCCGCCTGGGCGACGTTCGGAGCGGTCGTCCTCGGCACGATGATCGCCTTCGCGCTGGTCCGCTACCGCTTCCGGGCGCGCGGCGCGATCAACTCGCTGATCTTCCTGCCGATGGCGATGCCCGAGGTCGTCATGGCCGCCTCCCTGCTCACGCTCTTCCTCAACATGGGCGTCGAGCTGGGCTTCTGGACGGTCCTGATCGCCCACATCATGTTCTGTCTGTCGTTCGTCGTGACGGCGGTCAAGGCCCGGGTCATGTCCATGGACCCGCGCCTGGAGGAGGCCGCGCGCGACCTCTACGCGGGACCCGCGCAGACCTTCCTGCGCGTGACCCTGCCGATCGCCGCGCCCGGCATCGCGGCCGGTGCGCTGCTCGCCTTCGCGCTCTCGTTCGACGACTTCATCATCACCAACTTCAACGCGGGCTCCACCGTCACCTTCCCCATGTTCGTCTGGGGCTCGGCGCAGCGCGGCACCCCCGTTCAGATCAACGTCATCGGCACGGCGATGTTCGTCATCGCGGTACTGATGGTCATGGCCGGGCAGATCATCACGAACCGGCGCAAGAAGACAGCAACCGCCTGACCGTTCAGAGGTCAGGCACCGAAGGAGTTGGAAACCATGGCCCCAGTCGCCATGCGTCTCGCTGCACAATCTCTCTCCGACGCCCAGCCCGTCCCCTTCTGGCTGGAAGACCCCGGCAAGCCCGGAGCCCTGCCCGCCCTCGCCGGCACCGAGAAGACCGATCTCCTCGTGGTCGGCGGCGGATACAGCGGACTGTGGACCGCGCTCCTCGCCAAGGAGCGCGACCCCTCCCGGGATGTCGTACTGATCGAAGGCCGCGAGGTGGGCTGGGCCGCCTCGGGCCGCAACGGAGGCTTCTGCGCCGCCTCCCTCACCCACGGCTTCGGCAACGGGCTCGCCCGCTGGCCGGGCGAGCTGTCGCGGCTGGAGCGGATGGGTGAGCGGAACCTCGACGCCATCGAGGAGACCGTGGCCCGCTACGGGCTCGACTGCGAGTTCGAGCGCACCGGCGAGATCGACGTCGCCACCGAGCCGTACCAGGTGGAGGAGCTCCACGAGTGGTACGAGGAGGCGAACCGGATCGGTCTCGCCGACGGCCTGGAGTTCCTGGACCAGGCCGCCGTGCGGGCCGAGGTCGACTCGCCGACCTTCCTCGGCGGCATGTGGGACAAGCGCGGCGTCGCCATGGTCCACCCGGCCAAGCTGGCCTGGGGCCTGAAGAAGGCCTGCCTCGACCTGGGCGTCCGGATCTACGAGAACACCCCCGGTCTGCAACTGGTCTCGGTCGGCGCCGGCATGGGCGTCCGCACCCCGTACGGCAAGGTCGTCGCCCGTCGCGTCGCGCTCGGCACCAACGTCTTCCCGTCGCTGGTCAGGCGCGTCCGCGCGTACACCGTCCCGGTCTACGACTACGCCCTGATGACCGAGCCGCTCAGCCCCGAGCAGCTCGCCTCCGTCGGCTGGAAGAACCGGCAGGGGCTCGGCGACTCCGCGAACCAGTTCCACTACTTCCGGATCACCGCCGACCACCGCATCCTGTGGGGCGGCTACGACGCCATCTACCGCTACGGCGGCAAGGTGCAGTCGGAGATGGACCACCGCCCGGAGACGTACCTCAAGCTGGCCGAGCACTTCTTCCGCTGCTTCCCGCAGCTGGAGGGGCTCCGCTTCAGCCACGCCTGGGGCGGCGCGATCGACACCTGCTCGCGCTTCTCGGCCTTCTTCGGCACGGCGCACCAAGGGAAGGTGGCGTACGCGGCCGGGTTCACCGGCCTCGGCGTCGGCGCGACCCGCTTCGGCGGCGACGTCATGCTCGACCTGCTCGCGGGGGAGCGGACCGAGCGCACCGACCTGGAGATGGTCCGCTCCAAGCCGCTGCCCTTCCCGCCCGAGCCCGTCGCCTGGGCCGGCATCGGCATCACCAAGTGGTCGCTCGCCCGCGCCGACGAGAACGGCGGCCGGCGGAACCTGTGGTTGAAGACGATGGACAAGCTGGGCCTCGGCTTCGACAGCTGACCCCGCGATGTGACGCAGGTCACTCTCGGTTCGTGGTCGAAGCCGCGTAAGAGAAGCCCCCGTACCCGCTCTCTCCGTGTGGACATCCGGTCCACACGGAAGGAGAACGTCGCGATGACTGGTACGGGGGCTTCTGGCGCCAAGGCCGCGGTCGAGTGGCTGGTCTCGGTCGCACCGGATCCGGACGCCTGCCGGTGGGAGTGGGAGCGCAACCCGCACGGGGTCGCGCTGCTGCCCGCCGGCCGGCGCTGGGACGTGCTGATCCTGCCGGGCGAGCTCGGCTATCCCACGCTCGACGTGCTGACCCGGCTCGTCGACCGGCCGGGACCCGTCCTGGCCGACTTCGGCGAGGCCCGGATGGGCTTCTTCGTCCCCCCGGGAACCGCCGCCCGCTGGCTCGGCACCGGTGTGCGCGGCGCGGGCGCCGGCACCTGGATCGTCGCCCCGTACCCGGGGCGGGTCACCGGCCGGGTGCGCTGGCTGGTGGCGCCCGACGGCCTGGGCACCCTCACCGACGCCTCGCTCCTGGAACTGGCGATGCACGAGGCGGCGGGTCGGCTGGCCAGGGGGGAGGGTCCGCACTGAAGGGGCTCCGGGCCGGACAGAGGTCTTGACCACTCGATTGGTCTGGACCATGCTGTGGCGCGCTCCACCTCGATTCCCCCACGCACGGAGGCAGTTGTGGACCGCACCAGACCCCTCACCCTGCTGTTGGCGGGCTCCCTCGCCGCCGGCGGGCTCCTCGCACTCACCCCCGCGGCCCAGGCCGCCGACACCGAACTCGCCCGCAACGGCGGCTTCGAGGCAGGCCTCGACGGCTGGACCTGTACGGCGGGCAGCGGCGCCGTCGTCCCGTCACCCGTGCACGGCGGGACGAAGGCGCTCCAGGCCACCCCGGCCGGCAGCGACAACGCGAAGTGCTCCCAGACCGTGACCGTGAAGCCCAACTCCAGCTACACGCTCAGCGGCTGGGTGCGCGGCAGCTACGTCTACCTCGGCGCCTCCGGCACCGGCACCACCGACGTCTCCACCTGGACGGCCTCCGCCCCCGACTGGCAGAAGCTCAGCACCACCTTCACCACCGGCGCCTCGACCACCTCGGTCACGATCTACACCCACGGCTGGTACGGCACCCCCGCCTACCAGGCCGACGACCTCTCCCTGTACGGCCCCGGCGGCGACCCCGTCCAGCTCCCGGCCGCCCCCACCGGCCTCACCACCGGCTCCCCGACCTCCACCTCCGTGCCGCTGAGCTGGACCGCGGTCCCGGCAGCCACCTCGTACAACGTCTACCAGGGGTCCACCAAGGTCCAGACGGTCACCGGCACCACGGCCACCGTCTCCGGCCTCACGGCCTCCACCCCGTACACCTTCCAGGTCACCGCCGTGAACAGCGCCGGCGAGTCCCCGAAGTCGGCCTCCGCGACCGCGACGACGACCTCCGGCGGCGGGGGCGGGGGCGGCGGCCTGCCCGCGCACGCCCTCGTCGGCTACCTCCACGCCAGTTTCGCCAACGGCTCCGGCTACACCCGTATGGCCGACGTCCCCGACTCCTGGGACGTCATCGACCTCGCCTTCGGCGAACCGACCTCGGTGACCTCCGGCGACATCCGCTTCACCCTCTGCCCGGTCACGGAGTGCCCGAACGCCGAATCCCCGGCCGAGTTCAAGGCGGCGATCAAGGCCAAGCAGGCCGCCGGCAAGAAGGTCCTCATCTCCATCGGCGGCCAGAACGGCCAGGTGCAGCTCGCCACCACGGCGGCCCGCGACACCTTCGTCACGTCGGTATCGAAGATCATCGACGAATACGGCCTCGACGGCCTGGACATCGACTTCGAAGGCCACTCCCTCTCGCTCCAGACCGGCGACACCGACTTCCGGAACCCGACCAGCCCGGTCGTCGTCAACCTGATCCAGGCGGTCAGGACCCTCAAGGCCACGTACGGCTCCGGCTTCGTCCTCACGATGGCCCCGGAGACCTTCTTCGTCCAGCTCGGCTACCAGTACTACGGCTCCGGCCCCTGGGGCGGCCAGGACCCGCGCGCCGGCGCCTACCTGCCGGTCATCCACGCCCTGCGCGACGACCTGACCCTGCTCCACGTCCAGGACTACAACTCGGGCTCCATCATGGGCCTCGACAACCAGTACCACTCGATGGGCGGCGCCGACTTCCACATCGCCATGACCGACATGCTCCTCACCGGCTTCCCGGTCGCCGGCAACGCGGACCGCTTCTTCCCGCCGCTGCGCCCCGAGCAGATCGCCGTCGGCCTCCCCGCCTCCACCCAGGCGGGCAACGGCCACACGGCCCCGGCCGAGGTGAACAAGGCCCTCGACTGCCTCACGAAGAAGAGCAACTGCGGCACCTACCAGACCCACGGCACCTGGCCCGCCCTGCGCGGCCTGATGACCTGGTCGGTCAACTGGGACCGGTACAACCAGTGGGAGTTCAGCCGTAACTTCGACGCGTACAACTGGAGCTGACGGTCAGCAGGAGCAGCGACAGGCAGAGACTGGCGCACACGTCCAGCGGCCAGTGGAAGCCCCGCAGCACAAGACCGGTCCCCGTCACCGCCGTCAGCACGGCGGCGACGGGGATCAGGCGGTTCGAGACGAGGAAGGCGGCGCCGAAGTACGCGACCGCCGCCGTGGCCGTATGACCTGACGGGTAGTAGCCGTGGGCCCAGGGCTCCAGGGGGCCGGGCCGCGCGGTCCACTCCTTCAAGGAGATCACCAGAAGAGGTACGGCGGCCATCGCGAGCCCCGCGTACAGGGCGGCGGCGCGCCGGCCGCGCCACACCGCGTACGCCATCGCGCAGCCGAGGACCGGCAGGGCGACCGTCATGTTGCCGAGGTCGGAGGCGAGTTCGCTCAGGGGCCGGGGGACCGTGTCCACCAGGGACCGGGACACCCGCTCGTCGAGCCTGGCCAAGGGGCCGTGGACGAGCACCTGCCAGGTCACGACGGCGAGGGCGACGAGCGCCGAGAAGAGAGCCGGCCGCCCTGGAACAGGGGGGGTGGTTCCAGGGCGGCCGAGGGGATCGGGCTGCCGCGCGCCCCGGGGGGTGTGGGGCGGGCGGCCATCCGATCGGTGAGGAGTCCCGGAGCACGAGGCTCCGGCGGTGTGCTCGAAGGCACGGTGCGGACGGTGCTGGGGAGGCGCCGTCCGGGGTGTTTCTCTCATCTGTGGAAACCGTACGTCACGCGGCAGGGGGCCGACAGCGGGAAACGCGTCCCGCCATCGGCCCCCCACAGAGTCTTCACACCGTGTGCCTGATCGGTCCTCAGACGGTCGCGAGCGCGGCCTCGATGACGTCCAGACCGTCGTTGAGCAGGTCCTCGCCGATGACCAGCGGCGGCAGGAAGCGCAGCACGTTGCCGTAGGTGCCACAGGTGAGGACCAGGACGCCCTCGTTGTGGCAGTACTTGGCGAGCGCGGCGGCGGCCTCGGCGTGCGGCTCCTTCGTCGCCGGGTCCTTCACCAGCTCGATGGCGATCATGGCGCCGCGGCCACGGATGTCACCGATGACCGGGAACTTCTCCTGCATCGCGGTGAGGCGGGCCTTCATGACCTCCTCGATGCGCCTGGCCTTGCCGTTGAGGTCGAGCTCCTTCATCGTCTCGATGGCGCCGAGCGCACCGGCGCAGGCCACCGGGTTGCCGCCGTAGGTGCCGCCCAGACCGCCGCCGTGGACGGAGTCCATGATCTCGGCGCGGCCGGTGACGGCGGCGAGCGGCAGACCGCCCGCGATGCCCTTGGCGGTGGTGATGAGGTCCGGGACGATGCCCTCGTCCTCGCAGGCGAACCACTGGCCGGTACGGCAGAAGCCGGCCTGGATCTCGTCCGCGACGAAGACGATGCCGTTGTCGTTGGCGAACTTCACGATCGCCGGCAGGAAGCCCTTGGCCGGCTCGATGAAGCCGCCCTCGCCGAGGACCGGCTCGATGACGATCGCGGCGACGTTCTCGGCGCCGATCTGCTTGGTGATGTTGTCGATCGCCTGGGCGGCGGCCTCGGGGCCGCAGTTCTCGGCACCGGTGGGCCAGCGGTAGCCGTAGGCGACCGGCACACGGTAGACCTCGGGCGCGAACGGACCGAAGCCCTGCTTGTACGGCATGTTCTTCGCCGTCATGCCCATGGTGAGGTTCGTACGGCCGTGGTAGCCGTGGTCGAACACGACGACGGCCTGGCGCTTGGTGTACGAGCGGGCGATCTTCACCGCGTTCTCGACGGCCTCGGCGCCCGAGTTGAACAGCGCGGACTTCTTGGCGTGGTCGCCCGGGGTCAGCTCGGCCAGCGCCTCGCAGACCTCCACGTAACCCTCGTACGGCGTCACCATGAAACAGGTGTGGGTGAAGTCCTGGAGCTGCGCGGACGCGCGGCGCACGACGGCCTCGGCGGAGGCGCCGACCGAGGTCACGGCGATGCCGGAACCGAAGTCGATCAGCAGGTTGCCGTCGACGTCCTCGATGATGCCGTCGCCGGCCCGCTTGGTGAAGACGGGCAGCGTCGAGCCGACGCCACCGGCGACCGTGCCGAGACGGCGGGCCTGAAGCTCCTGCGACTTCGGACCGGGGATGGCGGTGACGACGCGCCGCTCCTGCGGGACAGCGTTCATGCGGGGCTCCTGGGGGTGGTTCTGGACGCACTTGCGGGTTTCCTCCGCAGGCTAGGCGCGGCGGAGGGCCTCCGGCATGCGCCGTTCGGGAGTGGTGGCGGGTGTGTCGTTGTCCGGGATGGACATGGCGGCTCCGCTTCCGCGGGCGGGCACGCCTCCGCCGGGCCGTGGCCGGATCCCTGCCGTGCCCTGGCCGGGTCACGACGCGTCGGGCCCGCCCTCGGCCGTACGGGTGGTCGAATCCCCTCCCGGGGCCGCCGGGCCCACTAGATTTGGCGTGGCACAGAGGCGGCGACCTGGCTGGTCAGGGGGCAGGGGTTCATGGAGACCGACGGCACGTACGAGTCACGCGACACGAAGGGGGGGGCGGTGCCGCATCCGGCGGCGCCGGTCGGGGTACCCGCCCCCCAGGTCCCTCCCGCCCCTCACGTACGTCCCGCCGCCCCCGCGTATCCGGACGTGCCGCCGGGCCTCGCCCGGAAAGCGGGGACCGGATCCACGTCGCCGAGCGTCCCGCCCATGCCGTCCCAGGCTCCGGGGCAGCCCAGGGCGTCGGCATCGTCCGTCGCCTCGTGGCTGGACGCTCCGCGCCCGAAGGCGGGGCTCGGCGTCTGGCGGTTTCGGTACGTTCCGCCGCCTGAGGAGGCCACGCGCCTCGCGCCCATCACCCTTTTCGGGATGCTGATTCCCGTGATCGTCGCCATCGTCGTCTGGCCGCTCTGGAAGAACGGCCAGTTCCCCTATTCGGTGACCTTGATGCGGGGCCTCACCCCGCCGGAGTGGTGGACGGGCCTGAACACGCCGAGGGTGTGGCAGGGCGTCGCGGTGCACACGATCTTCAACGCCGTCCTCTTCTTCGGCCTCGTGATGGTGGCCGTCAAGCTCGGCTCCTGGGGCAAGATCATCCGCCACTACCTGGACAAGAGCCGTCCGCCGGTGCGCGCCGCGCTCACGGGGGCGGGGGCCCTCATCGGTCTGGGGGCCGTTCTGCCCGAGCCCCTGCACCTCGGCTGGGCGGCAGTGCCCGTCGTCAACCCGATCCTGTACGTCATCGCTCTGATGACCGGCGGCTGGGACATCGCCGCGTCGCCGGTCGTCGTCTACACCGTGTACGTGTTGTGCGCGACGGCAGTCGTCTGGCCGTGCGCTCAGGCCGGCGAGTGGGCGAGCTTCTTCCGGCAGTGGCGTTCCCAGTCCACCGCAGCCGCCCCGGCCCCCGCCGCCCCGGTCGGCCCTGAGACCCCCCGCTCGCAATGGCCCGAGCTGCGGGAAGCGGGCGGGCATCGAGCCGCGGACATGCTCACCGGTGATCTCGCTGCCGGGCGGATGAACGACGTCGACTGCGCGCGGGTGCGCCGTACCTGGAAGGAAAGCGACCGGGACGCCGTACGACGGGCCGCCTTCGTCGATGCCCTCGTCCGCCAGGGCGCCGCCGCCGGTGCGCACCCGTCGGGTGACCGCGACCTGCCGAACCGTTCGGCCGTCCACGACCTGCTCCTGAGCCAGGTCCGCGTGGGCAGGTGGGTCGCCGGCGACCGAGGCTCCCGCGCCTATGACGGCGCGGGTCTCGCGCTCGACCCCGCGCTGCTCGGCACCTCCCTCCTGGCGGTGGGCCCTTCCGGGGCGGGCAAGACCCGCTCCCTCGTCGCGCCCGTCGTCGAGTCGCTCTCCCTCCAGGCCCTCACCGGCGCCTGCGCCGTCGTCGCCGTCGGAGGGGCGGGAACGCCGCTCGGCCCGGACGAGGCGTACGACGTCGTGATCCGCCTCGGTGACCCCGCCTCCCGGTACGACCTGGACCTGTACGCCGGGGCCACGGACCCGGACGAGGCCGCCGTCTGTCTGGCCGAGGGACTGGTCGGCGACGTGGAGGGCATGGAGACACGACGCGCCGCCACCGTGCTCGCCCAGCTCATCGGCCCCTACCGGACCGCGTACGGGCGCTTCCCCACCGTCCCGGTCCTGCGGGAGCTGCTCGAAGCCCGCCCCGAGACCCTGCGGGCGCTGCTCGACCTGCTGCCGGCCGACGGAGCACAGGCGATGCGCCGGGAACTGGAGTCCCGGCTCTCCCAGGTCGGCACCGCGACCGACCTGGGCCCCGTGCTCGCCGACCGGCTCGCGGCCCTCGACCGGCCTGCCTTCGCCGAGTTCTTCGGCGGGGGCCCGGACGAGCGGGCCTTCTCCCTGCGGGCCGTCGGCCAACATCCGATCCGGGTACGGATCAGCCTGCCGGACGGTGGCCACGAGGAGGCCGCGCGCCTGCTCAACCGGCTGCTGCTCGCCCAGTTCCAGCACGTCACCCGGGACGGTGCCGGACGGGGGCCCTTCGCCTGTCTGGTGTTCGACGATGCGGCGGGAGCGATCACGCCCGGCGCTCTTCGGGCCCTCCAGCGGCTGCGCACGCAGAACGCGGGTGTCGTGCTCGCCCTCCGCACCCTCGCGGAGGTGCCCGAGGCGCTGCACGGGCCGTTCCTCGCGGTCGTCGGCTGCCGGATGGCCTTCGCGGGTCTTCCCACCTGGGACGGCGGCGCCTTCGCCGGGGCGTGGGGCACCGAGCGGGTCCAGACCACCGAGGTGGCCCACCACACCGTCTTCGCCGACCAGCCCATGACCCGCGCCATCCACGCCCTGCGCAAGCTGGTGACCGGCAAGGCCGTGACCACCGAGGCCGTCACCGTGCGGGAGGTGGAGCGGGAGCGCTGGTCCGCCTCGGACCTCGCGCACACCGTGCCTCCCGGCCATGCCGTCCTCTCCCTGCGCCATGTGCGCGGCGAGCAGGTACCGCCCATGCTGGTGGACCTGCGGGGCTGAGTCTGTTCGCCTCTCGCGTCGACCCGCGGGGCGGAGTCGGCTCGCCTCTCGTGTCGACCTGCGAGCCTGACCCGGCTCGCCTCTCGCGCCGACCTGCAAGCCTGACCCGGCTCACCCCCCGCGTCGCCGACCGTCTCACCCCTCGCGGCGCCCGCGCGGCCCGTCGGGCGTGCTGGCACAATCGGGGGCGCCGCTCAGTTGAGCGGCGCCTCCCCGCCTCCGTGCTCGGCTCCCCCCGCGCACGGTCCTCGCTCAAAGGTCCGACGGTCCCCAATGCCGCCCACCCTCGCCTCGCTCGTCCAGCACTCCGCCCTCAAGCTCATCGTCCGTGCCGGTGAGGACCGCCTCGACACCCCCGTCCGCTGGGCTCATGTCAGCGAGCTCGCCGACCCCGTCCCGTACATGGAGGGCGGTGAGCTCCTCCTCACCACCGCGCTCACGCTCGACGCGGAGGACCTGGACGCGATGCGCCGCTACGTGCGGCGGCTGCTCGGCGCCGGGGTGGTCGGGCTCGGTTTCGCCGTCGGCGTCAACTACGAGGAGATCCCGCCGGCCCTGCTCGACGCGGCCCGCGAGGAGCATCTGCCGTTGCTCGAAGTGCCGCGCCGGACGCCGTTCCTCGCCATCAGCAAGGCCGTGTCCGCGGCCATCTCCGCCGACCAGTACCGCGCCGTCACGGCCGGTTTCGAGGCCCAGCGCGAGCTGACCCGCGCCGCGCTCGCGGAGGGTCCCGAGGCCGTCGTCGCCCGGCTCGCCGCGCACGTCGACGGCTGGGCCGCCCTGTACGACGCCTCCGGCACCGTCGTCGCCGTCTCGCCCGACTGGGCGGCGCGCCGGGCCGCCCGGCTCACCCCCGACGTGGAGCGGCTGCGCGAGCGGCCCGCGCCCGCCAGCGCGGTCGTCGGCGGTACGGACGACCGCGTCGAGCTCCAGTCGCTCGGCACCGGACGCCGGGTCCGCGGTGCCCTCGCCGTCGGTACGGGCGCGCCCCTCGGCACGGCCGAGCGCTACGCGGTGCACTCGGCGATCGCCCTGCTCACCCTCACGACGGAACGTTCCCGCTCGCTCCAGGCGGCCGAGCAGCGGCTCGGCGCGGCGGTCCTGCGCCTGATGCTGGAGGGCCGGCCCGAGCCCGCCCGCGCGGTGGCCGGCGACCTGTACGGAGGACTGCTCGACGCCCCGTACCGGCTGCTCGTCGCCGAGCCCGCCGGGGGGCAGCCGACCGGGGAGCCGCCGCTGCCGGCGCTCGCCGAGGCCCTGGAGGCCGCCGCCGCCCGCGCGGGCGAGTCGGTGCTCACGGTCGCCGAGAGCGAGCGGCGGCTCGTCGTCCTCGCCGCGGACGGAGGCGCGGTCGTCGCCGCCTGCGAGGGCTACGCGGAGCGGGAGGCGGAGGACGCCGGTGTCGTCGTCGGCCTGTCGGCCCTGGCGGGCCCGAGCGCCGCCGCAGCCGCGTACAAGCAGGCCGAGCAGGCCCTCTCGGTCGCCCGGCGGCGGGGCAGGGCGCTCGTCGAGCACGAGGACCTGGCGGCCGGCTCGGTGCTTCCGCTCCTCGCCGACGACGCCGTCCGCGCCTTCGCCGACGGGATGCTCCGCGCGCTGCGGGAGCACGACGCGACCGGTCGCGGCGACCTGGTGGCCTCGCTGCGCGCCTGGCTCTCCCGGCACGGGCAGTGGGACGCGGCCGCGGCGGACCTGGGCGTCCACCGGCACACGCTGCGCTACCGGATGCGCCGGGTGGAGGAGATCCTCGGCCGCTCGCTGGACGATCCGGACGTACGGATGGAGCTGTGGCTGGCCCTGAAGGCGACGGGGGAGAGCGGGGAGTAGCGGGGAGCCTTCAGATCTCACCCGTGCTCTCCAAGGCTCCCCGGGCCTACCCGGGTTCCCCGGGCCTACCCGGGCCCACCCGGGCCCACCCGGGGAGTCACCGCGACCCCCCGGAGCCCCCGGACTCCCCGGGGCCCTACGCGTCCGCCCCGCCCCCCACGCCCCCGTCGTCGCCCTCGCCGCCCCGCCTCACGCTCCTGCGTTGTGCGTCGCGGACCACCTCTCCGCCCAGCAGCGTCAGGGTCGCCGCCGCGCGGACCCAGCGGGGTCCGCCGCGTGCCGCCCACACCACCGAGGCGCAGCCGGCGACGGCCAGGACCAGGACGCCGATCAGTACGTAAAGGATCATGTCTTCCCCCTGTGGTCGTGCGGTCCCGGACATCCTCCCACCCCTCCGCATGGGTCCCGGGAGGCTCTTCGTCGCCCAAATTCCGCTACTCCTGCCCGAATCCGGGCAGTTTTCTTGGTCTTAGGGGCTATCACTCCTTACTCTCCTGCTCATGACAAGCCCCGCCGTCGACCCGGCCCCCGAGACGCACCCGGCCGCCCCCGCACCCCGTACCGGCGGAGCCCCCGCCGCTCCCGCCCGCCGGATCACCGGCGCCGTCTGGGCCGCGCTCGGCATCGTGTACGTCGTCTGGGGGTCCACGTACCTCGGGATCCGGATCGTCGTCGAGACCCTCCCGCCGTTCCTCTCCGGCGGCGCCCGGTTCATCACCGCCGGCCTGCTCCTCGCCGCGATCGTCGCCTGGCGGCAGGGCCCCGCCGCCCTCAAGGTCACGCGCCGGGAGCTCGGCTCCGCCGTCCTCGTCGGCCTGCTGCTCATCCTCGGCGGCAACGGCCTCGTCGTCCTCGCCGAGACCTCCATACCCTCCGGCCTCGCCGCGCTCCTCGTCGCCGCCGTCCCCGTCTGGGTCGTCCTGCTCCGCGCGCTCTCCGGCGACCGCCCCGGTCTCGGCGCCCTCGGCGGCGTCCTGCTCGGCTTCGCCGGCCTCGGCGTCCTCACCGTCCCGGGCCTGAGCGGCGCGGTGAAGATCGGCGGCGTGGTCCTCGTCCTCGTCGCCGCCCTGCTGTGGTCCGTCGGCTCCGTCTCCTCCGCCCGGCTGCCGCTGCCCGCCAACCCCTTCACGGCGAGCGCGTACGAGATGCTGGCCGGCGGCCTCGCCGCGCTCACCCTCGGCCTCGTGCGCGGCGAACAGCACGGCCTGGACCTGGGCGCCGTCTCCGGCCGCTCCTGGGCCGCCCTCGCGTACCTCGTCGTCTTCGGCTCGCTCGTCGCCTTCACCGCGTACGCCTGGCTCCTCCAGACCGCCCCGGTCTCCCTCGCCGCCACCTACGCCTACGTGAACCCGGTCGTCGCCGTCCTGCTCGGCGCCCTCGTCCTGAACGAGGCCCTGACCTGGCCGATCCTCCTCGGCGGCGCGATCGTCGTCGGCGGTGTCTGCCTGATCGTCTCGACCGAGCGGCGCGGATGATCATCCGTCCCCTGGCCTGAAGCCGCTTGACGTCCGCACCGGCGCCAAGCGCTGGGAGTACGTGCCGCCCCGCCGGACCGACATCTGCGCCGCCGGCGCCCGCGCGCCGGTGCCACCGGCTTCTGCCCGCTTCGTTCTGTCCGCTTCGGCCAAAGCGGACAGCGCCGGTACCACCACCACTCCACACCGGACAAACCCACGTTCGCCCGCTCGGCCCTAACGTGTCACGAGAGCAAACGCTCGCTCCCCGAAACGGAAAGGGCCGGGACGCAATGACGACCACCCACGCCTTCTGGCTCGCCAGCCGCGAGGCCACCGGCGACACCACCTTCGACGTCACGAACTCGTACGACGGACGTCTGGTCGGCAAGGTCAGCGTGCCCACCGAGGCCCAGGTCGAGGAGGCCGTCGCCGCCGCGCACGCCGTCGTCGACGAGTTCGCCGCGACCCCGGCGCACGTCCGCGCCGCCGCCCTCGACCACGTGTCGAAGCGGCTCGCCGAGCGCACCGAGGAGATCGCCCAGGTGATCTCCGCCGAGAACGGCAAGCCCATCAAGTGGGCCCGCGGCGAGGTCGGCCGTGCCGTCTCCGTCTTCCGTTTCGCCGCCGAGGAGACCCGCCGCTGGAACGCCGGCGAGGCCCAGCGCCTGGACACCGAGGCCGGCGGCGTGGGCCGCCTGGCGCTCGTCCGCCGCATCCCCAAGGGCGTCGTCCTCGGCATCGCGCCGTTCAACTTCCCGCTGAACCTCGGCGCCCACAAGGTCGCCCCGGCCATCGCCGTCGGCGCCCCGATCATCCTCAAGCCGGCCCCGGCCACCCCGATCTCCTCCATGATCCTGGGCGAGATCCTGGCTGAGACCGACCTCCCGGCCGGCTCCTGGTCGGTCCTGCCGGTCCCCAACGACCGCATGCCCGCCCTCGTCCAGGACGAGCGCCTCCCGGTCATCTCCTTCACCGGCTCCGACAAGGTCGGCTACGCCATCAAGGAGTCCGTGCCGCACAAGCACGTCACCCTGGAGCTCGGCGGCAACGCCGCGGCCGTCGTCCTCCCGGACTGGTCCACCGAGGCCGACCTGGACTGGGCCGCGACCCGCATCGCGACCTTCTCCAACTACCAGGGCGGCCAGTCCTGCATCTCCGTGCAGCGCGTGATCGCCGACGCCTCGGTCTACGACCGCCTGGTGCCGAAGATCGTCGCCGCCGTCGAGGCGCAGGTCACCGGTGACCCGGCGGACGGCGCCACCGACGTCGGCCCGCTCGTCGACGAGAACGCCGCCAAGCGCGTCGAGTCCTGGGTCGACGAGGCCGTCGCGGCCGGTGCGAAGCTCCTGGCCGGCGGCAAGCGCGAGGGCGCGGCCTACGCCCCGACCGTCCTCACCGACCTCCCGGCCGACGTCACCCTGGCCCGCGCCGAGGTCTTCGGCCCGGTCCTGACCATCGCCAAGGTCGACGGCGAGGCCGAGGCCTTCGCCGCGGTCAACGACTCGGACTTCGGCCTCCAGGCCGGTGTCTTCACCCACGACCTGCAGACCGCGTTCCGCGCCCACCGCGCGCTCGAGGTCGGCGGCGTGATCGTCGGCGACGTCCCGTCCTACCGCGCCGACCAGATGCCGTACGGCGGTGCCAAGCGCTCCGGCGTCGGCCGCGAGGGCGTCAAGTACGCGATGGACGACTACACCTACGAGCGCGTGCTCGTCCTGACGGGCCTCGCCCTCTAAGGGGCACGCCTCACGAGGCCTCGCCCTCTAAGGGGCACGCCTCACGAGGCCCCGCCCTCCAAGGCGCACGCCTCACGAGACCAGGCGGTCCGAGCCCACTGTGCGGGGGCTCGGACCGCCTTTCCTCATGAGACGGGGGTGTCGACGAGGCGCACGACCTCGGCCGGGCCCGCGCGGAAGGCCTTGTTCGCGGTGCCCGCCGCGGCCATGTGCGGGGCGACGTCGTGCGCGGCGAGGGCCTCGGCCGAGCCCCAGCGCTCGATCAGGGCGAAGCGGTCGGGATCGTCGGCGACCCGGTGCAGGTCGTACTGCAGGCAGCCCTCCTCCGCCCGTACGAGAGGCGCGAGCGCCCGGAAGGCGGCGACCTGTTCGTCGCCCCGGCCGGGCAGGGTGCTGACGAGGACGATGAGCTTGATCGGCTGCTGAGACATGCCGCGGACCCTACGCGCGGCCCGTCCGGCGCCGTCGGTCCGTCTCACCAGAAGGACGTACCCGGAGGATTCCCCTCCTCTTTCCGGACCCGCCGATATCGGGTACGACGGACAGGAAGCCCAAGGAGGTGTCCATGTCCGCACCCGCCCAGCGGCCCAAGGTCACCGAGCGCGAGGCCCGGCAGGTCGCCGAGGCCGCGCGCGAGCGGGACTGGCGCAAACCGAGCTTCGCCAAGGAGCTGTTCCTCGGCCGCTTCCGCCTCGACCTCGTCCACCCGCACCCGCTCCCCGCCGCCGAGGACGTCCGGCGCGGCGAGGCCTTCCTCGCCGTCCTCCGCGACTTCTGCGCGACCCGGATCGACGGCGCCCGCATCGAACGCGAGGCCCGCATCCCCGACGAGACGATCACCGGACTCAAGGAGATCGGCGCCCTCGGGATGAAGATCGACCCGAAGTACGGCGGGCTCGGCCTCACCCAGCTGTACTACAACCGGGCCCTCGCCCTCGTCGGCTCCGCCAGCCCCGCCGTCGGCGCGCTGCTCTCCGCGCATCAGTCGATCGGCGTACCGCAGCCGCTGAAACTCTTCGGCACCCAGGAGCAGAAGGACGCCTTCCTGCCCCGGCTCACCCGCACCGACCTCTCCGCCTTCCTGCTCACCGAGCCGGACGTCGGCTCGGACCCGGCGCGCCTGGCCACCACCGCCGTACCGGACGGGGACGGGTACGTCCTCGACGGCGTGAAGCTCTGGACCACCAACGGCGTCGTCGCCGACCTGCTCGTCGTCATGGCCCGCGTCCCCGCCTCCGAGGGCCACCCCGGCGGCATCACCGCCTTCGTCGTCGAGGGCGACGCGCCCGGCATCACCGTCGAGCACCGCAACGCCTTCATGGGCCTGCGCGGCCTGGAGAACGGCGTCACCCGCCTCCACCAGGTCCGGGTCCCCGCCGCACACCGCATCGGCCCCGAGGGCGCCGGCCTCAAGATCGCCCTCACCACCCTCAACACCGGGCGGCTCTCCCTCCCCGCCGCCTGCGCGGGCGCCGCCAAATGGTGCCTGAAGATCGCCCGCGAATGGTCGGCGGAGCGCGAGCAGTGGGGCAGGCCGATCGCCCGCCACGAGGCCGTCGGCACCAAGATCTCCTTCATCGCGGCCACCGCCTTCGCCCTGGAGGCCGTCGTCGACCTCGCCTCCCAGCTCGCCGACGAGGACCGCAACGACATCCGCATCGAGGCCGCCCTCGCCAAGCTGTACGGCTCCGAGAAGGCCTGGCTGATCGCCGACGAACTCGTCCAGATCCGGGGCGGCCGCGGCTACGAGACCGCCGACTCGCTCGCCGCCCGCGGCGAACGGGCCGTCCCCGCGGAGCAGTTGCTCCGCGACCTCCGCATCAACCGGATCTTCGAGGGCTCCACCGAGATCATGCACCTGCTGATCGCCCGCGAGGCCGTCGACGCCCACCTCTCCGTCGCAGGCGACCTCATCGACCCCGACAAGTCCCTCGGCGAGAAGGCGCGGGCCGGCGCCCGGGCGGGCGGCTTCTACGCCCGCTGGCTGCCGGGACTCGTCACGGGCCCCGGACAGCTGCCCGGTGCGTACGGCGAGTTCGGCGCCCTGGCCGTCCACCTCCGGTACGTCGAGCGGACCTCCCGCAAGCTCGCCCGGTCCACCTTCTACGCGATGTCCCGCTGGCAGGGGCGCATGGAGCTCAAGCAGGCCTTCCTCGGGCGGATCGTGGACATCGGGGCGGAACTCTTCGCGATGAGCGCGGCGTGCGTCCGCGCGGAGCTGCTGCGCACGACGACGGAGCACGGCGGTGAGGCGCGGGAACTCGCGGACGCCTTCTGCCGCCAGGCACGCCTGCGCGTAGAGGACCTCTTCCGCGGCCTCTGGTCCAACACGGACGACCTCGACCGGCGGATCGTCGACCGGGTCCTGGCGGGGCGTTACGTCTGGCTGGAGGCGGGGATCGTGGACCCGAGCGACGAGGGCCCCTGGATCGCGGACGCGACACCGGGCCCGTCGACCCGCCCGAACGCCCACCGAAAGCTCCCCTGAGGGGTGGCCGGGGCCCGGTTGGTCCACCTGGCGGACCGGGCCCCGGCGCGTCCCCGTCGCACGGCAGGATGCCCCCGTGACCGTCATCGACATCCCCGGCTCCAAGTCCGTCACCGCCCGCGCGCTGTTCCTCGCCGCCGCCGCGGAGGGCACCACCACCCTGCTGCGTCCGCTCGTCTCGGACGACACGGAGGGGTTCGCCGAGGGGCTCGGCTCGCTCGGCTACGGCGTGCGCCGGGAGGCCGACGCCTGGCACATCGAGGGGCGGCCCGCCGGGCCCGGCGTCACCGAGGCCGACGTGTACTGCCGGGACGGGGCCACCACCGCCCGCTTCCTGCCGACCCTCGCCGCCGCCGGCCACGGGACGTACCGCTTCGACGCCTCCGCGCAGATGCGCCGCCGGCCCCTCGGCCCGCTGAGCACCGCCCTGCGCGCGCTCGGCGTCGACCTCCGCCATGGGGGGAAGGACGGGCACCACCCGCTCGACGTCCACGCCGCCGGAGTGAAGGGCGGGGCGCTCACGCTCGACGCCGGGCAGTCCTCCCAGTACCTCACCGCGCTGCTCATGCTCGGCCCGCTCACCGCCGAGGGCCTCGACATCACCGTCACGGACCTGGTCTCGGAGCCGTACGTCGAGATCACGCTCGCGATGATGCGGGCCTTCGGGGCCGACGTACGCCAGGAGGGGCGGACCTACCGGGTCGCCCCCACCGGCTACACCGCGCGGACGTACGGCATCGAGCCCGACGCCTCCACCGCCAGCTACTTCTTCGCGGCAGCCGCACTCCAGCCCGGCCGTTCCGTCACGGTCCCCGGCCTCGGGACCGGCGCCCTCCAGGGCGATCTGGCCTTCGTCGACGTACTGCGCCGCATGGGCGCCGACGTCGAGATCGGCGATACCGCCACCACCGTCCGCTCCACCGGCACCCTCCGCGGCCTCACCGTCAACATGCGGGACATCTCCGACACCATGCCGACCCTCGCCGCGATCGCGCCCTTCGCCGACGGCCCGGTCCGCATCGAGGACGTCGCGAACACCCGCGTGAAGGAGTGCGACCGGCTCGACGCCTGCGCCGAGAACCTGCGCCGCCTCGGGATCGCCGTGCACACCGGTCCCGACTGGATCGAGATCCACCCCGGCACCCCGGCAGGACCCGTCGAGATCGCCACGCACGGCGACCACCGGATCGTCATGTCCTTCGCGGTCACGGGCCTGCGCACCCCCGGGATCAGCTTCGACGACCCCGGCTGCGTGAAGAAGACGTTCCCCGACTTCCACCGCGTGTTCGACACGTTCACCCGCACCCCGTGAAGACCGCACGGTCTTTGCGGCAAGAATGGGGGGCATGAGCGACCGCCCCTCTCCTCTCGCCGACCCGCACATCGCCTTCGATGTCTCCGAAGGACGCCGGGACATCGTCGTCCTCGGTTCGACCGGGTCCATCGGCACGCAGGCCATCGACCTGGTCCTGCGCAACCCCGTCCGGTTCCGGGTCACCGCCCTCGCCGCCTCCGGCAGCCGGATCGGGCTGCTCGCCGAGCAGGCGCACCGGCTGCATGTCCGGACGGTCGCGGTCGCCCGCGAGGACGCGGTCGAGGAACTGCGTACGGCCCTGAAGGCGCTGTACGGCTCCGAGCCCCTGCCCGAGATCCTCGCGGGCCCGGACGCGGCCACTCAGGTCGCCGCCTCCCCGTGCCACACCGTCCTCAACGGCATCACCGGCTCCATCGGCCTCGCGCCCACCCTCGCCGCCCTCGAAGCCGGCCGCACCCTCGCCCTCGCCAACAAGGAGTCGCTGATCGTCGGCGGCCCGCTGGTGAAGGCGCTCGCGAAGCCGGGCCAGATCATCCCGGTCGACTCCGAGCACGCGGCCCTGTTCCAGGCGCTCGCCGCCGGCACCCGCGCCGACGTCCGCAAGCTGGTCGTGACGGCCTCCGGCGGCCCCTTCCGCGGCCGTACGCGCGAGCAGCTGGCCCACGTCACCCGCGAGGACGCCCTCGCGCACCCGACCTGGGCCATGGGCCCGGTCATCACGATCAACAGCGCGACCCTGGTGAACAAGGGCCTGGAGGTCATCGAGGCCCATCTGCTCTACGACATCCCGTTCGACCGCATCGAGGTCGTCGTCCACCCGCAGTCGTACGTCCACTCGATGGTCGAGTTCACGGACGGCTCCACGCTCGCCCAGGCCACCCCGCCGGACATGCGCGGCCCGATCGCCATCGGCATCGGCTGGCCCGAGCGCGTCCCGGACGCGGCCCCCGCCTTCGACTGGACCAAGGCCTCCACCTGGGAGTTCTTCCCGCTCGACACCGAGGCCTTCCCGTCCGTCGGCCTGGCCAGGCACGTGGGCGAGCTGGGCGGCACCGCCCCCGCCGTCTTCAACGCCGCGAACGAGGAGTGCGTCGAGGCGTTTCTCGCCGGACGCCTGCCGTTCAACGGAATCATGGATACGGTCACTGCGGTCGTCACCGAGCACGGGAACCCCGCCAGGGGAACCTCGCTCACGGTGTCGGACGTCCTCGAAGCGGAGACCTGGGCACGGGCCCGGGCCCGAGAGCTCGCAGCGAAGGCAACAGCGGAGGCCCGCGCATGACCGAAATGCTCCTGTACGCCCTGGGCATCGTGCTGTTCGCCCTGGGCCTCCTCGTCTCCATCGCGTGGCACGAGCTCGGCCACCTCTCCACGGCCAAGCTCTTCGGCATCCGCGTCCCGCAGTACATGGTCGGCTTCGGCCCCACCATCTGGTCGAGGAAGCGCGGCGATACCGAGTACGGCATCAAGGCCATCCCCGCCGGCGGCTACATCCGCATGATCGGCATGTTCCCGCCGGGCGAGGACGGCAAGATCGAGGCCCGCTCCACCTCGCCCTGGCGCTCGATGATCGAGGACGCCCGGGAGGCCTCGTACGAGGAGCTCCTGCCCGGCGACGAGACGCGGCTGTTCTACACGCGCAAGCCGTGGAAGCGCGTCATCGTGATGTTCGCCGGGCCGTTCATGAACCTGGTCCTGGCGGCCGTGCTGTTCTTCGGCTCGATGATGACGCTCGGCATCGAGGGCCAGACGACCCAGGTCGCCGGCGTCCAGAAGTGCGTCATCGAGCAGAGCGAGAAGCGCGACGCGTGCAAGGCGGGCGACCCCGTCTCCCCGGCGTTCAAGGCCGGCCTGAAGGACGGCGACAGGATCGTCGCCTTCAACGGCGCGCCGGTGTCCGACTGGGACACCCTCTCCGACCGCATCCGCGACACCATCGGCCCCGCCACGGTCACCGTCGAGCGGGCCGGGCAGCGCATCGACCTGCACCCGACGCTGGTCTCCAACAAGGTCCCGAAGAAGGACGCGGACGGCAAGGTCGTCCAGCCGGTGACGTACATCGACGCCGGCTACCTCGGCTTCGCCTCGAAGACCGAGGTCGCGCCCCTCAGCTTCGGCGAGACCACCGAGCGCATGACCGACCTCATGGAGAACGGCGTCCACTCGGTGATCGCCCTCCCCGGCAAGATCCCCGGCCTCTGGGACGCCACCTTCGGCGACGGCAAGCGCGCCGAGGACTCGCCGGTCGGTGTCGTCGGCGCGGCCAGGATCACCGGCGAGCTGATGACCGTCGAGGCCCCGAAGACGACGATCCTCGTGATGTTCATGAACCTGCTGGTCATGTTCAACGTCTCGCTGTTCCTGTTCAACATGCTCCCGCTGCTGCCGCTCGACGGCGGACACATCGCGGGCGCCCTGTGGGAGTCCCTGCGCCGCCAGCTGGCCCGGATCTTCAAGCGCCCCGACCCCGGCCCGTTCGACGTGGCCAAGCTGATGCCCGCCGCCTACGTGGTGGCCGGCGTCTTCGTCTGCTTCACCCTGCTCGTCCTCGCCGCCGACATCGTCAACCCGGTGAAGATCACGTAATCCCCAGGGGGGCCGCACCCGGTGGTGTCCGGCCCCCCGCCCCCGGGGCGGTAACCTCGGAACCCTGAGCCCGCCGACGCACAACCTTGAGGTTGCACTTCAGATGACCGCGATTTCTCTCGGTATCCCGACCGTTCCGACCCGGCTCGCCGAGCGGCGCAAGAGCCGCCAGATCCAGGTCGGCAGCGTGGCCGTCGGCGGTGACGCGCCCGTCTCCGTCCAGTCGATGACGACGACCCGCACCTCCGACATCGGCGCCACGCTCCAGCAGATCGCCGAGCTGACCGCCTCCGGCTGCCAGATCGTGCGCGTGGCCTGCCCGACCCAGGACGACGCCGACGCGCTCGCCACGATCGCCCGGAAGTCCTCCATCCCGGTCATCGCCGACATCCACTTCCAGCCGAAGTACGTCTTCGCCGCGATCGACGCCGGCTGCGCCGCCGTCCGCGTCAACCCCGGCAACATCAAGCAGTTCGACGACAAGGTCAAGGAGATCGCCAAGGCGGCCTCCGACGCCGGCACCCCGATCCGGATCGGCGTCAACGCCGGCTCGCTCGACGCCCGCCTCCTCAAGAAGTACGGCAAGGCCACCCCCGAGGCGCTCGTCGAGTCCGCCCTCTGGGAGGCGTCCCTCTTCGAGGAGCACGACTTCCGCGACATCAAGATCTCGGTCAAGCACAACGACCCGGTCGTCATGGTCGAGGCCTACCGCCAGCTCGCCGCCCAGTGCGACTACCCGCTGCACCTCGGCGTCACCGAGGCGGGCCCGGCCTTCCAGGGCACCATCAAGTCGGCCGTCGCCTTCGGCGCCCTGCTCTCCCAGGGCATCGGCGACACCATCCGCGTCTCCCTCTCCGCGCCGCCGGCCGAGGAGATCAAGGTCGGCATGCAGATCCTGGAGTCGCTGAACCTGCGCCAGCGCCGCCTGGAGATCGTCTCCTGCCCGTCCTGCGGCCGCGCCCAGGTCGACGTCTACAAGCTCGCCGAGGAGGTCACCGCCGGCCTCGACGGCATGACCGTCCCGCTCCGCGTCGCCGTCATGGGCTGCGTCGTCAACGGCCCCGGCGAGGCCCGCGAGGCCGACCTCGGCGTCGCCTCCGGCAACGGCAAGGGCCAGATCTTCGTGAAGGGCGAGGTCATCAAGACCGTCCCCGAGTCGAAGATCGTCGAGACCCTCATCGAGGAAGCCCTCAAGATCGCCGAGCAGATGGAGAAGGACGGCGTCGCCAGCGGCGAGCCGACGGTCGCCATCGCCGGCTGACCCTTCCCGGAACCCCTCGCCGAGCCCCTCCGCCCCACCCGGCGGAGGGGCTCGGCGCCTTCCGGGACGCCCGCCCGCCCGCGGGACAGACGAACCGAGCCCAAAGGAGAGGCACGGGGGTACAGTGCGGAGACCAGCAGATCCTTCCCGTGAGGCCCCCCTCGTGCTGACAGAGACCACCACTCGGGTCCTCGAACCCGCCGACCTCGGCGCCGCACTCGCCGTCCTGGAGAGCGCCCCCGTCGAGAACGCCTTCGTGACCGCCCGCGTCCAGGTCGCCGGGCTCGACCCCTGGCGCCTCGGCGGCGAGATGTGGGGCTGGTACACCGAGGGCCGACTGCGCTCGCTCTGCTACTCCGGCGCCAACCTCGTCCCCATCTGCGCCACCCCCGAGGCCGTCCGCGCCTTCGCCGACCGGGCCCGCAGGATCGGCCGCCGCTGCTCCTCGATCGTCGGCCCCGCCGAGGCCACCGGCGAGCTGTGGCGGCTGCTTGAGCCGTACTGGGGTCCCGCGAGGGACGTCAGGGCCCACCAGCCGCTCATGGTCGCCGAGGGACCCTCCACGACGGTCACGCCCGATCCGCTGGTCCGCCGCGTCCGCAAGGACGAGATGGAGGTGATCATGCCCGCCTGCGTGGCCATGTTCACCGAGGAGGTCGGCGTCTCCCCGCTCGCCAACGACGGCGGACTGCTCTACCAGGCCCGCGTCGCCGAACTCGTCGGCTCAGGACGCTCCTTCGCCCGCATCGAGGACGGCAAGGTCCTCTTCAAGGCCGAGATCGGCGCCGCCACCCGCCAGGCCTGCCAGATCCAGGGCGTCTGGGTCGCCCCCGAGCACCGCGGCAAGCGCCTCTCCGAGACCGGCATGGCCGCCGTCCTCCGGTACGCGCTCGCCGACGTCGCGCCCGTCGTCAGCCTGTACGTGAACGACTACAACACCCCGGCCAGGGCCGCGTACCGCCGCGTCGGCTTCCGCGAGACCGGCGCCTTCACGAGCGTTCTGTTCTGAACGCGGTGTCCGGATACGGGCGGTCGCTTGTAGGGTGCGCCGCATGGATGACGCTGAGGTCGTGATCGGTCCGGTCAATCTCGCCGCCCGGGTGGACGAGGCCCTCGCCGTGCAGGCGGTCGCCTTCGGCCTGGACGCCGGCGAGGTCGCCGTACGCCGCCACATCGTGCTGCGCCACCTCCTCAGCCCCGGCGCCCGCGCCTACGGGGCCACCACCCCCGACGGGCGGCTCGTCGGCTTCGTGTACGGGATGCCCAACGACCGCACCCACTGGTGGTCCACCGTCGTCGAGACGTACCTGCGGGCCACCGGCACCGCCGACTGGCTCGACGACTCCTTCGTCATCACCGAACTCCACGTCCACCCCGAATTCCAGGGCCGCGGCGTGGGCCGCGAGCTGATCACCACCATCACCGACGGCGCCGCCGAGCCGCGCTCGATCCTCTCCGCGATCGACACCGAGAGCCCCGCCCGCGGCCTCTACCGGGCCCTCGGCTACGTCGACCTCGCCCGCCAGGTCCACTTCCCGAGCGCCCCCCGCCCGTACGCCGTCATGGGCGCGCCGCTGCCGCTCAAGCGCCGGAACTGATTTCTCCTGCCAGGGGCGGCCCGGCTAACCTCGGGGCCATCACTTCCCCCGAGCTCTCGGCTTCGCTCGAGCAGGGGGGACCCCCAGTCCCTTCAGGAGTACGAGAACCATGGCCAACGCACCGGTCCAGCGCATGTCCCAGTTGATGGCGAAGACGCTGCGCGACGACCCGGCGGACGCCGAGGTCCTCAGCCACAAGCTCCTCGTCCGCGCCGGCTACGTCCGCCGCACCGCCGCCGGCATCTGGAGCTGGCTGCCGCTGGGCAAGAAGGTCCTCAACAACGTCGAGCGGATCGTCCGCGAGGAGATGGACGCCATCGGCGCGCAGGAGGTCACCCTGCCCGCCCTGCTGCCCCGCGAGCCCTACGAGGCCACCGGCCGCTGGGACGAGTACGGCGCCGAGCTCTTCCGCCTCCAGGACCGCAAGGGCGGCGACTACCTCCTCGGCCCGACGCACGAGGAGATCTTCACCCTCCTGGTCAAGGACCAGTGCTCGTCCTACAAGGACCTGCCGGTGATCCTCTACCAGATCCAGAACAAGTTCCGCGACGAGGCCCGCCCCCGCGCCGGCATCCTGCGCGGCCGCGAGTTCCTCATGAAGGACTCGTACTCCTTCGACACCGAGGACGAGGGCCTCGCCCAGTCCTACGCCCTGCACCGCCAGGCCTACCGGCGCGTCTTCGAGCGCCTCGGCCTCGACTACCGCATCGTCGCCGCCACCGCCGGCGCCATGGGCGGCTCGAAGTCCGAGGAGTTCCTCGCCCCCGCCGAGGCCGGCGAGGACACCTTCGCCGACTGCCCGAACTGCGACTTCGCGGCGAACACCGAGGCCGTCTCCTACGAGCTGCAGCCCGTCGACGGCTCCGCCGTCCCGGCCGCCGCGGAGATCCCCACCCCGGACACCCCCACCATCGAGACCCTCGCCGCCTCCCTCGGCGTCCCGGCCTCCGCCACCCTCAAGAACCTCCTGGTGAAGGTCGACGGCGAGATCGTCGCCATCGGCGTGCCCGGCGACCGCGAGGTCGACATGGGCAAGGTCGAGGACCACTTCGCCCCGGCGACCGTCGAGATGGTCACAGAGGCCGACTTCGCCGAGCGCCCCGACCTGGTCCGCGGCTACGTCGGCCCGCAGGGCCTCGGCAAGGTGACGTACCTCGCCGACCCGCGCGTCGCCCCCGGCACCTCCTGGATCACCGGTGCCAACAAGGACGGCATGCACGCGAAGAACGTCGTCGCGGGCCGTGACTTCGAGGTCGAGGAGTACGTCGACGTCGTCGTCGTCCAGGAGGGCGACCCGTGCCCCAAGTGCGGCACCGGCCTCAAGCTGGACCGCGCCATCGAGATCGGCCACATCTTCCAGCTCGGCCGCAAGTACGCCGACGCCCTCAAGCTCGACGTCCTCGGCCAGAACGGCAAGCCGGTCCGCGTGACCATGGGCTCGTACGGCATCGGCGTCTCCCGCGCGGTCGCGGCGCTCGCCGAGCAGACCGCCGACGAGAAGGGCCTGTGCTGGCCCGCCGAGGTCGCCCCGGCCGACGTCCACGTCGTGGCGGCGGGCAAGGCGCTCCAGACCGAGCTGGCCCTGGAGGTCTCGGAGAAGCTCTCCGCCGCCGGCCTGCGCGTCCTCGTCGACGACCGCGCGGGCGTCTCCCCGGGCGTCAAGTTCACCGACGCGGAGCTCATGGGCGTCCCGAAGATCCTCGTCGCGGGCCGCCGCGCCGGCGAGGGCGTCGTGGAACTGAAGGACCGCCGCACGGGCGAGCGCGAGGAACTGACGGTCGCCGAGGCCCTGGCCCGGCTCACGGCCTGACGCAAGCCGCTACAGCCCCGCCCGCGCGAGCCGCGCGGGCGGGGCTCGGGCATGGCCGGCTCAGGCGTCGGCGTCCCTCGGGACCGGGTCCACCGAGGAGCCCGTCAGGTCCTCGATCGCGTCGGCCGCCGCCGCACGGCCCTTCAGGTACGCCTCGCTCAGCGGCGGCGTCGGCCCCGGCTCCGCGTCCGCGGCCCCCGGGGGCTGCACCTGCGCCGGCCCCGGCTCCGTCTCCGGGGCCCCCGGCGTCGCCCGCTCCAGGAACCGCAGCAGCTCCACCGGAATCGGCAGGACCAGCGTCGAGTTCTTCTCCGCGGACACCGCCATCACCGTCTGCAGCAGCCGGAGCTGCAGCGCCGCCGGCTGGGCCGACATCACGCCCGCCGCCTCCGCGAGCTTCTTCGAGGCCTGGAGCTCCGCGTCCGCGTTGATCACCCGCGCCCGCCGCTCCCGGTCGGCCTCGGCCTGCCGGGCCATGGAGCGCTTCATCGTCTCCGGCAGGGACACGTCCTTGATCTCGACCCGGTCGATCGCGACGCCCCAGCCCATCGCCGGGCTGTCGAGCATCAGCTCAAGCCCCTGGTTGAGCTTCTCGCGGTTGGACAGCAGATCGTCGAGGTCGCTCTTGCCGATGATGGACCGCAGCGAGGTCTGCGCCATCTGGGAGACCGCGAACTTGTAGTCCTCGACCCGCACGAGCGCGTCCGCCGCGTCGACGACCTTGAAGTAGACGACCGCGTCGACCCGTACCGTCACGTTGTCCCGGGTGATGCCCTCCTGCGCGGGCACGGGCATCGTGACGATCTGCATGTTCACCTTGTGCAGGCGGTCGGCGATCGGGACGATCATCGTGAAGCCGGGGGAGCGGATCTCGTTGCGCAGCCTCCCGAAGCGGAAGACGACACCGCGCTCGTACTGCTTGACCACCCGCGCCGCCGCGCCCGCGTACACCGCGACCGCCGCGGCCGCGCCGGCCGCCACCATGAGCAGCTCTTGGATCATCACGGCCCCCTGGATCGAGCCGAACCGTACAAAAAGGGTATTCCCCTACAGCCAGCTCGCGAACTCCAGAAGCAGCTCGGCATCCTGCCGCCGCCCCGCCGTCAGCGCCCGCGTCCCCGACTCGACCGCGCGGAACAGCGTCCAGCCGCGCAGCCGCTCCCGGTCCAGGTCCAGGGAGTCCGCCAGCTTGTTGACCCGCCGCCGGGCCGCCGAGGCGCCGGAGGACGCGGCCACCAGGTCCTCGACCCGGTCCCGTACGAGCCGCGCGAGGTCGTAGGCCCGCTCGCCGACCAGCGGTTCGGGGCCGACGGCCAGCCACGGCGTCCGGTCGCCGGCGAGCACCTTGCCCTGCCGGAAGTTCCCGTGCAGCAGCAGGGACTCGGAGGAGTCGGCCACCAGTTCCTCGCGGGCCGCGAGCGCCGCCGCCGTCAGCTCAGCGGTCGCCGGGTCCGTGCGGTACGGCTCCATCGCCTCCGCCTGCCGGGCCGTCCGCTCCGCCGCCGTCTCGAAACCGTGCCCCGCCGGGGGTTCGACCCACAGCTTCCGTACGGTGCCCGCCGCCTCCAGGAGCGACTTCGCCTCCGGCAGGGAGCGCAGCGAGACCTCGGGGTGCAGCCGTTCGAGGACGAGCGCGCCCTCCCCGGCCTCGTCGAGGAGCTGGACCGCGCCCCAGCCGTTCCAGTGCGCCAGCGCGTCCCGCTCCAGGTCCGGCCGGGTGAACGGCGGTGCGATCTTGAGCGCGGCGGGGGAGCCGTCGGAGCGGCGGACGAGCACGACCAGGCTGCTCCGCCCGCCGGGCGCCATCACCCGTTCGGTGTCGACCGACGCGTGGTCGAGCGCCGTGCCGAGGAGCTCGGGCAGCTTCCCGAGCCACTCGGCCGCCGCGGCCTCCCCGTACGTCTCACCGAGCGCCCTGGCCAGTCGCTGCGGCGGTTCGAAACCCATGCGTACGTTGTTCCTTCGGTCGGGACGGGATGCGGGGCGGGACTAGGGCCTGTCTGACAACTCGCGTCGGGTCCGGCCCGCCCGGCACGCACGCTCGCCGCACGGCCGAAACACCCAAGTAGCTCCGCTACGAGGGCGTCCCGGCCGCACGCCGATCGCACGCACCGAACGACCCGGCCTGATCCGACGCGAATTGTCAGACCGGCCCTAGGGCCGGACAGGCCCTACCCGCTCGGCGAGCCCAGGAAAGGTTACGTCGCTGCCGCGCCAGCGGACGGCGCGTACCGCCGCCTCCCGGAGCGCGGCGGCCGCCTCGCCCCGCGCGCGGCCCTCGGTGGCCCGTACGAGGTCGGAGTACACCCCGGCCACCCGGTCCTCCAGGACCGCCGCGAGCCGCACCGCGCCGGCCCGGTCCGCGACGGGGAAGGGCAGCTCGTACGCGGCCTCCGCCGCCACCGGCGTCCCGCCGAGGTCCCGTATGGTCCGGCGCAGCCCGTCCCGCCGGGCCCGGTGCGCCTCGTACGCGGAGGTGGCCTCGGTCCGCCGCTCGGTGCCGATCCGGCCGCCGACGACCCCGTACCCGTACACCGCGGCGTGCTCGGCGGCCAGCGCGGCCTGGGTCGCGTCGAGGGCACTCATGCCCGGGCTCCTTCGGTCAGCAGGTAGGCGTGCGCGGCGCCCGCCGCCGCGACGGAGGCGAGCAGCCGGGCGTACTCGGGCGGGGCGGTGAGCAGCGCGGCCGCGTGCCCGTCGGAAGCGGCCCGCTCGGCGGCGGCGAGCTCCCCGAGGGCGGCCCGGGGGTCGACCGCCACCCGTACGGCCGTGGGCGAGGCGACGGGCTTCGCGGACGCGGCCGCGGCCGCCGACCCGGTGGCCCCCGCGGGCTTCGCGCCCGGCGTCTTCCCGGGCGTCCCGGACGTGGTCCCGGCGGGCGCCGCCGTCGTGTCGCCCGCACCCGGCACCCTTCCGGGCGTTCCGGACGCGGCCCCGGCCGGCGCCGCCGTCGTGGCGCCCGCACCCGGCGTCTTCCCGGGCGTCCCGGACGTGTTCCCGCCCGGCGGTTCCGTCGGACCCGTCGGCGTCCCGCCCTCGCCGAGCGCCTTCGCGTGTGCCGCCACCGCGCCCCGTAGCGGCGTCAGCCGGGGCGCCAGGGCCGGGTGGGCGGCGAGGGTCGCGTCGTAACGTTCCAGCAGGCTCCGCGCGGCGGTCACCGACCGCAGCCGCAGGGCCGCCTCGGCGCGCGCCACCCGTTCGGCCTCCCGTTCGGCGGCGCTGGGCCGCCGGGGCTGCTCGCCGGGCGCGGAGGTGCAGCCCGCGAGGGCGGCCGCCCCCGCCGCGGCGCCCGCCACCAGGACCGCACGCCTGCCCGTCGTCGTCACGCCTTCTCCCTCGGCTGCCGTCCGTCGTCGAAGATCGTCGAGATCACCGCAGGCGAGCGTACCCGCGGGCCTCGGGGCGATGGACGGCAACACCCTCCCGGACCGGATACCCTTTGTGCTGACACGCGACGAACCCACAACAGCACACGCGGCCGAGGAGTCACCCGGATGAGCACCACCCAGAGCGACAGGCTGCGCGGACTCG
Organism: Streptomyces sp. NPDC037410; assembly: GCF_055602235.1. Classification (NCBI taxonomy): domain Bacteria; kingdom Bacillati; phylum Actinomycetota; class Actinomycetes; order Kitasatosporales; family Streptomycetaceae; genus Streptomyces; species Streptomyces sp. NPDC037410. The sequence goes on along the minus strand of NZ_JBVJWR010000001.1, from coordinate 453,073 downwards.
TGGAGCCGCTCGTCGCCGCGAAGGACCTGGATCTGGAAGAGATCGAGGTGTCCCGGGCCGGCCGCCGCGGACTGCTGCGGATCGTCGTCGACTCGGAGGAGGGCGTGGAGCTGGACGTCTGCGCCGAGCTGAGCCGCGAGATCTCCGAGAAGCTCGACGAGACCGACGCGATGGGCGACGGCGAGTACGTCCTCGAAGTCAGCTCCCCCGGCGCCGAGCGCCCCCTCACCGAGCACCGCCACTACGTGCGCGCCACCGGCCGCCTGGCGAAGCTGACGCTCGCCGAGGGCGGGGACCTGGTCGCGCGCATCCTGGCGGTGGACGAGGACGGCCTCGACATGGAGGTGCCGGGCGTGAAGGGGCGCAAGCCCACCGCCCGCCGGGTCGCCTTCGCCGACATCACCAAGGCGCGTGTCGAGATCGAGTTCAGCCGCAAGGACAAGAAGGAAGAGGAGGCGTAGCCGTGGACATCGATGTGAAGCTTCTGAAGGGCTTGGCGCAGGAGAAGGACATCTCCTTCGAGATGCTGGTCGAGGCGATCGAGTCGGCCCTCCTCATCGCGTACCACCGGACCCCCGACGCCCGCCGCCACGCGCGCGTGGAGCTGAACCGGGCCACCGGTCACGTGACGGTGTGGGCGAAGGAGGACCCCTCCGACCTGGAGGAGGGCCAGGAGCCCAAGGACTTCGACGACACCCCGTCGGACTTCGGCCGGATCGCGGCGAGCACCGCCCGCCAGGTCATCCAGCAGCGGCTGCGCGACGCCGAGAACGACGTGACCTTCGGCGAGTACGCGCGCCGCGAGGGCGATGTCGTCGCCGGTGTGGTGCAGCAGGGCAAGGACCCGAAGAACGTCCTGGTCCGGCTGGACGACAAGCTGGAGGCCATCCTTCCGGTGCAGGAGCAGGTGCCGGGCGAGGACTACACGCACGGCCTGCGGCTGCGCACGTACGTCGTCCGGGTGGCGAAGGGTGTCCGCGGTCCGTCCGTCACCCTTTCGCGCACGCACCCCAACCTGGTGAAGAAGCTCTTCGCCCTGGAGGTGCCGGAGATCGCCGACGGCTCGGTCGAGATCGCGGCCATCGCCCGTGAGGCCGGTCACCGCACCAAGATCGCCGTCCGTTCCACCCGTTCGGGCCTGAACCCCAAGGGCGCCTGCATCGGCCCGATGGGCAGCCGCGTCCGCAACGTGATGGCGGAACTGCTCGGCGAGAAGATCGACATCGTCGACTGGTCGGACGACCCGGCCGAGATGGTGGCGAACGCGCTCTCCCCGGCCCGGGTCTCCAAGGTCGAGATCGTCGACCTGGCCGCCCGCTCCGCGCGCGTGACGGTGCCGGACTACCAGCTCTCGCTGGCGATCGGCAAGGAGGGCCAGAACGCCCGCCTCGCCGCGCGCCTCACCGGCTGGCGGATCGACATCCGTCCGGACACGGAGCCGGCCGAGCAGCGGGACTGAGACCGTTTTTTGGCCAACAACTGTTCGATTCTTGCCCCAAACGGGTGGGGTCGGTACGGGGAGGTAGACTTAATCGTGTCTGGCCGGACGCATGCCTGCGCGTGCCCTGAGCGAACCTGTGTGGGATGCCGGGAGCGAGCGGCCAAGAGCGATCTGCTGCGGATCGTGGTGAACAAGGACGAGTGCGTTCCTGATCATCGCGGTACGCTGCCCGGCCGGGGTGCGTACCTGCACCCCGCCGTGGTCTGTCTCGACCTGGCGGTACGCCGTCGGGCTTTCCCCAGGGCCTTCAAGGTCCAGGGACCGCTCGACACCGAGGCGCTCCGCCACCACGTCGAGCCGGCACCGCAGTGAACAAGATGTACGGCACGGAACACCGTGCGGTCAGGTACCTCGCGAGTTGGAAGTAGGTCGAGATTGCGATGAGCACTCGATGAGTACGCGATGAGTACGCCCATGAAGTAGCGACGGTCCGGCGGTAACCGGACCTAAAAGGAGCGAAGTGGCTAAGGTCCGGGTATACGAACTCGCCAAGGAGTTCGGTGTGGAGAGCAAGGTCGTCATGGCCAAGCTCCAAGAACTCGGTGAATTCGTCCGTTCGGCGTCCTCGACGATCGAGGCGCCGGTCGTGCGCAAGTTGACTGACGCTTTGCAGGGTCCCGGCGGCAACGCCGGCAAGACCGCTGCCAAGCCCGGCGCGCCCCGCAAGGCTGCGCCTTCCCCCGCGGCGCCGTCTCCGGCCGCCGCGGCACGTCCCGCTGCTCCGAAGCCCGGCGCCCCGGCCCCCAAGCCGGCCCCCGCCGCGCCTGCGGCGCCGGCTCCGGTCACTCCGGCCGCGCCCGCGAGCAGCACCCCCTCTCCGGCTCCGGCCGCCTCGGGCCCCCGCCCGGGCCCGAAGCCCGCGCCCAAGCCGGTCACCCCGGCTCCGGCCGCCCCGGAGTTCACCGCGCCCCCGTCGGCTCCCGCCGCCGGTCAGCGCCCCGGTGGCGCCGCCCAGGGACCCCGTCCCACCGGCGACCGCCCCGAGCGCCCGGCCCGTCCGGGTCAGGGTGCCCCGCGCCCGCAGGGTCAGGGTGCCCCGCGCCCGCAGGGTCAGGGTGCTCCCCGTCCCGGCGGTGCCCGTCCGGCCGGTCCCCGTCCGGGCAACAACCCCTTCACCTCGGGTGGCTCCACCGGAATGGCGCGCCCGCAGGCGCCCCGTCCGGGTGGCGGCGCTCCCCGTCCCGGCGGCCCCGGTGCCGTTCCGGGCGCCCCGCGTCCGCAGGGTGGCCCCGGTGGCGCCCCGCGTCCGCAGGGTCAGGGCGGTGCCCGTCCCACTCCCGGTGGCATGCCTCGTCCGCAGGCTCCCCGTCCGGGCGGCGCGCCCGGCGGTAACCGTCCGAACCCGGGCATGATGCCGCAGCGTCCCGCTGCCGGCCCGCGTCCCGGCCCCGGCGGTCGTGGCCCCGGTGGCCCCGGCGGTCGTCCGGGCGGTCCCGGCGGTGGCGGCGGCGGTCGTCCCGGCTTCGCCGGTCGTCCGGCCGGTCCCGGCGGTGGCGGCGGCGGCTTCGCCGGTCGTCCCGGTGGTCCCGGTGGCGGCGGCGGTCGTCCGGGTGGTCCCGGCGGCGGTGGCGGCGGCTTCGGCGGTCGTCCCGGCGGCTTCGGTGGCCGTCCCGGCGGTCCGGGTGGCCGTGGTGGCACGCAGGGCGCCTTCGGTCGTCCCGGCGGTCCCGCGCGTCGTGGTCGCAAGTCGAAGCGTCAGAGGCGCCAGGAGTACGAGGCCATGCAGGCCCCGTCCGTGGGCGGCGTGATGCTGCCTCGCGGCAACGGCGACACCATTCGCCTGTCGCGCGGTGCCTCCCTCACCGACTTCGCCGAGAAGATCGGCGCCAACCCGGCGTCGCTCGTCGCGGTGATGATGAACCTCGGTGAGATGGTCACGGCCACGCAGTCGGTCTCCGACGACACGCTGACGATGCTCGGCGAGGAGATGAACTACACCGTTCAGATCGTCTCGCCGGAGGAAGAGGACCGCGAGCTCCTCGAGTCCTTCGACATCGAGTTCGGCGAGGACGAGGGCGGCGAAGAGGCTCTGGTCTCCCGTCCGCCGGTCGTCACCGTCATGGGTCACGTCGACCACGGTAAGACCCGACTGCTCGACGCGATCCGCAAGACGAACGTCGTCGCGGGCGAGGCCGGTGGCATCACCCAGCACATCGGTGCCTACCAGGTCTCCACCCAGGTCAACGACGAAGAGCGTCGGATCACCTTCATCGACACCCCGGGTCACGAGGCGTTCACCGCCATGCGTGCCCGTGGTGCGAAGTCGACCGACATCGCGATCCTCGTGGTCGCGGCCAACGACGGCGTCATGCCGCAGACGATCGAGGCGCTCAACCACGCCAAGGCCGCCGGCGTCCCGATCGTCGTCGCGGTCAACAAGATCGACGTCGAGGGTGCGGACCCGGTCAAGGTCCGCGGTCAGCTGACCGAGTTCGGTCTGGTGGCCGAGGAGTACGGCGGCGACACGATGTTCGTCGACATCTCCGCCAAGCAGGGTCTGCACATCGACTCCCTGCTGGAGGCCGTCGTCCTCACCGCCGACGCCTCGCTCGACCTCCGGGCCAACCCGGACCAGGACGCGCAGGGTATTGCGATCGAGTCCCACCTCGACCGCGGTCGCGGTGCCGTCTCGACCGTCCTGGTCCAGCGCGGAACGCTGCGCATCGGCGACACCGTGGTGGTCGGCGACGCGTACGGCCGCGTCCGGGCGATGCTCGACGACAAGGGCAACAACGTCGAGGAGGCGACCCCGTCGACTCCCGTCCTGGTCCTGGGTCTCACCAACGTCCCGGGTGCCGGCGACAACCTCCTGGTTGTCGACGAGGACCGTACGGCCCGTCAGATCGCCGAGAAGCGCGCTGCGCGTGAGCGCAACGCCGCCTTCGCCAAGCGCGTCCGCCGGGTGTCCCTCGAGGACCTCGACAAGGTGCTCAAGGCCGGTCTCGTCCAGGAACTCAACCTCATCATCAAGGGCGACGCGTCCGGTGCGGTCGAGGCCCTGGAGGCCTCGCTGCTCCAGCTCGACGTCGGCGAAGAGGTCGACATCCGCGTCCTGCACCGCGGTGTGGGTGCGGTCACCGAGTCGGACATCGACCTGGCCATGGGCTCCGACGCCATCGTCATCGGCTACAACGTCCGTGCGGCCGGCCGTGCCGCGCAGATGGCGGAGCGCGAGGGCGTCGACGTCCGGTACTACTCGGTCATCTACCAGGCGATCGAGGAGATCGAGGCGGCGCTCAAGGGCCTCCTCAAGCCGGAGTACGAAGAGGTCGAGCTCGGTACGGCGGAGATCCGCGAGGTCTTCCGCTCGTCCAAGCTGGGCAACATCGCCGGTGTCCTCATCCGCTCGGGCGAGGTCAAGCGCAACACCAAGGCGCGACTGCTCCGCGACGGCAAGGTCATCGCCGAGGATCTCACCATCCACGGTCTGCGCCGCTTCAAGGACGACGTCACCGAGATTCGTGAAGGCTTCGAGGGTGGTATCAACCTCGGAAACTACAACGACATCAAGATCGACGACGTCATCGCGACGTACGAGATGCGCGAGAAGCCGCGCGCGTAACGCGTAGGGCTGCGTCCGGGGCCGGTCGGCGGAAGTATTTCCGTCGATCGGCCCCGGCCGTTGCGTGTACGGTTCTGGTGTCCCTGCCAAGCGACGGCGTGGCAGGCCACCGAACCCGAACCGGCGGGACATCCGGCACCGCATGTACGTGGGGACTCTGTCCTTCGACCTGCTCCTCGGCGACGTCCACTCGCTGAAGGAGAAACGCTCCGTCGTCCGGCCCATCGTCGCCGAGCTCCAGCGCAAGTTCTCCGTGAGCGCGGCCGAGGTGGGCGACCAGGACCTCCATCGCAGAGCCCGTCTCGGCGTCGCGCTGGTGTCCGGGGACGCGGGGTTCGTATCGGACGTGCTCGACCGCTGTGAGCGGCTCGTCGCCGCACGGCCGGAGGTGGAACTCCTTTCGGTGCGCCGAAGGCTCCACACTGATGAAGACTGATTTGAGCAAGGCAAAGAAGGAGAAGGACCAGTGGCCGACAACGCGCGGGCGAAGAAGCTGGCGGACCTCATCCGGGAGGTGGTCGCCGAGAAGCTGCAGCGCGGCATCAAGGACCCCCGCCTGGGCACGCACGTGACCATCACGGACACCCGCGTCACCGGTGACCTGCGGGAGGCCACGGTCTTCTACACGGTCTACGGCGACGACGAGGACCGTGCGAGCGCCGCGGCCGGTCTGGAGAGCGCCAAGGGCATCCTCCGTTCGGCCGTGGGCCGGGCGGCGGGGACCAAGTTCACCCCGACCCTGGCCTTCGTGGCCGACGCCCTCCCGGAGAACGCCAAGACGATCGAGGACCTCCTCGACAAGGCGCGGGCCTCGGACGCCCAGGTGCGGGAGGCCTCCTCGGGCGCCACCTTCGCGGGCGACGCCGACCCCTACAAGAAGCCGGGCGAGGACGAAGCCGCCGAATGAGCACCTCGGAAAAGACGCCCGACGGGCTTGTCATCGTCGACAAGCCGTCGGGCTTCACTTCGCACGACGTCGTGGCCAAGATGCGGGGGATCGCCAGGACCCGCCGCGTCGGCCACGCCGGCACGCTCGACCCCATGGCCACGGGCGTCCTCGTCCTCGGCGTGGAGCGGGCGACCAAGCTCCTCGGTCACCTCGCGCTGACCGAGAAGGAGTACCTGGGCACCATCCGCCTGGGCCAGACGACGATCACCGACGACGCCGAGGGCGAGATCACGGCGTCGGTCGACGCTTCGAAGGTCACCCGCGAGCAGATCGACGCGGGCGTCGCCGAGCTGACCGGCGCCATCATGCAGGTGCCGTCGAAGGTCTCCGCGATCAAGATCGACGGCAAGCGGTCGTACGCGCGCGTGCGCGGCGGCGAGGAGTTCGAGATCCCGGCCCGCCCGGTCACCGTCTCCTCCTTCCGGGTCTACGACGTCCGCGAGGCCACGGCCGAGGACGGCACGCCCGTCGTCGACCTGGTCGTCTCGGTGGTGTGCTCCTCCGGTACGTACATCAGGGCGCTCGCCCGTGACCTCGGCGCCGGGCTCGGCGTCGGCGGCCACCTGACCGCGCTGCGGCGCACCCGGGTCGGCCCGTACAAGCTGGACAGCGCCCGCACCCTGGACCAGCTCCAGGAGGACCTCACGGTCATGCCGGTCGCCGACGCGGCCGCGGCGGCGTTCCCGCGCTGGGACGTCGACGAGAAGCGCGCCAGGCTGCTGCTCAACGGCGTCCGCCTGGAGATGCCGGAGTACCCGAAGGGGCCCGTCGCGGTCTTCGGACCCGAGGGGAAGCTGCTCGCGCTGGTCGAGGACCAGCGGGGCAAGGCGAAGAGCCTCGCGGTCTTCGGCTGAGCCGAGGCCTGAGCAGAGGGCTCCGTCGAGGGGCTCCGTCGAGGGGCTCTGTCGTTGGGCTCTGTCGTGGGGGGGGGGGGGGGGGGGGGTTCTTCCCCCCCCCCCCCCCCCCCCCCCTCCTCCCCCCCCCCCCCCCCCCCCCCCCCCCCACCCCCCCCCCCCCCCCCCCCCCCCCCGCCCCCCCCCCCCCCCCCCCCCCCCGCCCCCCCTTCGTCGTACGCGTGCCGCGGATCAGAGCTTGACGCGGACTTCCTTGCGGAGCTTGGCGGTGAGGGCGGCGGCGTCCTCGGGGGACTCGGCCTTGCCCGCCATCAGCGAGGCCGCGTCGGCCGGGACCACGAAGCCCACGGTGCTGTGGTCGGCCCACACGCACATGTTGATGGTGAACGCGGGCACGTTGTTGGCCGCGTCGGCCTTCGTCTTGGCCTGCTGGCACTTCAGGACGGCGCCGTCCAGGTCGGCGGGCGTGTACGCCTGGGGGCTTCCCTCCAGCGTCGGCGTCTCGCCCTTGCCGGCGTTCTTCTCGGCCTCGGCCTTGGCGGTGGCGAAGATGCTGTCGACGACCTTCTCGGGGTCGTCGATCTCGCCGTAGAGACCGTTGAAGGAGAGCATCTTGGCCGCGAGCGGGTTGGCCTTGTTCTCCACCTTGTAGGAGGCCTTGACCTGCTTGGCGTTCTTGACGCCGTTCTGCTCGGCCTCCTTGAGGGACTCGTCGCCGGTCGACTTCTTCCCCTGGGCGGGGTCCTTCTTGTACTCGACGAGCACCGTCTCCGGCGTGATCAGCTTGTGCGGGCCGTCGTCGGCGACCGCGCCACCGCCCCCGCCCAGCACGAAGTACGCCCCCACGCCGATCGCCGCGACCACCGCGACCGCCGCGACGACCCAGCCCGCCTTGGACTTCTTCGGGGCCGGGGGGTGCGGCAGGTAGCCGCCGGGGCCCTGCGGGGCGCCGTACGGGGGCTGCTGGCCGTAGGGGGCGGGCTGCTGCTGCGGGTAGCCGTAGGGGGGCTGCTGCGGCGGGACGCCCTGCGGGGCCTGCTGGGGGTATCCGTAACCCGGCTGCGGAGCCTGCGGCTGGCCGTAGGGGCCCGGCTGCTGACCGTACGGGCCCGGCTGCGGCGGCTGCTGGCCGTACGGGCCCGGCTGGCCGTAAGGACCGGGCTGCTGGCCGCCGCCGTACGGGCCCGGCTGGTTGTAGCTCATCGACAGGTTCCCCTCACAGGATGTTTATGCCTGGCGAACATCCTGTCGGAACCACGGAGCCGCAGGTGCGGCGGGGGCCACACCGTTACCGAACCAAAGCGTTTCAGGACACGACCGGGACACCCCTAAACTGGGCCCGTGACCGAGAACACTCAGCAGCAGACAGCGCCCACCACCGAACTGCCGACCACCTATGCGCCGGCCGAGGTAGAGGGGCCGCTGTACCAGCGCTGGGTAGAGCGCGGGTACTTCGAGGCGGACGCGAAGAGCGAGAAGCCGCCGTACACGATCGTCATCCCGCCGCCGAACGTCACGGGCTCGCTCCACCTGGGCCACGCCTTCGAGCACACGCTGATCGACGCCCTCACCCGCCGCAAGCGCATGCAGGGCTTCGAGACGCTGTGGCAGCCCGGCATGGACCACGCCGGCATCGCCACCCAGAACGTCGTCGAGCGTGAGCTCGCCAAGGAGGGCAAGTCCCGCCACGACCTGGGCCGAGAGGCGTTCGTCGAGCGCGTCTGGGAGTGGAAGGCCGAGTCCGGCGGCCAGATCGCCGGCCAGATGCGCCGCCTCGGCGAGGGCCTGGCGTGGAGCCGGGACCGCTTCACCATGGACGAGGGCCTGTCCCGGGCCGTCCAGACCGTCTTCAAGAAGATGTTCGACGACGGCCTGATCTACCGCGCCGAGCGCATCATCAACTGGTGCCCGCGCTGTCTGACGGCCATCTCGGACATCGAGGTGGACTACCAGGACGACGACGGCGAGCTCGTCTCCATGAAGTACGGCGAGGGTGACGACACCATCGTCGTCGCCACGACCCGCGCGGAGACGATGCTCGGTGACACGGCCGTCGCCGTCCACCCCGACGACGAGCGGTACGCCCACCTGATCGGCAAGCAGATCAAGCTGCCGCTGACCGACCGTACGATCCCGGTCGTCGCCGACACGCACGTCGACCCGGAGTTCGGCACCGGCGCCGTCAAGGTGACCCCGGCGCACGACCCGAACGACTTCGCCATCGGCCAGCGCCACGACCTCGAATCCATCGAGGTCCTCGACGAGCGCGGCGTGATCACCACCCACGGCCCCTTCCAGGGCCTGGACCGCTTCGAGGCCCGCTCCGCGATCGTCGCCGCTCTGCGCGCCGAGGGCCGGATCGTCGCCGAGAAGCGTCCGTACGTCCACTCGGTGGGTCACTGCTCGCGCTGCAAGACGACGCTGGAGCCGCGTCTGTCCCTGCAGTGGTGGGTCAAGGTCGAGACGCTGGCCAAGGCCGCCGGCGACGCGGTCCGCGACGGTCGGGTCAACATCCACCCGGCCGACATGTCGCAGCGCTACTTCGACTGGGTCGACAACCTCAACGACTGGTGCATCTCGCGTCAGCTGTGGTGGGGCCACCGCATCCCCGTCTGGCACGGCCCGAACGGCGAGCTGGTCTGCGTCGGCCCCGACGACGAGGCGCCGACGGGCGAGGGCTGGACGCAGGACACCGACGTCCTCGACACGTGGTTCTCGTCCGGCCTGTGGCCGTTCTCGACGATGGGCTGGCCGGAGCAGACGCCGGACCTGGAGAAGTTCTACCCGAACTCCGTCCTGGTCACCGGCTACGACCTGATGTTCTTCTGGGTCGCCCGGATGATGATGTTCGGCCTGTACGCGATGGACGGCCAGCCGCCGTTCCACACGATCGCGTTCCACGGCATGGTCCGCGACGAGTTCGGCAAGAAGATGTCGAAGTCGTTCGGGAACACGGTCAACCCGCTGGACTGGATGGACAAGTACGGCTCCGACGCCCTGCGCTTCACCCTGGCCAAGGGCGCCAACCCGGGCGTCGACGTCCCGATCGGCGAGGACTGGGTCCAGGCGTCCCGGAACTTCGCCAACAAGATCTGGAACGCGACCCGGTTCGCGATGATGAACGGCGCGACGGTCGAGGGCCCGCTGCCGGACGCCTCCGCGATGTCGGCGACGGACCGCTGGATCCTGTCGCGCCTGAACAAGGTCGTCGCCGAGGCGGACGCCTACTACGACGACTACCAGTTCGCCAAGCTCGCCGACGCCCTCTACCACTTCGCGTGGGACGAGGTCTTCGACTGGTACGTCGAGCTGTCGAAGACGACGTTCTTCGACGGTGGCGAGCAGGCCAAGGTCTCGGCCCGCGTCCTGGGCGAGGTCCTCGACGTCACCCTGCGGCTGCTCCACCCGATCGTCCCGTTCGTCACGGACACCCTGTGGACCACGCTGACGGGCCGCGAGTCGGTCGTCATCGCCGAGTGGCCGAAGGACTCCGGTTTCCGCGACGAGGCCGCTGAGAAGGAGATCGAGCTGGTCCAGCGGGTCGTCACCGAGGTCCGCCGCTTCCGCTCCGACCAGGGCCTCCAGCCCGGCCAGAAGGTCCCGGCCCGTCTGGAGATGGCCGGCACCGCGCTCGCCCCGCACGAGGCCGCCATCCGTCAGGTGCTGCGCCTCCAGCCGGAGGGCGACGGGTTCGCCGCCACCGCCTCCCTGCCGGTCGCCGGCGCCACGGTCTCGCTCGACCTGTCGGGCACGATCGACGTCGCCGCCGAGCGCAAGCGCCTCGCGAAGGACCTCGCGGCGGCCGAGAAGGAGAAGGCTCAGGCCGAGGGCAAGCTCGGCAACGAGGCGTTCCTCGCCAAGGCCCCCGACAACGTCGTGGACAAGATCAAGGGCCGCCTCGCCAAGGCGGACGAGGACATCGCCCGCATCCAGGCCCAGCTGGCGGCCCTGCCGCAGGCCTAGTCGCCGAGGGAGAGGGCCCGGGACCGTTTCTGACGGTTCCGGGCCCTTCCGTATTTCCAGATGTACACCGTCAATTCGGGCCAAGTGCCTTAACTCACATCAGACGGGACTTCAGGTCCACGGCGCCGGGACGAAAGACCCTGGATGATGGAGGGCATGCCCCGCCTCCCCTCCGTCCCCGCGCTCCGCCGTTGCGTGGACCGGTGGGCGGTCTCGCCCCGCGCCCTCGACGTCGTCGCCGCGCTCTTCGCCTTCGGCCTGATGGTCCTGGACGTGCCGGGGCTCGCCCGCGCCGACAACTCCCTCACCGGCGTCACCGCGACCCTCGTCCTCGCCGGCGGGGCGGCCACGCTGGTGCTCCGGCGGCGGCTGCCCTGGGTCCCGTACGTCGTCGCGCTCGGCCTGATGGGCTGGCTGCACGAACTGACCATGATCCAGTTCGCGCTGTACTCGATCGGCCGCTACCGGGGACGGCGCGCCGCGATCACCGCGACCCTGCTGTACGTCGCCGTGGCGTACGGCTACTTCCTGACGCCCGGCTGGCCCGCCGAGCACGGCGAGACCGTCAGCGACTTCCTGAGCCTCGTCGTCCCGATCGGCGTCCTCGCGGCCGGCGTCGGCATCGCCGCGTACCGGACGGACCTCGTCCGCGCCCTGGAGGCCCAGCGCCGCGAGGCCGCCGCCCGGCAGGCCGTGCAGGAGGAGCGGATCTCCGTCGGCCGTGACGTCCACGACCTGGTCGGCCGCGAGCTCACCGTCCTCGCGGTACGGGCCGAGGTCCTCGCCGTACGGGCCAGGGGAGAGGCCCACCAGAAGGACTTCGAGGAGCTCGCGGACACCGCCCGGCGCGCCCACCTCATGCTCAACGAGACGATCGTGCGCCGCGCCGACCGGGACGCCGCGACGCCCGGCCTCGAAGGGCTCCCCGAACTCGCCGGGGAGAGCGAGCGCATGGGCGGCCCCGTCGAGCTGACGGTCGCCGAGGAGGCCAAGGCGCTGTCCCCGCTCCGGCAGGCCGCCGTCCACCGCGTCGTCCAGGAGTGCCTGACGAACGCCGCCAAGCACGCCCCGGGCCTCCCGGTGACCGTCGCGATCACGGTCGAGGGGCCCGACCTGCGGATCGAGGTCCGCAACCCGCTGCCGAAGAGCCCGCCGGACCCGTCGCCCGTCTCGACCGGCACCGGCCTGGTCTCCATGGAGGAGCGGGTCACCAGCATGGGCGGCACCCTGAAGGCCCGCCGGGAGAGCGGCACGTACGCCGTGACGGCGCTGCTCCCGACGGGCCTGGACCGCTAGGGCCTGTCCGGCGGATCAGGGGCGGAGCGGCTCCAGACCGCCTCGGGCCGAAAGTCCCGAATGGGGTGGGTCCGATGTCCTGTCGGTGCCGCTCCGTAGACTGGCCCCGTGAGCGAGCCGAGCGACCCGAATGACCAGTTCGACGACATCGTCGACGAAGAGACGAACCGCGACCCCGACCTGGCGGTGATCGAGGCCGGCAGCCGCACCCTGCGCACGCAGGGCGGATCGCCGCAGGGCGACCCCGTGCCCAGCCGCCCCGAGGACCCCGAGGTGGAGAAGGCGCTGCGCGAGGTCGAGACCGAGCTGTCCACGCGCTGGGGCGAGACCAAGCTGGAGCCCTCCGTCACCCGGATCGCGGCCCTGATGGACGTCCTCGGCGAGCCGCAGCGCGCGTACCCCTCGATCCACATCACCGGCACCAACGGCAAGACGTCGACGGCCCGCATGATCGAGGCCCTGCTCGGCGCCTTCGAGCTGCGCACCGGGCGCTACACCTCGCCGCACGTGCAGAGCATCACCGAGCGGATCAGCCTGGACGGCGCCCCGATCTCCGCCGAGCGGTTCATCGAGACGTACCAGGACGTCAAGCCGTACGTGGAGCTGGTCGACGCCCGCGAGGAGTACCGGCTCTCCTTCTTCGAGGTCATCACCGGCATGGCGTACGCCGCGTTCGCGGACGCCCCGGTCGACGTGGCCGTCGTCGAGGTCGGCATGGGCGGCACCTGGGACGCGACGAACGTCATCGACGCCTCCGTCGCCGTCGTCACCCCCATCGACCTCGACCACACCGACCGGCTCGGCGCGACGACCGCCGAGATCGCGGCCGAGAAGTCCGGGATCATCAAGCAGGGCTCGACGGTCATCCTGGCCCAGCAGCCGGTCGACGCGGCCCAGGTGCTGCTGAAGAAGGCCGTCGAGACGGACGCGACCGTGGCCCGTGAGGGCATGGAGTTCGGCGTCGTCTCCCGCGAGGTCGCGGTCGGCGGCCAGCTCCTCACCCTGCGCGGCCTGGGCGGCGAGTACGACAACGTCTACCTGCCGCTGCACGGCGCCTACCAGGCGCACAACGCGGCGGTGGCGCTCGCGGCGGTCGAGGCCTTCTTCGGGATCGGCGCGGAGCACGCCAGGACCCTGGACCTCGACACCGTCCGCCGGGCCTTCGCCCAGGTGGCCTCGCCGGGCCGTCTGGAGATCGTCCGCTCCTCGCCGACCGTCATCCTGGACGCCGCGCACAACCCGCACGGCGCGCGGGCCACGGCGGAGGGCGTCAGCGAGGCCTTCGGCTTCTCCCGGCTCATCGGCGTGGTCTCCACGAGCGGCGACAAGGACGCGAAGGGTCTCCTGGAGGCCTTCGAGCCGATCTTCGCGGAGGTCGTGATCACCGCGAACTCCAACCCGCGGGCCACCGACGTGGACGCGCTCGCCGCGACCGCGGTCGAGGTCTTCGGCGAGGACCGGGTCGTCGTCGAGCCGCGGCTGCCCGACGCGATCGAGGCGGCCATCACCCTCGCGGAGGAAGAGGGCGAGTACGGCGGCGCGGGTGTCCTCGTGACCGGTTCGATCTTCACGGTCGGCGACGCCCGGCTGCTGCTGCGAAGGGGCTGAACCCGATGCGTGTGCTCTGTTCCTCGACGCTGATCGGCGAGTTCTTCGTGATCGGCTTCGCCGGTCTCGTCGCCATGAAGGACGACAGCCTCGCGACGTCCACCGTCTGGTGGGTCTGCGGTGCGGCCATGCTCGTCTCCGTGCTGCTGTGCGGGATGATCACCCGGCCCGGCGGGGTGCAGCTGGGCTGGGCCCTGCAGATCGGGCTGATCCTCAGCGGCTTCTTCGTCCCGACGATGTTCTTCCTCGGCGCGGTCTTCGCCGGTCTGTGGTGGGCCTCGGTGCACTACGGGCGGCGGATCGACGAGGTGAAGGCGAGCTGGGCCGCCGCGCAGGCCTCGGCAGGGCCTGACGCTGCGTAATCGCGGACCGTGGGGGCCCTGTAGCCTCGGAGTCCCGCACACCGCTTTTCCGAAGGAGTTCCCCCGTGAGCCAGCGATCGCTCGTCCTGCTCAAGCCCGACGCCGTCCGCCGTGGCCTGATCGGCGAGGTCATCGGCCGCATCGAGCGCAAGGCCGGCTGGACCATCACGGCCCTGGAGCTGCGCACGCTGGACCAGGACACGCTGGAGCAGCACTACGGCGAGCACAAGGGCAAGCCCTTCTACGAGCCGCTGATGGGGTTCATGCAGTCCGGCCCGGTCGTCGCGCTCGTCGTCGAGGGCGAGCGGGTCATCGAGGGCCTGCGCACGCTGGCCGGCCCGACCGACCCGATCGCCGCCGCGCCGGGCTCCATCCGGGGCGACTTCGGCACCATCGTCCGGGAGAACCTGATCCACGCCTCGGACTCGGAGGAGTCCGCCGCGCGCGAGCTGAAGATCTTCTTCCCGGGTCTCGTCTGATCTGACCAGCGGTCAGCCGAACGAAGCACCCTGTGGGGCGGCCGAAGGAATTTCGGTCGCCCCCAGGCATATGAACGCCAATCCCGGGAACGGATCGCCGCGTCCTGCCGTCACCTGTACAGAGGTGGACCACCGCGCGCCCATCCGTGCGGGCGGCACTACGATGGAAAACTCCACGCCGCACCACTCTCAGCCATGGGAAATCAAGGGGAACTCAATGTCGTTCATCGGCCGTGACATGGCTGTCGACCTCGGGACCGCCAACACGCTGGTGTACGTCAGGGGTCGAGGCATCGTTCTGAACGAGCCGTCGGTCGTCGCCATCAACACCAACACCGGGGGCATCCTCGCGGTCGGCGCCGAGGCGAAGAAGATGATCGGCCGGACCCCCGGCAACATCGTCGCCGTGCGTCCGCTCAAGGACGGTGTGATCGCGGACTTCGAGATCACCGAGCGGATGCTCCGCTACTTCATCCTGAAGATCCACAAGCGCCGCTACCTGGCCCGCCCCCGCGTCGTCGTCTGCGTGCCCTCCGGCATCACCGGAGTCGAGCGCCGCGCCGTCATCGAGGCCTCGACCCAGGCCGGCGCCCGTCAGGTCCACATCATCGAAGAGCCCATGGCGGCGGCCATCGGCGCGGGCCTCCCCGTCCACGAGGCCACCGGCAACATGGTCGTCGACATCGGCGGCGGCACCACCGAGGTCGCCGTCATCTCCCTCGGAGGAATCGTCACGGCACAGTCCATCCGGGTGGCCGGCGACGAGCTGGACAACGCGATCATCCAGCACATCAAGAAGGAGTACTCGCTCCTCCTCGGTGAGCGCACCGCCGAGCAGATCAAGATCACCATCGGCTCCGCGTACGACCTCGACAAGGACGAGCACACCGAGATCCGCGGCCGCGACCTCGTCTCCGGTCTGCCCAAGACCGTGGTCATCTCCGCGGCCGAGGTCCGCAAGGCCATCGAGGAGCCCGTCAACGCGATCGTCGACGCGGTGAAGACCACCCTCGACAAGTGCCCGCCGGAGCTCTCCGGTGACGTCATGGACCGCGGCATCGTTCTCACGGGTGGCGGCGCCCTGCTCCGCGGCCTCGACGAGCGCCTCCGCCGCGAGACCGGCATGCCGATCCACATCGCCGAGGACCCGCTGGACTCGGTGGCCCTCGGCTCCGGCAAGTGCGTGGAGGAGTTCGAGGCCCTCCAGCAGGTCCTGGACGCCCAGCCGCGCCGCTAGCGACACCGCTCCACCCGTACGGCCTCACCCGTACCGCTCCACCCGTACAGCTCAATCCGTACAGCTTCACTCGTACAGCCGAACAACCGAACCACGAGGAAAGGCACGGCCGCCGCACGTGAGGGACACACGAGAGAGCCGGCTGCTCCTGGTGCTGCTGATCGCCATCGCGTTCGCACTGATCACGGTGGACATCCGCGGCGGCCAGGAGTCACCCGTCGACGGTGCCCGACAGGCCGCAGCGGCGGTCTTCGGGCCGGTCGAGAAGGGTGTGGCGGCCGCCGTCGATCCCGTCGGCAACGCCATAGGCGCGGTACGGGACTCCGGCGAGCGGCACACGCGGATCGCCGCCCTGGAGAAGGAGAACGCCGAACTCAAGGCGAAGCTCGGCAGCGACGACCGCAACCGCAACCGGCTGCGCGAGCTCGACGCCATGCTCAAGACCGCCGGCGCCGGCCAGTACGGCATCAAGGGCGCCCAGGTCATCGCCATAGGAGCGGCCCAGGGCTTCTCCTGGACCGTCACCATCGACGTCGGCGCCCGCGACGGCATCACCCGGGACATGACCGTGCTCAACGGCTCCGGGCTCGTCGGCCGGGTCACCACCGTCGGCCCCTCCACCTCCACCGTCCTCCTCGCCAGCGACCCCGACTTCACCGTCGGCACCCGCATGGAGAAGAGCGACGAACTCGGCTTCGCCACCGGCCAGGGCGACAGCCCCCTCCTCGTCCAGCTCCTCAACGGCAAGGCCAAGGTCAAGCCCGGCGACCGGCTCGTCACCTTCGGCTCGCGCGCCGACAAGCCCTTCGTGCCCGGCGTCCCCGTCGGCCAGGTCGTCCGCGTCGACCCGGCGGCCGGCGGCCTGACCCGCAACATCTACGTCCGCCCGTACGTCGGCTTCACCAAGCTCGACATCGTCGGCGTCGTCGTCCAGGCGCCGACGTCCGACCCGCGCGACACGGTCCTGCCGCAGAAGCCCAAGCCGGCCCCGACCGTCACCGTCACGGTCACACCGACAGCGACACCACCGGACGGACAGCAGACCGACCAGCAGAACCAGCAGGCACCGCAGGACCAGGGGGGCGTGACACCGTGAAGTTCAACCGCATCCTCCTCTCCGCCACCCTGATCGTGGTGGCCCTGGTCGTCCAGGTCTCCGTCCTCGCCCGCCTCCAACTCCCCGGAGCCGTCCCCGACCTCGTCCTCCTGACCGTCGTCGGCCTCGCCCTCGTCTACGGACCCGTCAGCGGCTCCCTCATCGGTTTCACCGCCGGCCTCCTCTCCGACCTCGCCCCGCCCGCCGACCACGCCGCCGGCCGCTACGCCCTCGTGCTCTGCGTCATCGGCTACCTCGTCGGCCTCGCGAGGCCGGAGAACGGCCGGCTGACCTCCGCGACCGGCCCCATGGCCACCGTCGTCGCCGCGGCCGTCGGCTCCACGCTCCTCTACGCGGGCGTGGGCGCCCTCGTCGGCGACACCGCCGCCCGCCATGTCGGCCTCGGGTTCCTGCTGTTCACCGCGGTCGTCTACGACCTGCTCCTCGCGCCCTTCACGGTGCCGCTCATCATGGCGATCGCCCGCCGCGCGGAGAACGACCCGCTCGCCGACGCCGGCGGCGGCAACGGCTCCGACGTCGCCTCCGGCTGGCTCTCCTCCGGCACGGGCCTGCGGATCGGCACCCAGCGCGGCGGCCTGCGCGTGAAGGCCGCGCGGAGCCGCGCCTCACGCGCCGGGCGCATCAAGGGAGTCAAGCGACTGTGACGACCGGACGCGTCACCGGACGCAGCAAGGGAGCCGAGCGACCGTGACCGAGGGGGCCCCGGCAGCATGACCAACATCCCCGAGACGGGACGGACCCCCCGGGTCCAGATCCGGCTCGTCGTCATCCAGATCCTCGTCTTCTCCCTGCTGCTCACGCTGGGGGGCCGGCTCTGGTACCTCCAGATCCGCAACGGCAAGGAGTACACGGACGAGGCGAAGAACAACCACGTCCAGCAGGTCGTCCAGCCCGCCGTCCGCGGCTCGCTCCTCGACGCCCGCGGCGTCCCGCTCGCCGACAACGAGACCCGGCTCGTGGTCTCCGCGTCCCGCACCGAGCTCATGAAGATGAAGGACCGCGGCAAGGCCGTCCTGACCCGGCTCGCCGACGTCCTCGACATGAAGTCCGACGAGGTCGTCAACAAGATCCGGCTCTGCGACTCCAAGACGCCCAAGCCCTGCTGGAACGGTTCGCCCTACCAGCCGATCCCCGTCACCGACGAGGCCACCACCCAGCAGGCCCTCCAGATCCGCGAGCGCGCCGAGGACTTCCCCGGCATCACCGCCGAACCCACCGCCGTCCGCCGCTACCCGGCCCCCGGCAAGTCCCGCACCTCGCAGGTCCTCGGCTACCTCTCGCCCGTCACCGACGCCGAGATCGAGAAGGCCAAGGACACCGAGTCGCCGTTCCTCCGCTCCGACCAGGTCGGCCGCTCCGGCCTGGAGCGCACCTACGACAAGGAGCTGCGCGGCAAGGCCGGCGTCACCCGCTACGAGGTCGACAACCTCGGCCGGGTCATCGGCCAGGCCAAGAACGACCCGGCCGTGCCCGGCGCCAACGTCGTCACCTCCATCGACGCCCGCGTGCAGGCGGTCGCCGAATGGGAGCTGCACAACGCGATGGTCGAGGCCCGCAAGGTCGTCGACAGGAACACCAACGAGAACTACAAGGCCGACTCCGGCGCCGTCGTCGTCATGGAGGCCAAGACCGGCCGCATCGTCGCCATGGCCTCGCAGCCCGACTACGACCCCAACGCCTGGGTCGGCGGCATCTCCGCCAAGGACTACTCCGCCCTCACCGGCAAGGACTCCAACTTCCCGCTCCTCAACCGGGCCATCCAGGGCCAGGCCGCCCCCGGCTCCATCTTCAAGGTCATCTCGACCACCGCCGCCGTCAACGCGGGCTACGACTTCGACGGCCGCTACCCGTGCACCAGTTCGTACTCCATCGGCAACCAGGTCTTCAAGAACTTCGAATCGCAGAACCACGGCCCGATCTCGCTCGGCCGCGCCCTCGAAGTCTCCTGCGACACCGTCTTCTACGCCCTCGCCCACCAGCAGTGGATCAAGGACGGCGGGATGAAGCCGAAGAAGAACCCGGGGGACTGGTTCTACAAGACCGCCCACCAGTTCGGCCTCGGCGCCGAGACCGGCATCGACCTCCCCAACGAGGTCTCCGGCCGCGTCCCCGACCGCCAGTGGAAGCAGAAGTTCTGGGAGGACAACAAGGACTGGTGGTGCAAGTACGGCAAGAAGGGCGGCACCTACGTCCAGCAGCTCTCGTACGAGAACTGCCTCGAAGGCAACCTGATGCGCGCCGGTGACTCCGTCAACTACTCCATCGGACAGGGCGACACCCTCGTCACCCCCATCCAGATGGCCACCATCTACTCCGCCATCTCCAACGGCGGCACCCTGTGGAACCCCACCGTCGGCAAGGCCGTCATCAGCCCCGACGGCAAGAACGTACGCGAGATCGCGCCCAAGTCGCACGGCAAGCTGCCCTTCGACAAGGACACCCGCGACTTGATAGACGAAGCCCTCGCGGGAGTCGCCACCCGCGGAACGGCCGCCTGGCGATTCGGCGGCTGGCCGCAGGACAAGATCCCGATGCACGCCAAGACGGGTACCGCCGAGGTCTACGGCAAGCAGACGACCTCCTGGTTCGCCACGTACACCAAGGACTACGCGATCATCATGACGATCGCCCAGGGTGGTACCGGCTCCGGCGCCTCCGGCCCCGCCGTGCGCAACATCTACGACGCGCTCTACGGACTCGACGACGCCGGCAACCAGGACCTCAAGCGGGCCCTGCTGCCGCAGCCGCAGAAGACCCTGCCGAAGATCGAGGCCGACGGCTCCATCGACGCGCCGAAGATCACGCCGTACGATCCCGAGGCCCAGAAGGTCGACGAGACGAAGCCGAAGCCCGACGGCACCCAGCCGCCGGCCGACCCCACGACGCCCGCCAGGAAGCCGGACGACAACCAGCTGGCGGGCCCGCCCGCCCACCGCGGGAGGCTCTGAACCGATGACCGCACCCCACGGCTTCTCCGTCTCCCGGTACGCACCCGAGCGCGGCACCCTCGCCAAGCTGGCCGCCCGCGACTCGGTGCTCCGCCGGCTCGACTGGCCCATCCTGCTGTCGGCGCTCGCCCTCTCCGGCATCGGCTCGCTGCTCGTCTGGTCCGCCACCCGCGGCCGCACCGAGCTCAACCAGGGCGACCCGTACTACTTCCTCTTCCGGCACCTGCTCAACACCGGCATCGGCCTCGCCCTGATGATCGGCACGATCTGGCTCGGCCACCGCACCCTGCGCGGCGCGGTGCCGATCCTCTACGGCCTCTCGATCGTGCTGATCCTCGCCGTCCTCACCCCGCTCGGCGCCACCATCAACGGCGCCCACGCGTGGATCGTCGTCGGCGGCGGCTTCTCCCTCCAGCCCAGCGAGTTCGTGAAGATCACGATCATCCTGGTCATGGCGATGCTGCTCGCCGCCAAGGTCGACGCCGGCGACCAGCTCCACCCCGACCACCGCACCGTCGCCAAGGCCCTCGGCCTCGCCGCGCTCCCCATGGGCATCGTCATGCTGATGCCCGACCTCGGGTCCGTGATGGTCATGGCCGTCATCGTCCTCGGCGTCCTCCTCGCCTCCGGCGCCTCCAACCGCTGGGTCCTCGGCCTCATCGGCGCCGGCATCCTCGGCGCGGTCCTCGTCACCGCGCTCGGCATGCTCGACGAGTACCAGATCAACCGCTTCGCGGCCTTCGCCAACCCCGACCTCGACCCCGCCGGCGTCGGCTACAACACCAACCAGGCCCGCATCGCCATCGGCTCCGGCGGCCTCCTCGGCGCGGGCCTCTTCAAGGGCTCGCAGACGACGGGCCAGTTCGTCCCCGAACAGCAGACCGACTTCGTCTTCACCGTCGCGGGCGAGGAACTCGGCTTCGTCGGCGCCGGCCTGATCCTCGTCCTGCTCGGCGTCATCCTCTGGCGCTCCTGCCGGATCGCCCGCGAGACCACCGAGCTCTACGGCACGATCGTCGCGGCCGGCATCATCGCCTGGTTCGCCTTCCAGGCCTTCGAGAACATCGGCATGACCCTCGGCATCATGCCCGTCGCCGGCCTGCCGTTGCCGTTCGTCTCCTACGGAGGCTCGTCGATGTTCGCCGTCTGGGTGGCGATCGGACTTCTCCAGTCGATTCGCGTACAGCGCCCGATGACGGCCTGACCGCGACTAGATTCGAGGTATGGCCGAGACGAAGCGTGAGATCGAGCGGAAGTACGAAGCCACGGGGGAGACTCCGCTGCCGGACCTCACCCGGGTCGCCGGAGTGGCGGAGGCCGTCGACGACGGCGTCACGGAACTCGACGCCGTCTACCACGACACCCCCGACCTCCGGCTCGCGGCCGACGAGGTCACCCTCCGCCGCCGCACCGGCGGGAGCGACGCCGGCTGGCACGTGAAGTTCCCCGTCGCCGCCGGAATCCGCGACGAGATCAGAGCCCCGCTGAGCGACACCCTGCCGGGCGAGCTCGCGGAGCTCCTGCGCTCCCGCGTCCGGCACGCCGAGATCGTCCCCGTCGTCCGCCTCCGCTCCGCCCGCGACGTCCGCCGGCTGCTCGCCGCCGACGGCACCCCCCTCGCCGAACTCTCCGTCGACACCGTCCACGCCGAACGCCTGCCCGACGGACCGGTGGCCACCTGGACGGAGATCGAGGTGGAACTCGCCGACGACGTGGACGACCCCGCCCTCCTCGACGCCATCGAGAAGCACCTCAAGGAGGCGGGTATCCATCCGTCGGCGGCACCGTCGAAACTGGCCCGCGCCCTGGCGGAGACGGGCCGGGAACCGGAAGTGGCCCCCGACCAAGGCAAACCCGGCGCCGCCGGAACCTCCGGGAAACCCGGTACGTCCGGAGCCGCCGTCCTCGCCTACGTACGGGAACAGGCCGACGCGATCGTCGCGCTCGACCCCGCCGTGCGGCGCGACCTGCCCGACGCCGTCCACCAACTGCGGGTCGCCTGCCGCCGGATGCGCAGCGCCTTCAAGACCTACCGCCGGGTCCTCGACCGGACCGTCACCGACCCCGTCGGCGACGAACTGAAATGGCTCGCCGGGGAGCTCGGCGTCGCCCGCGACCAGGAGGTCCTCGACGCCCGCCTGCGCGCCCGCCTCGCCGACCTGCCTCCCACCCTCACCCTCGGCCCCGTCGAGGCCCGGCTGTCCCGCCGGGACGCCGCCCTCGCCGGGAACGCCCGGCACCAGGCCCTCGCCGCCCTCGACTCCGACCGCCACCTCGCCCTCCTCGACACCCTCGCCGCGCTCCTCGCCGACCCGCCGCTGCGCAAGGCCGCCCGCCGCGACGCCCGCACGGTCCTCGCCCGCGCCGTCCGCAAGGACCACGACCGCCTCGGCGGCCGGATCGAACACGCCCTCGCCCTGGACCCCGGCCACGAGCGGGACCTCGCCCTCCACGAGGCCCGCAAGGCCGCCAAACGCGCCCGCTACGCCGCCGAGGCGGCCCGCCCCACCCTCGGCAAGCCCGCCAGGAAGCTCGCCAAGCGCGTCAAGGCCGTCCAGACCCTCCTCGGAGAACACCAGGACGCCGTCGTCGCCCGCACCGCCCTCCGCGACTGCGCGATCCAGGCCCACGGCGCCGGCGAATCGGCCTTCACCTGGGGACTTCTCTACGGCCGCGAGGAGGCCGCGGCCGCCGAGATCGAGCGGGAGCTCCCGGAGGTCTGGGCCCGCGCCGGGGGCCCGGAACTCACGGCGGCGCTGACCCGCTGAGCACCGGGGTACGCTTGAGAGTCGCCCCCCTGCCAGCTCACGAAGGTTCGAGATGTCTGCTGCCGAGTCTGTCTTCCCGCAGCTCGAAGCTCTGCTCCCGCACGTGCAGAAGCCGATTCAGTACGTCGGTGGAGAGCTGAACTCCACGGTCAAGCCGTGGGAGTCCGCCGACGTCCGCTGGGCGCTGATGTACCCGGACGCGTACGAGGTCGGTCTGCCCAACCAGGGCGTCATGATCCTCTACGAGGTACTGAACGAGCGCGAGGGCGTCCTCGCCGAGCGCACCTACAGCGTGTGGCCGGACCTCGAAGAGCTGATGCGCGAGCACGACGTGCCGCAGTTCACGGTCGACAGCCACCGCCCCGTCGGCGCGTTCGACGTCTTCGGCCTGAGCTTCTCCACCGAGCTCGGCTACACGAACATGCTCACGGCCCTGGACCTGGCGGGCATCCCGCTGGAGTCGAAGGACCGGACGATCGACCACCCGATCGTGCTCGCCGGCGGCCACGCCGCCTTCAACCCCGAGCCGATCGCGGACTTCATCGACGCGGCGATCATCGGCGACGGCGAGCAGGCCGTCCTCGACATGACCGAGATCATCCGCGCCTGGAAGGCCGAGGGCCGGCCCGGCGGCCGCGAGGAGGTCCTCCTCCGCCTCGCGAAGACCGGCGCCGTCTACATCCCGGCGTTCTACGACGTCGAGTACCTCCCGGACGGCCGCATCGGCCGTGTCGTCCCGAACCGCTCCGGCGTGCCGTGGCGCGTCTCGAAGCACACCGTCATGGACCTCGACGAGTGGCCGTACCCCAAGCAGCCCCTCGTCCCGCTCGCGGAGACCGTCCACGAGCGCATGTCCGTCGAGATCTTCCGCGGCTGCACCCGCGGCTGCCGCTTCTGCCAGGCCGGCATGATCACGCGCCCCGTGCGGGAGCGAAGCATCACCGGCATCGGCGAGATGGTCGAGAAGGGCCTCAAGGCGACGGGCTTCGAGGAGGTCGGCCTCCTCTCCCTGTCCTCCGCGGACCACACCGAGATCGCCGACATCGCGAAGGGCCTGGCGGACCGGTACGAGGAGGACAAGATCGGCCTGTCCCTCCCCTCGACCCGCGTCGACGCGTTCAACGTCGACCTGGCGAACGAGCTCACGAGGAACGGCCGCCGCTCCGGCCTGACCTTCGCCCCCGAGGGCGGCTCCGAGCGCATGCGCAAGGTCATCAACAAGATGGTCTCGGAAGAGGACCTCATCCGTACCGTCGCCACCGCGTACGGCAACGGCTGGCGTCAGGTGAAGCTGTACTTCATGTGCGGCCTGCCGACGGAGACCGACGAGGACGTCCTCCAGATCGCCGACATGGCGATCAACGTCATCGCCAAGGGCCGCGAGGTCTCCGGCCAGAACGACATCCGCTGCACCGTCTCCATCGGCGGCTTCGTCCCCAAGCCGCACACCCCCTTCCAGTGGGCCCCGCAGCTGTCGGCCGAGGAGACGGACGAGCGCCTGCGCAAGCTCCGCGACAAGATCCGCGGCGACAAGAAGTACGGCCGCTCGATCGGCTTCCGCTACCACGACGGCAAGCCCGGCATCGTCGAGGGCCTCCTCTCCCGCGGCGACCGCCGCCTCGGCGCGGTCATCCGCGCGGTGTACGAGGACGGCGGCCGCTTCGACGGCTGGCGCGAGCACTTCTCGTACGACCGCTGGATGGCCTGCGCCGAGAAGACGCTGCCCGAGGTCGGCGTGGACGTCGCCTGGTACACCACCCGCGAGCGCACCTACGAGGAGGTCCTGCCCTGGGACCACCTGGACTCGGGCCTCGACAAGGACTGGCTCTGGGAGGACTGGCAGGACGCCCTCGACGAGACCGAGGTCGAGGACTGCCGCTGGACCCCGTGCTTCGACTGCGGCGTCTGCCCGCAGATGGACACGCACATCCAGATCGGCCCGACCGGCAAGAAGCTGCTGCCGCTGACGGTCGTCAATCAGTAACGCTTGAGTGACGGCCCGGCGAAGGGGAAACCCTTTGCCGGGCCGTCGCGTCATTTCCGGCATGAACACGGAGAAGGCCAGGTCGCAGCCCCAGAACGAGCCCGCGGGGTGTCTCACGGGGGTGGCGCGCGCCATCGCCCTGGTGGTCGTCCTGCCGGTACGGCTGGTCTGGGACGCGCTCGGCTGGTGCCTCACGCAGCTGTGGCGCCGGGTCCTCGCCCCGGTCGGCCGGGCCCTCGGGTGGCTGATCCACCACCTGGTCGTCGTTCCGCTGCGGTTCCTGTGGGAGTGGGTGCTCGCCCCGGTCGGCCGGGCCCTCTGGTGGGTGACCGACCTGCTGGTCGTCACGCCCCTGAAGTGGCTCGGGCGCCGGGTCCTCCTCCCCGTGGCCAAGGCCGTCTGGTGGGTCGTCGACCTGCTGCTCGTCACCCCGCTGACCTGGCTCTGGCGGTACGTGCTCGCGCCGGTCGGCCGGGCGGTCGGCGTCGCGGTCGCCTGGGCCTGGGGAGTGGCCGGCCAGATCTCCCGGGCCCTCGGGCGTGCCGTCGGCTGGGTGCTGTGGAACCTGGTCGGGCGCCCCCTCGCCTGGACGTACCGGGTGATCCTCACGCCCGTCGGCCACTGGCTGCGCACCTGGGTGTGGGCGCCCGTCGCCGTCGCCGCCCGGGCCGTCCGCGCCGCCGCCCGCGAGCTCCGCCTCGCCCTCTTCGGCGGACCCCGCTGACCGAGCCCGGGGAACCGGAGGCGGCCCGGGCGCGTACTCTGGGTAGTACAACGAACGTCCCCGGCGTGGCGCCCGCCCCCGAGATCTCCCCGCGGAAGCGGGGGTGAACCGGGCGGGACCCCCAGGGCCCGTACATCTCGTGGACGGCGCCAGCCGCGCCGCCCCGCATCGAGGAGAAGAACCACTGGGCAAGCGACAGCCCGAAGGCCCGCCGCCCGCACCGGCGGTGCAGCGCATCCGACTGCGCTACACCAAGCGCGGCCGCCTCCGGTTCACCAGCCACCGTGACTTCCAGCGCGCCTTCGAGCGTGCGCTGCGCCGTGCCGAGGTGCCCATGGCGTACTCGGCGGGCTTCACCCCGCACCCGAAGGTGTCGTACGCCAACGCCGCCCCGACGGGCACGGGCTCCGAGGCCGAGTACCTGGAGATCGCGCTCACCGAGACGCGTGACCCGGAGACCCTGCGGGTCCTGCTCGACGAGTCCCTTCCGGCCGGCCTCGACATCACCGACGCCGTCGAGGCCCGGACCTCGGGTCTCGCCGACCGGCTCACCGCCTCCGTGTGGGAGCTGCGGCTCGAAGGCGTCACGGTCGAGGACGCGGAGAAGGCCATCGAGGCGTTTCTCGCGGCCGAGACGGTGGAAGTACAGCGCAAGACCAAGAACGGAGTCCGCACCTTCGACGCCCGTTCCGCCGTCACCGAGCTGACGGCGGCCCGTCCCCAGGGCGATCCCCAGGGTGATAGGCCGCTCGACAGCGCCTGTGCGATACTGCGGCTGGTTGTTCGGCACGTGACACCTGCCGTGCGACCCGACGACGTCCTGTCCGGTCTCCGAGCTGTGGCCGACCTGGCGCCGCCGGTCCCCGCTGCGGTGACCAGGCTGGCGCAGGGGCTCTTCGACGAGGAGTCCGGCACGGTGACCGACCCGCTCGCGCCCGACCGCGAGGCAGCTGCCTCAGCGACGGCGCCGGGTGCCGGTTCCGCGTAGGGAGCGGTCGTCGTAGCGCCGCCCTGGTACTCGGGAGCCACCTGGGTCGGGCAGCGCACAGACCAGGAGACTTTCGCCAGGCCGTCCGCACAGGGCGTACGGAACCGGCGAGCCAGACCTAGAGCTCCCGTGCGGCGCCCGCGCCCCGGACGGCGGCACCGCGCCACAGGCGCGACCGTGCCGCCGGACCGGAACCAGGCGCGGCGCCCGGGAGCGTGACGGGAGAAACCCCGCATGCTCGAGTCCAACGAAGACACCAACGCCCCCGGTGACAAGCTGCCGCCGCGCCGCAGGCGCCGCGCCGCTTCCCGGCCGGCCGGTCCGCCGGTGACGGACGCGACCGCCGAGACCACGGAGACCCCGGCGGCCGCCGAGGCCCCCGCCGTGGAGGCCGCCCCGGTCGAGGCCGAGGCCGCCCCCGCGCCGCGTACCCGCCGCCGGGCCACCCGTAAGGCCACCGCGGCAGTGGTCGCTGAGGAAGCCGCGGAGCCCGTGGTCGCTGCCGCTCCGGCCGCCGAACCGGTGGTCGCTGCCGAGTCGGTCGTCGAAGAGGCCCCCGAGGCCGCCCCGGCCCGTACCCGCCGCCGTGCCACCCGTAAGGCCACCGCGCCGGTGACCTCCCCGGCCGCCGCCGAGCCGGTCGCCGAGCCCGTCGCCGAGGCCGTGGAAGCGGTCGAGGCCGTGGAGGAGGCCCCCGAGGCCGCCCCCGCCCGTACCCGCCGCCGTGCCACCCGTAAGGCCACCGCTCCGGCCGGCGCGCCCGCTGCCGCCGAGGAGACCGTGGCCGTGGCCCCGGCCGCTGTCGCCGAGCCGGTCGCCGAGGTCGTGGAGGAGGCCCCCGAGGCCGCCCCGGCCCGTACCCGCCGCCGTGCCACCCGTAAGGCCGCCTCGCCCGAGCCGGTCGTCGAGACGGCCGCCACCGGCGAGTCGCTGCCCCAGGCCGCCGTCGAGCAGATCGCCGCCGACGAGGCCGAGGTCGCCGCCGCCGAGACCGCCGCCACCCGTGGCCGCGGCCGCCGCCGCGCCACCTCGCCGCAGTTCACCTCCGAGCCGGCCCCGGCCCGCGAGACGCGCCGCGCCGCGCGCCCCGCCGTCGCCGTCTTCCAGGCCCCGGTCTTCGCGGAGCCGATGTTCCAGACCCCGGAGACCGCCGCCATGGCCGCCGCCGTGGTCGAGGAGCCGGAGGAGGAGACCGTCGAGACGGTCGAGGCCGCCGAGGTCGTCGAGGTCGTCGAGACCGAGACCGCCGAGCGCGCCGAGTCCGGCTCCCGCCGCCGCCGTCGCCGTCGTGGCGAGCCCGTCGCCGTCGAGCCCGTCCCGGCCACCGTCGCCGACGAGCCCGAGGTCGAGGCCGTCGCCGACGAGGTGGACGAGGTCGAGGAGGCCGAGGAGACGGACGAGTACGAGGACCGTCCGTCCCGCCGTCGCCGCCGTGGCGGCCGCCGCCGCCGTCGCGGCGAGCTCACCGAGGTCGAGGAGACCGAGGAGGGCGAGGAGCCGCACGCCGAGGACGAGGCCGAGGAGACCGAGGAAGGCGAGGAGGAGCCGGAGGACGCCGAGGCCTACGCCGGCGGTTCCAGCAGCTCCCGTCGCCGCCGCCGTCGCCGCCGTCGCAGCGGGGACGCCTCCGCCGACGTCGAGGCGGGCGAGGAGGACGGCGTCCGTACGGTCGTCAAGGTCCGCGAGCCGCGCCCGGCCCGCGAGAAGACCGAGCCGTCCGACGAGGTCCAGTCCATCAAGGGCTCGACCCGCCTGGAGGCCAAGAAGCAGCGCCGCCGCGAAGG
Source organism: Streptomyces sp. NPDC037410 (assembly GCF_055602235.1). NCBI lineage: Bacteria > Bacillati > Actinomycetota > Actinomycetes > Kitasatosporales > Streptomycetaceae > Streptomyces > Streptomyces sp. NPDC037410. The sequence goes on along the minus strand of NZ_JBVJWR010000001.1, from coordinate 424,949 downwards.
CCGCGAGCAGGGCCGCCGCCGCGTCCCGATCATCACCGAGGCCGAGTTCCTGGCCCGCCGCGAGGCCGTCGAGCGCGTCATGGTCGTCCGCCAGAACGGCGAGCGCACCCAGATCGGCGTCCTGGAAGACAACGTGCTCGTCGAGCACTACGTCAACAAGGAGCAGGCCACCTCGTACGTCGGCAACGTCTACCTGGGCAAGGTCCAGAACGTGCTGCCGTCCATGGAGGCCGCCTTCGTCGACATCGGCAAGGGCCGCAACGCCGTCCTGTACGCCGGTGAGGTCAACTTCGAGGCGCTCGGCATGGCCAACGGGCCGCGCCGCATCGAGGCCGCCCTCAAGTCCGGCCAGTCGGTCCTCGTGCAGGTCACGAAGGACCCGATCGGCCACAAGGGCGCGCGTCTGACCAGCCAGGTCTCCCTCCCGGGCCGCTACCTCGTGTACGTCCCCGAGGGCTCGATGACCGGCATCAGCCGCAAGCTCCCGGACACCGAGCGCGCCCGCCTGAAGACCATCCTCAAGAAGATCGTCCCCGAGGACGCGGGCGTCATCGTGCGCACCGCCGCCGAGGGCGCGAGCGAGGACGAGCTGCGCCGTGACGTCGAGCGCCTGCAGGCGCAGTGGGCCGACATCCAGAAGAAGGCCGCGCAGATCTCGACGTCCGCGCCGAGCCTGCTCTACGGCGAGCCGGACATGACCGTCCGGGTCGTCCGCGACATCTTCAACGAGGACTTCTCGAAGGTCATCGTCAGCGGCGACGACGCGTGGGAGACCATCCACGGGTACGTCTCGCACGTCGCGCCCGACCTGGCCGACCGTCTGTCCAAGTGGACCAGCGAGGTCGACGTCTTCGCGACGTACCGGATCGACGAGCAGCTGATGAAGGCGCTCGACCGCAAGGTCTGGCTGCCGAGCGGCGGCTCGCTGGTGATCGACAAGACCGAGGCGATGGTCGTCGTCGACGTCAACACCGGCAAGTTCACCGGTCAGGGCGGCAACCTCGAAGAGACCGTGACGAGGAACAACCTCGAAGCGGCCGAGGAGATCGTCCGCCAGCTGCGCCTGCGCGACCTGGGCGGCATCGTCGTCATCGACTTCATCGACATGGTCCTGGAGTCCAACCGCGACCTGGTGCTGCGCCGTCTCCTGGAGTGCCTGGGCCGGGACCGGACCAAGCACCAGGTGGCCGAGGTCACCTCGCTCGGTCTGGTGCAGATGACCCGCAAGCGGGTCGGCCAGGGCCTCCTGGAGTCCTTCTCCGAGACCTGCGTCCACTGCAACGGCCGCGGTGTCATCGTCCACATGGAGCAGCCGGCCACCGCCGGTGGCGGTGGCGGCGGCAAGCGCTCGAAGAAGCGCGGCCGCGGCGGCGCCGAGCACGTCCACGAGCACGAGCACGCCGAGGCCGCGGAGCTGGAGGCGGAGACCGCCGAGGCCGAGACCGAGGCCGAGGTCGCCGCGGAGCTGGCCGCCCCGGTGGCCGTGCCGGTGCCGATCGCCCCGGACGAGGAGCTGTACGGCTCCGCCGCCGAGGCGGAGGCCGCCGCCACGCGCGGTCGTGGCCGTCGTCGCGCCACCCGCCGGGTGTCCGCGCCGGTCGCCTCGACGCCCGTCGTCCCGGCGGTCGTGGAGACGGAGGGTGTCGACTTCGAGCCGGCGCCCGTCGTGAAGCCCGCGCCGGTGGCCGCCCCGGTGGCCGAACCCGTCGTCGAGCCGGTGGTCGAGTCGGTGGTCGAGGAGACCGCCGCCCCGGCGCCGCGCGGCCGTCGCCGTGCCACCCGTCGGGTCACGTCCCCGGTCGTCTCGACCACGGACGCGGCCGCCGAGGTCGTCACCGAGCCGGTCGTCGTCGAGGCCGCCCCGGAGCCGGAGCCCGTCGTGGCGCCGGAGCCGGTGGCCGAGCCCGCCGCCGAGGCCGTCGTCGAGCCGGTCGTCGAGGAGGCCCCCGTGGCCGCCCCGCCGCGTGCCCGTCGCCGGGTGGTCCGCAAGGCCACCGCTCCCGCCGGTTCGCCCTCGGGCGCCGAGGAGGCGGCCGTCGTCGTGGTGACCACGGCCCCGGCCGAGGCCGCCGAGGCCGAGCCCGCCCCCGTCAAGAAGACGGCGGCGCGCAAGACCGCGGCGAAGAAGACCACCGCCAAGAAGGCCGCCACCAAGAAGACGGCGGCGACCAAGAAGACGGCGGCGAAGAAGACCACCGCCAAGAAGGCCCCGGCCAAGAAGACGGCGGAGAAGACCGCCGCCCCGGCCCAGGACTGACCGGCCGGTGCGGGCCGCTGCCCCTCCTTCGAGGGCGGCCCGCACCACACGGGCGAATTTGACCCTCTGCGGCAGCCGCCCGTAACCTAGACCGTCGGCGTGTCTATCGATGCGCCGCGCCTCTGAGCACCTCCCTCCCGCTCGTCGGGAGAGGCCGCTCGTCCGATTCCGGAACGCCGCGGGCCCCCGGGCCCGTGTGAGCGGCTGGCTTCAGAGGTTTCGATCCCGAGTGAGAGAGAGATCCGCGTGTACGCCATCGTGCGCAGCGGTGGTCGCCAGCACAAGGTTGCTGTCGGCGACATCGTTGAGGTTGACAAGATTTCCACTGCCAAGGTTGGCGACACGGTCGAGCTCTCGACCCTGCTCGTTGTCGACGGCGACGCCGTGACCAGCGACCCGTGGGTCCTGGCCGGTATCAAGGTCACGGCCGAGGTCGTGGACCACCACAAGGGCGCCAAGATCGACATCCTGCGCTACAAGAACAAGACCGGCTACCGCCGTCGCCAGGGTCACCGTCAGCAGTACACGGCGATCAAGGTCACCGGTATCCCCGCGGCTGCGAAGTAAGAGGGACTGAGACATGGCACACAAGAAGGGCGCATCGTCCACCCGGAACGGGCGCGACTCCAATGCCCAGCGGCTCGGCGTGAAGCGCTTCGGCGGTCAGGCCGTCAACGCGGGTGAGATCCTGGTCCGCCAGCGTGGCACCCACTTCCACCCGGGCGCGGGCGTCGGCCGTGGCGGCGACGACACGCTGTTCGCCCTGCAGGCCGGTGCGGTGCAGTTCGGCACCCACCGTGGCCGCAAGGTCGTGAACATCGTTCCGGTCGCCTGATCGGAACTCTTTGCGGAGGCGGACCTCACTTCCCGGACCGGGAAGCGGGTCCGCCTTTCGCGTGTTACTAGATAGACATTCCGCACGTAAGTAATTCTCTGGAGGCACAACCATGACCACCTTCGTGGACCGCGTCGAGCTGCACGTCGCCGCGGGTAACGGAGGCCACGGCTGCGCCTCCGTCCACCGGGAGAAGTTCAAGCCGCTCGGCGGCCCCGACGGCGGCAACGGCGGGCGCGGCGGCGACGTGATCCTGGTCGTCGACCAGTCGGTCACCACCCTCCTCGAGTACCACCACTCCCCGCACCGCAAGGCGACCAACGGTCAGCCCGGCGCCGGCGACAACCGCTCCGGCAAGGACGGCCAGGACCTGGTCCTGACCGTGCCCGACGGCACCGTCGTCCTCGACAAGCGGGGCAACGTCCTCGCCGACCTGGTCGGCGAGGGCACCACCTTCATCGCCGGCCAGGGCGGCCGTGGTGGCCTCGGCAACGCCGCGCTGGCCTCGGCCCGCCGCAAGGCCCCCGGCTTCGCGCTCCTCGGCGAGCCCGGCGAGGCCCGCGACATCGTCCTGGAGCTCAAGACCGTCGCCGACGTGGCCCTGGTGGGCTACCCGAGCGCCGGCAAGTCCTCGCTGATCTCCGTCCTGTCGGCCGCCAAGCCGAAGATCGCGGACTACCCGTTCACCACGCTCGTCCCGAACCTCGGCGTGGTCACGGCCGGTTCGACCGTCTACACGATCGCCGACGTGCCGGGCCTGATCCCGGGCGCCAGCCAGGGCCGCGGCCTCGGCCTCGAGTTCCTCCGCCACGTCGAGCGCTGCTCGGTCCTGGTCCACGTCCTCGACACGGCGACGCTGGAGTCCGAGCGCGACCCGGTCACCGACCTCGACGTCATCGAGGAGGAGCTCAAGCAGTACGGCGGCCTGGAGGACCGGCCCCGGATCGTCGTCCTCAACAAGATCGACATCCCGGACGGCCAGGACCTCGCGGACATGATCCGCCCGGACCTGGAGGAGCGCGGCTACCAGGTCTTCGAGATCTCCGCCGTGGCCCGTACGGGTCTGAAGGAGCTCTCCTTCGCCCTCGCCGGCATCGTCGCCGAGGCGCGCGCGGCCAAGCCGAAGGAGGAGGCGACCCGGATCGTCATCCGCCCGAAGGCCGTCGACGACGCGGGCTTCACCGTCACGTACGACGAGAACGAAGAGGTCTACCGGGTGCGCGGCGAGAAGCCGGAGCGCTGGGTCCGCCAGACCGACTTCAACAACGACGAGGCCGTGGGCTACCTGGCCGACCGCCTCAACCGCCTCGGCGTCGAGGACCAGCTGATGAAGGCCGGTGCCCGCGCGGGCGACGGCGTCGCGATCGGCTCCGAGGACAACGCGGTCGTCTTCGACTGGGAGCCCACCATGATGGCCGGCGCCGAGATGCTCGGCCGCCGCGGTGAGGACCACCGTCTGGAGGCCCCCCGCCCGGCGGCCCAGCGCCGCCGCGACCGCGAGGCGGAGCGCGTCGACCCGGAGCGCGAGTACGACGAGTTCGACCCGTTCTAGGACCTGCCCGGTCCGACCCGCCACGGCACCGGGGGGGGGGGGCTAGATGCGCTCCGCAGTGGGATGGCGGTGTTTTTGCTCCCAACGTG
>NZ_JBVJWR010000001.1:285068-420206 GCF_055602235.1 Streptomyces sp. NPDC037410 | reverse complement strand
GCCACCACGCCCCCCCCCCCCCCCCGCCCACCCCCCCCCCCCCCCCCCCCCCCCACCCCCCCCCCCCCCCCCCCCCCCCCCCCCCCGGTGCCGTTCGGGTTCCGGCCCCAGCCGCCGGTTCAGGCCGCCCGGGGGCCGTTCGGGGGACACGTAGGATTCACGGGTGAGTGAGAGCCCCCGGCCGCAGGCCGCCGCGCGTGTCAGTGTCGTCGTCATCGCGTACAACGACGCGGCCCACGTCGGCGACGCCGTCCGTTCCGCGCTCGCGCAGGGCGAGGCGGTCGGCGAGGTCCTCGTCGTCGACGACGCCTCCGGGGACGACACGCCCGGGGTCCTCGCCGGGTTCGCCGACGAGCCGCGGGTGCGCCCGCTGATCCGCCGGGAGAACAGCGGCGGCTGCGGCACCCCCCGCAACGACGGCATCGACGCCGCGGTCCACCCGTACGTCCTCTTCCTCGACAGCGACGACCTGCTGCTGCCCGGTGCCGTCGACGGGCTCCTCGCCGTCGCCGACGAGCAGAACGCCGACGTCGTCGCGGGGATCTGCGTGCGGCGCGAGCTCCCCGAGGGCCGCGAGACCGTCTGGGCGGCCTCGCTGTACGACGCGTCCCGGGGCGCCACGCTCCCCGGCACCGTCCTCGACGGCATCGAGAAGCACCCGGAGTTCGTCCTCGACACCCTCTCGGTCAACAAGCTCTACCGCCGGGACTTCCTCGACCGGCACGCCATCCGCTTCCCCGACGGCGCCTTCCACTACGAGGACTTCGTCTTCAGCGCCCGCGTGCAGGCCGCCGCCCCCCGGCTCGCCGTCACCGACGTGCCCGTGTACGTGTGGCACGTGCGGCGGCAGGCCGCGGCCCTGTCGATCTCGCTGCGCCGCGCCTCCCTGGCCAACTGGGAGCACCGGATCGCCGCGCACGCCGCCGTCGTCGACGTCTTCCGCACGGCGGGCCGCCCCGCGCTGGTCCGCGCCGCGCAGACGAAGTTCCTCGACTACGACCTCCCCATGTACCTGCGCGAGCTGCCGCAGCGGACCGCCGCCTACCGGGCCGACTGGTGGACGGCGACCCGCGCGCACCTGGCCGGCTTCGAGGCGGACGCGGTCGCCGACGCGCAGGCCCCGGGCCGCTGGCTGCACGCCGGGCTCGCCGCCCTCCCCGCCGTGCCCGGGGGGCGGGAGCTGACCCGGTTCGTCGAGTTGGCCGCGCCCCTGCCCCGCCTTGTGCCGCCGTACCCGCGCGGCGAGGACGGCGCGCCGGTCCTGGCGGCCGCGCCCGCCGACGTACCCCTGGAAGGTCTCGCGGAGCTCGCGCCCGCGGAGCTGCCCCTGGCCGTGGACGGGGCCGTCACCGTCGGCGCGTCGACCCGGCTGACCCTGACCGTCCACGAGCTCTACGGGCGTGTCGCCGCGCTGCGCCCCACCGCCGTCCGCGTGTCGTTCACGGAGCGGGTCTCGGCGGACGAGCTGTCGGCGGACGCGCCGCTGCTCCCCGTGGAGGACGGCTGGACGGCGACCGTGTCGCTGCCGACCGCGAAGCTGCTCCGCGCGGGCCGCCTCGCCGCCTGGTCGGTCCGCGCCGAGCTGCGGTACGCGGACGGCTCGACCGGAGAGGCCGAGGTCAGGGCCCCGCAGGGCTTCGTAGGACGGCGCGGGATGGTCCTCGGGCGACTGGGCCGGGTGCTGCTCGTCCAGGTCGTGGCCTCGGCGCGCCGCGGGCTCGTCCTGCGCTTCGCGGGCGGCGCCGTCGGCGCACGTCAGGTGATGTCCGGCCGGTTCAAGAGGCTGTTCGCGGCGCGGTGACCGGGCGGTGATCGACGCCGTGATCGAGGCGCGCCGAGGCCGTGACCGATGCCGCACCGAGGCCGCACCGATGCCGCACCGAGGCCGTGACCGAGGCCGCGCCGAGGCCGTGATCGGGCGCTGATCACGCGGTGATCACGGGGTGAACGATGCGGTGAACATCACCGAAGGTCCGGGAGAGCAGGTATGAAACAATTCCTCCTGCCGGGTAGTCTTTCCGGTCGCCGGGTGGCGCTCGTCGAACATGAGGGGGGCGGCACCCTTCACCAATGAAGGCAGTAGCGCGCCATTGACCATGGCGCAGGCAGTGCTGCGCCTGGCCGGAACGCGTGCCATGTGTCGCCGCCCGCACTTGTGAGAGGACTTGGATGCCGACTAGCGACGTCCCTGATGTGAGCGTCGTCATCATCGTGTACAACGATGAGGAACGGCTCCCGCGAGCGGTCCGGTCCGTGCTCGACCAGACCCTCAACAACCTCGAAGTGATCATCGCCGACGACTGTTCGACCGATGGCACCGAGCGTGTCGCGCGTTCTCTGGAGGCCTCCGACCCGCGGGTGCGCTACGTGCGCCTGGAGCAGAACAGCGGCGGCTGCAGCGCGCCCCGCAACCGCGGCATCGCGGTCGCCCGCGCCCCGCACGTCATGTTCCTGGACAGCGACGACGAGCTGCCCCGCCACGCCTGCAAGAGCCTGCTCCTCGTCGCCGAGGAGACCGGGGTCGACTTCGTCACCGGTGAGGTGACCCGACTCTTCGAGGAGTCGAACACCACCGGCCTGTGGTACCCGCACCTCTTCACCGAGAAGCGCGTCGTCGACGGCATCGCCGAGGCCCCCGAGTACTTCTTCGACCACCTGTCGACGAACAAGCTCTACCGGACCGCCTTCATCCGGGACAACGCCCTCACCTTCCCCGAGGGCATCCACTACGAGGACCAGCTGTTCTCCGCGCAGGCCTTCTCGCTCGCGGAGTCCTTCGCCGTCGTCCCGTGGTCGGTCTACACCTGGCGCCTCGCGCCGGAGAGCGTCTCCATCTCCTCCAGCCGCCACAAGATCCAGAACGTCGCGGACCGCATCGGCGTGGCCCGGCTCATCGACACCTGGTTCGAGGAGACCGGCCGCGCGGGCCTGCGCGCCGAGAAGGACTACAAGTTCCTCCGCCACGACTTCCGTCTGTACCTGGGCGACCTGGTCTTCCGTGACCTCGCCTGGATCGCCGAGTTCGCCGACGTGGTGATCCCGTACCTGGACGAGATCTCCGACGAGACCTACGCCCGGCTCTCCCGCGAGGAGCGCGTCTGCATCCACCTGCTGCGCACCGGCCGCCTGGAGGACCTCCAGATCGCCGCCCGCCAGCTGGGCCGGCCGCAGCTCGCCCCGCGCTTCATGACGGAGGAGGGCGAGACCACCTACTGGGGTGCCGTCGCCCCCGCCGACGACGCGAGCCGCGACGCGCTGGACATCAGCGAGTGGTACATGCGCGAGCAGGTGCTCGCCACCGGCCGCGTCCGGCACGAGCTGACCTCCGTGTCGATGCGGGGCCCGGTCCTGCACCTGGAGATCCACACGTACGACCCGGCCGGCCTGATCACCGAGGACACCAAGGCCTCGGTCAAGCTCGCCGCGCACAAGACGCCGCTCACGGTGCCGCTGACGCTGCGCCCGCAGGGCGAGGGACAGTACGTCTCCAAGGCCGAGGTCGACCTCCGCAAGGTGCCCGTCGGCAAGGTCGGCGTGGCGACCCGCCGCCACCCGGTGGTCGCCCTGGAGCGCGACGGCGGCCAGCGCACGGACATCCTGCTGGCCAAGCACGACCAGCCGGACTTCCGCGCCACCGTCACGTACCACCGGTTCGGCATCCACCACCTCCGCATCAAGGCGGAGCAGAAGGGCGCCGGACGCCTCGAGGTGACCTGGCAGCGGTCCGGCGTCCTGAAGTCGCTCGAACCGCTCGGCCCCGTCGCCCGCAAGGCCAAGGGCAAGGTCGGCAAGGTCAGGAAGATCCTCGTCGGCAACGAGGGCAAGGCCAGCGCGTACGACGCCGTGTCCAAGCTCCCGCGCCGCAAGCGCCAGCTCGCCGTGTTCGAGGCCCTCGAGGGCCGCGGCTACGCCGACAGCCCGCGCTACATCTACGAGGAGCTCAAGCGCCGCAACCTCCCGATCGACGTGGTCTGGTCGTACTCCGGCGACCGCTCGTCCTTCCCGAAGGACGTCACCCTCGTCAAGCGCGGCAGCTTCGCGTACGGACGCGCGCTGGCCCGCGCCAGCTTCTGGGTCGACTCGCACAACCTGCCGTACCTGTACCCGAAGCCGAAGGGCACCCGGTACCTCCAGACCTGGCACGGCCAGACCTTCAAGGCCATGGGCTTCGACGTGCCCTCGCTGCGCGGCGCCTCGGAGATCGAGAAGGGCCGCTTCCGCGCCGCCGTCGGCCGCTGGGACGCCCTCGTCTGCCCGAGCGCCGAGTTCGAGCGGACCTTCGTCCCGGCCTTCGAGGTCTCGGCCGACCTGATCCGCTCCGGCTACCCGCGCAACGACGTGCTGGTGCGCTGGGCAGAGCCCGAGCAGCAGGCCAGGGCCGCCGCCGTCCGCGAGGCCCTGAACATCCCGGCCGACAAGAAGGTCCTGCTGTACGCCCCGACGTTCCGTGACGCGGCCCGCCGCACCGGACAGTCGGTGCGGGTGGACCTGGAGGCGCTGGCCCCGCACCTCTCCGACCAGTGGATCATCGTCGTGCGGACCCACCCGTACGACCGGTTCAAGATCGCTCCGGAGCTGGGCCACTTCCTGCGCGACGGCTCCTCCTACGCCGACATCAACGACGTGATGCTGGCCTCGGACGCGGTCCTCACGGACTACTCGTCGCTGATGTTCGACTACGCCAACACCGGCCGCCCGATCATCCTCTACACGGACGACTACGAGGCGTACAAGGGCGGCGACCGCGGCACGTACTACGACCTCGAAGAGATCGCGCCCGGCCCGATGGTGACGACCACCGAGGACCTCGCCGCCGCCGTGCGGGACCTGGAGGGCACCCAGGAGCGCCACGCCCAGCGGTACGCGCGCTTCCAGGAAATGTTCTGCTCGTACGAGACCGGCCACGCCAGCAAGATGGTGGTCGATGCTTTTTTCGAAGGCGGCACCCATGACTGAGGCCTCCCCTGTCCGCAACGTGTTCTTCGTCGGCATCGACGTCGACTCGATGGGTGGATCCCAGCGGGTGCTGCACACCCTCGCCCAGGGCATGGGGGAGCGCGGTCACCGCGTCGAGCTGATCGGCATCCGGCCGAGCCCCGAGCCGTTCCCGTACAACGCCACCCGCTCGTACGGACACACGACGCTCTACCCGGCCCCCTCCGAGCCCAAGCCGCCCGTCCGCACGGTCGGCGACCGGATCAGCCTGGCGCGGCGCGCCGACGCCCGCCGCGCCCGGGCCGACCGCGACAGCGCGCGGGCCGAGTTCGAGCGGAAGCTGGCCGAGGTCGAGGACGGCTACATCGTCTTCGGCTCGCCGTGGGCGGTCGACTGGGTCATGCCGCTGAAGTGGCGTCACCTCAAGGCCATCGGGCAGTACCACGAGTCCTTCGCGCAGGCCAAGCGGAGCGCCAACCTGGGCCTGATCCGCCGTCACTACCCGGAGCTCGAGCAGACCCTGGTGCTCTCCGAGGGCGACGCGGTCGAGTTCGTCAACCAGCGCGTGCCGAACGTGCGCGTCATGCCGAACCCGCTGCCGTTCTTCCCGGACGAGCTGGCCCCGCTCGACACCCGCAAGATCGGCGCCGTCGGCCGGCTCGACCCGATCAAGCGGTACGACCGCATGATCGAGGCCTTCGCGCAGGCCCACCAGGGCCGCGAGGGCTGGGAGCTGCACCTCTTCGGCGAGGGCCCGCTGGAGACCGAGCTCCGGATGCGCGCCGAGGACCTCGGCGTCGCCGACCAGGTCGTCTTCCGCGGCACGGCGCAGGACATGGCCGCCGCCTACCGCGAGCTGTCCGTCGTCGCGATCAGCAGTGAGCGCGAGGGCCGCCCGATGGCGCTGGCCGAGGCCGCCGCCTGCGGTGTGCCGTGCGTGAGCTTCGACGTCTCTGGCGGTGTCCGGGAGCTCGTCGCGGACGGCGTCTCCGGCACCCTGGTGCCGCCGGCCGACGTGCCGGGGCTCGCCGCCGCGCTCGGCGAGCTGATGGACGACGACGCGATGCGCCACCGGTACGGCAAGGCCGGCCGCGAGCACGTCGCGCACCTGGCGCTGCCGCACGTCCTCGACCAGTGGGACGCGGCGTTCGAGGAGATCGAGCGCTAGAGACCGCAGGCATCGAAGCCCCGCCCGACCCCGTGTCAGGGCGGGGCTTCGGCGTGTCCGGGGCCACTTCCGCGGCCTCCGGAGGGCCCTGAGCCTGTGGCTACACTGTCGGAATGACCTGGCTCATCACCGGCGGCGCCGGTTACATCGGTTCCCACGTCGTCAAAGCAATGACCGAGGGCGGCGAGCGTGTCGTCGTGCTGGACGACCTCAGCACCGGCAACCCGGCGCGCGTCCCCGAGGGCATCGTCCTGGAGCAGGGCACGGTCCTGGACCGCGCGTTCCTCGATCGGGTGCTGCGCGAGCACCAGATCACGGGCATCGTCCACCTCGCCGGCAAGAAGCAGGTCGGCGAGTCGGTCGAGAAGCCGCTGTTCTACTACCACGAGAACGTGACGGGTCTGCAGACGATCCTCGACGCGGCGGCCTCGGCCGGCGTGAAGAGCTTCCTCTTCTCCTCCTCCGCCTCCGTCTACGGCATGCCCGACGTCGACCTCGTCACCGAGGACACCGAGTGCCTGCCGCTCAGCCCGTACGGCGAGACGAAGCTCGTCGGCGAGTGGATGGCCCGCGCCGTCGGCCAGGCCCACGGCCTGTCCACCGCCTGCCTGCGGTACTTCAACGTGGCGGGCGCGGCGGCCCCCGAGCTCGCCGACACCGGCGTGTTCAACCTGGTGCCGATGGTCTTCGAGCGCCTCGACGCCGGTGAGTCCCCGCGCATCTTCGGCGACGACTACCCGACGCCGGACGGCACCTGCATCCGCGACTACATCCACGTCGCCGACATCGCGAGCGCCCACCTCGCCGCGGCCCGCTCGCTCGCCGCGGCGGCCGGGCGCGGCGAGACGGCCGCGCTGACCCTGAACATCGGGCGCGGCGAGGGCGTGTCGGTGCGCGAGATGGTCAACCTCATCAACGAGGTCACCGGCCACAGCGTCGAGCCCGTCGTGACCCCGCGCCGTCCGGGCGACCCGGCCCGCGTGGTGGCCTCGGCCGAGCGCATCGAGGCGGAGCTGGACTGGAAGGCGGAGCACGACGTCCGCTCCATGATCAGCTCGGCCTGGGAGGGCTGGGGCGCCAACCGCGCGGCCCGCGCGGCCGTCTGACCCGCACGTTCGGCGGAAGCGGGGTGCCCCCTTGGGGGGTACCCCGCTTCGGCGTGCCCGGGGTTCCGTGGCCGGGGTTTCGTGCGCGGGTTCCGCGGCCGGGGATCGTGGCCGGGGTTCGACGGCCGGGGGCGGTGCCTGGGGTTCGTGCCGGGGTTTGACGGCCGGGGTCGGTGCCCGGGTTTCGTGCCCGGGTTGGCCGGGTTGCGTGGCAAGGCCCTTTCAGGGCCGGTGGATGCGGCGTACGCCGTAGTACGTGGCCGTGCACTGCGCCGCCCAGTCCCGCTCGTACGAGGACGCGAAGAGGGGTTCGGTGAGGCCGCCGATGAGGAGCGGCTTGTACGCGACGTCACGGGCGCCCGCCGCCACCTCGCGCCGGATCCGGGCGTTCTGACGGTCCCACGCCACGGAGCGCACCACCGTGCTCGTGGTCAGCGCCTGCACCGGCTGTACCAGGGCGGCCGCACTGCCCACGGCGACCGTGCCGACCGCCACCAGGACGGCGACGCGTCCGGCGGGACGCGCGCCCCCCGAGAGCCGCCGCCCCACGGCGTACCCGCCCCACGCCCCGTACGCGCAGAGGGCGAGCAGCAGCGGGAGCAGGAAGCTGGTCCAGGTGCGGGCGTAGGTCCAGCCGACGTCCCCGTATCCGCTGCGCAGCCCGAAGACGACGGCCAGTCCGGCGAGGCCGATCAGCGGCAGCGGCAGCAGCACCGCCACGAGGAAGAGACCGCGTCGGGGGAGCCCAGGGGCTCTCTCGTCTCGGGAGCCGGAAGCCTCCAGGGGGCCGGAGGCGAGCGCCAGGCCGAGCAGCGCGCCGGCGGCGGCGGCCCCCAGGTACGCCCACTGGCCGCCGATCGTCTGCCACAGGCTCCACCAGTCGTGGAAGGTCTCGCCGACGCTCGCGGCCGACAGCGGCTCCGCCGGGTGCTGGGCCCGCCGCCAGCGCGCTCCGGGGGAGGTGTAGAGAAGGGCGAGGCCGGTGACGAGCCCGAGGCAGGCCGCAGCGCACCAGGTGGACACGTACCGGTCCCGGGCCCAGCCGAACCGGGGCAGACAGAGGACCCCCACGGTGGCCGAGAACAATCCGGCCACCAGGGCGAACGGTTCGCTCAGCATGCCGAGCGCCACCCCGGTCAGGAGCGCCGCCCCCACCGCCGCGGCCCTGGCCCACCGCACCCCGCCGCGCGCCGCGCGGACCGCGCCGAGCACGGTCCAGACGCCGATCACGGCCGGCAGGGTGTGGGAGATCGTCGCCGGAGCCCAGAGCAGCACCTGGTACGAGCGGGTGCCGGCGAAGAACAGCAGCGCCGAGACGAGCGCCGCGGCGGCCGCGAGCAGCACGGCGGGCGGCGCGGTCCGGCGCAGCGAGCGCAGCGCGGTGCGGGCGAGGAGGAACAGGCCGACGCCCAGCGTGAGGATCAGGAAGGCGGGCAGCAGCTTCGGGCCCCGCATGCCGTCGGAGTAGAGGAGACCGGTGACGAAGGCGTTGGTGACGCGCCCGTTCTGGGTGCGGTAGAAGTCCGAGGTGATCCCCAGGACCCCCATGTCCCGGGCCTTCCACAGGGCACACCAGTCGTCCGACGTGGGGCGTACGTAGACGCCGAGGAAGGCGCCGACCGAGAGCAGCGCCCCCGCGGCGGTGGCGACGACGAGCGCGATCCAGGGCGGCACCCGCCGCAGACCGTCCCCGGGTTCGGCCGCGTCCTTCGTGTCCTCCGTCTCCATGTGAGTGTCACCGTGTTCCGAGATGGTCGTCCTGCTCAACGGTCTTCGCTCCAGCCGGCCAGAGTCGTGGCGTGTCACCCCTACGGGTGACAAATGGGTAAAAATGCCACGTCTACCAATATCTTCCCCACATGCTTTGCTCCGTGGACGACATGCCGACCGGGGGCGGTCACCCGGGCGACGCCGAGCGGTCACCGCCCCGTCGTACCGTGGCCGCGCTGCTCGAAGGAGAGTCCGGTGGCGGTCCTTCCAGTCCTTCAGGACGTCCTCTCGCCCATCCCTCTGGAGTGACCGTTCCATGACCAGGCTTTCCGTCGTCGTCCCCTGCTTCAACGAGGAAGACGTCGTCGAGCGTTTCGACACGCGGATGCGACAGGTGCTCGACGCACTTCCGGTCGGATACGAGATCTGCTACGTCGACGACGGAAGCTCCGACGGAACGCTCGGCAAACTGCGCGAGATCGCCGCCCGGTACCCGCAGCACACCCAGTACGCCTCCTTCAGCCGCAACTTCGGCAAGGAGGCCGCCATGCTCGCCGGCCTGCGCAAATCCACCGGAGACGCGGTCGTCATCATGGACGCCGACCTCCAGCACCCGCCCGAGCTGCTCGCGCGCATGCTCGACCTCTACCACCAGGGCCACGACCAGGTGATGGCGCGGCGCACCCGCGAGGGCGACAAGAAGGTCCGTACGGCGCTCAGCCGTATGTACTACCGGGCCGTCAACCGCTGGGTCGACGTCGAACTCACCGACGGCGTCGGCGACTTCCGTCTGCTGTCCCGGCCCGCCGTCGACGCCCTGCTGTCGCTGCCCGAGTACAACCGCTTCTCCAAGGGCCTCTTCTCCTGGATCGGCTTCGACGCCGTCACCTTCGACTACCAGAACGCCGCGCGCGAGGGCGGTGAGACGAAGTGGAAGTTCAGCTCCCTGCTCAACTACGGCATGGACGGGCTGATCTCCTTCAACAACCGTCCGCTGCGCATCGCCCTCTGGCTCGGCATGATGCTCACCGGCCTCGCCGGCCTGTACGCCGTCTGGGTGACCGTCGCCGCGATCACGCAGGGCGTCACCGCACCCGGCTACGTCACCCTGGTCGCGATCATCGCGGGGCTCGGGGGCGTGCAGATGGTGATGCTCGGACTGATCGGCGAGTACATCGGCCGCATCTACTACGAGACCAAGCGCCGCCCGCACTTCCTCGTGAAGGAGACCCACCGCTCCTTCGACCGCGCGGCCGCCGAGCGCGCCGCCGCCGAACGGATCCGCGTCGTGACCGCCGAGCGGGAGCGCTGATGGGGCAGGGCCGGGAGGCCGACGGCTCGGGTGCGCGAAGCGCTGCCGACGCGCGCAGTGCTCACGGCGCACAGGGCACGTCCGGAACGGCGAGCGCTTCTGGCACGGCGAGTGCTTCGGGTGCCCCGGGTTCTTCCGGTGCCCCGAGTGCTTCCGGCGCCCCGAGTTCTTCCGGTGCCCCGAGTTCTTCCAGTGCGCGGCGGGCTCGGCTCGCCGAGATCTTCCGCTTCGCCCTGGTCGGCGGCGTCAACACCGGGACGTTCTTCGGCTGTTACCTGCTCCTGCACCCCTGGATGCCGTACTTCGCCGCGTACTCCCTCGCCTTCCTCCTCAGCATGATCGGCTCCTTCTTCCTCAACACCTACTTCACCTACCGCACCCGCCCGACCTGGAAGAAGTTCGCCCTCTTCCCGCTCACCAACGTCACCAACTACCTGGTGCAGAGCGTCGGTCTCTACGCCCTCGTCATCTGGGCCGGAATGGACGACAGGATCGCGCCACTCGTCGCGGCCGTCGTCGCGATCCCGTTCACCTACCTGATCTCCCAGCGGATCCTGGTGCCCCGCGGCCCCGGCCGCCCCGCCGCGTCCGGTCCAGGGAGCGAAACGGACGAGCGGCAGCCCTCCCGGCTCGCGTAGATTGCCTGACAGCCGCGGCGGGGAGCACGCGGCGCGTGGGACAGCCGAGTGAGGACGACGCAGGTGGCGACGCAGGTGACGGGACACGTGACGGGTCAGACGGACGTGGCGAGGCAGTACGTGACGGAGGCCCGCAGGATCGTCGTCAAGGTCGGCTCGTCCTCGCTCACCACCGCCTCCGGAGGCCTCGACGCCGACCGCGTCGACGCCCTCGTCGACGTCCTCGCCAAGGTCCGCAGCGGCGGCGAGCGGGAGATCGTCCTCGTCTCCTCCGGCGCCATCGCCGCGGGACTCGCACCGCTCGGCCTCACCCGCCGCCCCAAGGACCTCGCCCGCCAGCAGGCCGCCGCCAGCGTCGGCCAGGGCCTCCTCGTCGCCCGCTACACCGCCTCCTTCGCCCGCTACGGCGTCCGCGTCGGCCAGGTCCTCCTCACCACCGACGACACCAGCCGGCGCGCCCACTACCGCAACGCGTACCGGACCCTGGACCAGCTCCTCGCCATGGGCGCGCTGCCCATCGTCAACGAGAACGACACCGTCGCCACGGACGAGATCCGCTTCGGCGACAACGACCGGCTCGCCGCCCTCGTCGCCCACCTCGTCCGCGCCGACCTGCTCGTCCTGCTCTCCGACGTCGACGGGCTCTACGACGGAGACCCGTCCAAGCCCGGCACCTCGCGGATCGCGCAGGTCACAGGACCCGAGGACATCGCCCACGTCGAGATCGGCTCCGCGGGCAAGGCGGGCGTCGGCACCGGCGGCATGGTCACCAAGGTCGAGGCCGCCCGGATCGCCGCCGCCGCCGGCATCCCCGTGGTCCTCACCTCCGCGAGCCGCGCCGCCGACGCCCTCGCCGGCCGGGACACCGGCACGTACTTCCAGCGCACCGGCCGCCGCTCCGCCGACCGGCTGCTCTGGCTCGCCCACGCCTCCACCCCGCAGGGCCACCTCAGCCTCGACGACGGAGCCGTACGGGCCGTCGTCGAAGGCAAGAAGTCCCTGCTCGCGGCCGGCATCGCGGCCGTCGAGGGCGACTTCGTGGCCGGCGACCCCGTCGAGCTCCGCGACACCTCCGGCCGGGCCGTCGCCCGCGGCCTCGTCAACTTCGACGCCAAGGAGCTGCCCCGGATGCTCGGCCGCTCCACCCACGAACTGGCCAAGGACCTCGGACCCGAGTACGAGCGCGAGGTCGTCCACCGCGACGACCTGGTCGTCATCCGCTGACGGGGCCGACGCCGAAACGGCTGAAAGTCTGGCCATCCGGAAGGGACGTTCACCAAAACCGCCCCAAGTACCGCCTCGGGCTGGTCAACTTTGTCTCGGGGGTAAGACAAGGCGGGGTACAGCACCACACGCATCACACAGGAGGCCGCCGGTGAGACGAGCGCGCCCAGGGGCACCGCCCCGCGGGACTGCCGAACGCGCCCTGACCAGTGTCGAGGCCGGAGCCGACTTCGACGAGGCACGGGACAGGTCGGACAGCTCGGACCTGCCCACGGACAGGAAGACCGAGACCAGCACCGAGACACGTGAGGAACGGCCGGTGTCCAAGCTCTGGCACATCACTCTGAGTGTGTCGGGCGTGGAGTCACCGCTGAAGGAGGTACGACGCGGGCTCGAACAGCTGGCCCATGACCACCCCTTCCTGCTGACCAGCCGCTACGCCAACGACCACGCCGAGATCCGGTACTGGGAGGAGGCCCGCGACCTGCACGACGCGGCGGCCGTCGCCCTGCGCCTGTGGGGCGAGCACCGCCAGACCGCCAAGCTGCCGCCCTGGGAGATCGTGGGGCTCGAGGTCATCGACCGCGAGACCTACCACCAGCGCATCGCGGAGGGCTACGGCCCACCCCCGGCCGCCCCGGTCGGCGTCCACCCCTACTGACGGGCGCGCGTCCCCGGCCGATGGGCGCGCGTCCCTGGCCGGCGGGTGCGAGTCCCTGGCTGGCGGGTGCGCGCCTCCGGTCGGCGGGTGCGCGCCTCCGGTCGGCAGGCGTGTGTCTCCGGCCGGCGGGTGCGCGTCCCTGGCCGATGGGCGTGCGGGCCCGGCCGATGAGCGCGCGTCGCTGGCCGGCGGGTGCGTCTCCGGCCGACGGGTGCGTGTCTGCGGCCGACAGGCCCGCGTCTCCGGCCGACGGGTGCGCGTCTGCGGCCGAGAGGTCCGCGTCTCCGGCCGACGGGTGCGCGTCTCCTGGCCGGGGCGTGCTTCGGAGGCGGTGGTACGTCTCGGAGTGCGGGATACGTGAGGGATGTCCGCAGGGGTGCCAGTACCCTGCGGACATGACCTCGCTCACGCCCCTCGACAACCTCTCCCCGGTCACCCGGGCCGCCTACCGGGCCCGTGGCGCCGCCGCCGAAATCGCGCCACTCCCGCGCGCGGCCAAGGACGACGCGCTCCTCGCGATCGCGGACGCCCTCGAAGTCCGCACCGCGGAGATCGTCGAAGCCAACGCCGTGGACATCGCGAAGGCCCGCGAAGCCGGGACCAGCGAGGCCATCATCGACCGGCTGACCCTCACCCCGGAGCGCGTCCGCGCCATCGCGGCCGACGTCCGCGACGTCGCCGCGCTGCCCGACCCCGTCGGCGAGGTCGTCCGCGGCTCCACCCTCCCCAACGGCATCGACCTGCGCCAGATCCGCGTCCCGCTCGGCGTCGTCGGCATCATCTACGAGGCCCGCCCCAACGTCACCGTCGACGCCGCCGCCCTCTGCCTCAAGTCCGGCAACGCCGTCCTGCTCCGCGGCTCCTCCTCCGCGTACGCCTCCAACACCGCCCTGGTGACCGTCCTGCGCGACGCCATCGGCGGCGCCGGACTGCCCGCCGACGCGATCCAGCTCGTCCCCGGCGAGTCCCGCGACTCGGTCCGCGAGCTGATGCGCGCCCGCGGTCTCGTCGACGTCCTCATCCCGCGCGGTGGCGCCTCCCTCATCCGCACCGTCGTCGAGGAGTCCACCGTCCCGGTCATCGAGACCGGCACCGGAAACTGCCACGTCTACGTCGACGCCCAGACCGACCTCGACATGGCCGTCGACATCCTGATCAACTCCAAGGCCTCGCGGGTCAGCGTCTGCAACGCCGCCGAGACCCTCCTCGTCCACCAGGACGTCGCCGAGGCCTTCGTGCCCAAGGCCCTCGCCGCCCTCGCCGAGGCCGGCGTCACCGTCCACGCCGACGAGCGGGTCCTCGCCCTCGCCGAGGGCTCCAAGGCCACCGTCGTCCCGGCCGTACCCGAGGACTGGGAGACCGAGTACCTCTCGTACGACATCGCCGCCGCCGTCGTCGACTCCCTCGACAAGGCCGTCGAGCACATCCGGATGTGGTCCTCCGGCCACACCGAGGCGATCGTCACCACCTCGCAGGCCGCGGCCCGCCGTTTCACCCAGCTGGTCGACTCCACCACGGTCGCCGTGAACGCCTCCACCCGGTTCACGGACGGCGGCCAGTTCGGCTTCGGCGCCGAGATCGGCATCTCCACCCAGAAGCTGCACGCCCGGGGCCCCATGGGCCTTCCCGAGCTGACCTCGACCAAGTACATCGTCACCGGTGACGGTCACGTGCGGTAACACCTCCTTTCGGTACGGGCGGGGACGGGCAGGGAGACTTCGCACTCTCCCTGCCCAAAACCACCTCGCGGGTCTACTCTGAATCCGTGCCGGACGACGTGGGGGGCAAGCCGTTCCAGGACGGCGGGGACCCCGAGGACGCAGTCGACCGCGGCGGCAACGACGCGGTCTGGGCCGACGTGGTCTTCGACGAGGACTTCGTCAGGGCCGCCGCCTTCCACGAGCCCACCGCGGTCGAGCGGCTCCTCGAAGCCGCCCAGGCCCGTGCCGAGGCCGAGGCGGCCCGCGCCCGCGCGGGCGGCGGATCCGTCGACGACGACCCCTACGAGGACGGCCCGGACGCCCTGGGCCTGACCTACGAGCCCGACGACATCGGCGACGACGCCAGCCCCTACGGCCGCCACGGCGGGGCCCTGCGCCCCTACCGGGGCCGCGCCCGCTGGCTCCGGCCCGTCGCCTGGGTCCTCGCCCTCGTCATGGGCGTCGGCATGGTCGCCCTGGCGTTCAGCGCCGTCTACCGGGGCGCGGCCGCCAACCACGAGGACCAGGTCCCGCCACCGGCCACCACGGGCGTCGACACCCCGAACCCGAACCCCGCCCCACCGGCCGCCCAGGCCCCCGCACCCGCCCCCGTGGCCCGGTCGGCGTCACCTCGTTAGGCGCCCCGCACCCTCCCCCGTGGCCCGGGCGGCGTCACCTCGTTAGGCGCCCCGCGCCCCTCTGTCACACCCGTACGGCGGAATTCTTCCGAACTTGTCTCCGGGCGTTTACCGAAGCCCGCGCGGACCTACCCTGAAGGTATGGCAGGGCGTGGCGACCCGCCTGAGGGGACGCCCGAGGGGTTCCCCGGCGGTGGTGAGGACGAGTACCGATCCGTCGTCTTCGACGAGGCGTTCATCCGCGCTGCCCACCTTCAGGAGTTCTCGGCCCGGGAGCGGATGGGCGAGCACGCCCAGGCCGTCCGCAGCCGCTCCTCCTGGGAGACGCGGAGCGGCTCCCGCCAGGCGGTCCTGCTGGTGCTGCTGATCCTCCTCGCCTTCGGCACCGCCATCTACCTGGGCGTCCGCAACCCGTACCAGCCCCCGGTCGACCAGCGGGCCGAGCCCCTCAAGACCACGGTCGTCCCGCTCGCCCCCCAGGGCGCCGTCCCGGGCGGCACGCCCGACCGCCTCTTCGCCCACAGCCCGGCCGCCGAGTACCGCACCGGGGCCGCCGGCATCAACCTGCCCGTCGCCGCGCGCACCTCCCACTTCGCCGAGAGCCAGGTCGTCAGCGGCCTGAGCATCGCCAAGGAGTACCTGGTCGCCTCCGGCCTGGAGCCGGACGTCCTGTCCGGGGCGACCGTCCGGCCCGCGCGCCTGCTGCTCGACCCGGACCAGCTGGAACAGTTCGACCGGAGCGTCGAGTCCCCGGCCGACGACGGCCGGCACGCCCTCGCGGGCTGGCTCATCCGCTTCGACCCCCATCAGGTGGCCCTCGCGGAGCCCGCCGCCCGTGTGCAGGGCACGCTCCGCTTCGAGGAGACCGGCCCCGACACATTGGACGTCACTGCGGACCACACGTACACCTACGCCCTCCGCCCGGTCGCCCAGGGCGCCGGCCCCGTCGCCGCGGCCTCCCTCTTCACGGTCCACCGCGTGGTGCACTTCCGCTTCGACCGCGAAGACCTCCGCATGCACCGGGCCGAGCTGCTGACCAGCACCGTGGAGGCCGGACCGCAGGCGTGCGGCGCCGACACGACCGGCTCCTTGAAGCCGCTCCTGGCGGGAGCGCGGGCCTCCGACGTGAGCGACGGCCCGGCGGTCACCGACCCGTACGCCACCGCCCGCCCCGCCGCCCCCGCCCTGTGCGGAGCATTGTCCCCGAGCGCCTTGCCCACACTCTGAGCGTCGCCGGGACCTGCCCGCGGATCAGCCCTCGCCCTGGACCTCTGGACCGCCCCTGGATCAGCCCCGGCTCGGCCTTCGTGGCTCAGCCGGCCTTCCGGCCGTCCCCGGCTCAGCCCTCGCTCTTGGTCTCCCCGGACTCGCCGCCCGTCTCCCGGTCCCCGCTCTCGCCCGCGGCTCCCTCGCCGCCGGAGGCCTGGCCGCCGAACCGGTTGCGCAGCCGACCGCCCAGGTCGCCCGCCAGGTCACCGGCGCCGCCGGCTATGTCCCCGACCAGCTTCAGCAGGGGATCCTTGCTGGTCCGCACCGTGTCGGCGTAGTGCCCGGCCGACTCGCGGAAGGAGTCCGTGACCGAGGTGTCCTTGTCCTCGGAGCGCTTCGGGTAGTGCCCGTCCATGATCCGCTGGAAGTCGCGGCTCTCCGACCACTTCTTCAGCTCCGCCGCCCGGACGGTCGTGAAGGGGTGCGAGCGCGGCAGCACGTTGAGGATCTTCAGGACCGAGTCCCGCAGGTCCCCGGCCTTCTCGTACTCGTCGGCCTGGGCGAGGAACGCGTCCACGTTCATCTCGTGCAGGTGGTTGCCGCCGGCGATCTTCATCAGGCCGCGCATGGAGGCCCGCACGTCCTGGCCGACGAGGAGGCCGGCCCGGTCGGCGGAGAGCTCCGACTTGCGGAACCACTCGCGCAGCGCCGTGACGATGGCCGTGATCGCGACCGTCCCCAGCGGGATCCAGGCGATCTTGAGCGCGAGGTTGGTGAGGAACAGCAGCACCGTGCGGTACACGGAGTGCCCGGAGAGCGCGTGCCCGACCTCGTGGCCGACGACCGCCCGCATCTCCTCCTCGTCGAGGAGCTCCACCAGACCGGTGGTGACCACGATGATCGGCTCGTCGAGGCCGATGCACATCGCGTTGGGCTTGGGGTCCTGGACGACGTACATCGGCGGGACCTTCTCCAGGTCCAGGATGTAACAGGCGTCCCTGAGCATGTCGTTGAGGTGGATGAACTGCGCGTCGCTCACCCGGACGGAGTCCGAGAGGTAGAGGAGTCGCAGGCTGCGCTCCGGCAGCAGTCCGCTGAGTGCCTTGAAGGCCGTGTCGAAGCCGCTGAGCTTCCGCAGCGCCACAAGGGCGGAGCGGTCGGCCGGATGCTCGTAGGCCCGCGAGGAGATGCCGGGGAACCGCTTGCGCTGCCTGCTCGGCACGTTCCCCTGGTCGTTCCCGGTCATGGATGCCCCCTGTTCGTACGAGTCGGTGCTCGTCCCCCTGACTGAACCCAGCGTAGGCGCTGGCGCTACCGTGTGCCGGGGGCCCTGTGGATAACTTGGGCACCGAGGACGACCGAAGGGCACGACCGACATGCCGGACACCGCCGACACCGCAGCCGCGCTGCTCGCGGCCGCCGCACAGCAGGGGCCGGGAGACACGCTCCGCATCCTGCTGCTCGTCTCGATCGTGGGCGGAGCCCTGCTCGCCTGGTTCCTGCTGCGGGGGTATCGCAACGACGGCACCGACGACACCGGTGCTGGTGGCGGCGCGGACCGCGACGCCAACGCCTGAGTCGGCGTGAGCGCTCGGCGACCGCCCGCATACGATGTGCGCGAAGTCTCCGCTCCCATCCCCGATCGATAGGTCTGCCGACGATGAGTCTCCACAGCACCGCCGCCCACCTGGTCACCCTCGCCGAGGGTGCCGAGCACGGCGGCAACCACGACAGCCTCAGCCCCTACCTCACCGGCTTCGGTGCCTTCGGCACCCTGCTTCTGCTGCTGTGGATCACCACCCGCTTCAACCGCGACCGCTGAACCTCCAGACCGCTGATCCGGCGTCCGCCGCCGTGCCAGTAGGCTCTGCACGCATGGGAGAGCAGGAAATGCCTACTGGCGGGCGCGCGAAGCGCCGACTCGGCGTGATGGGCGGAACCTTCGACCCGATCCACCACGGACACCTGGTGGCGGCCAGCGAGGTCGCCGCCCTGTTCCACCTCGACGAGGTGGTGTTCGTGCCGACCGGGGAGCCGTGGCAGAAGACCCACAAGGTCGTCTCGGCGGCCGAGGACCGTTATCTGATGACGGTCATCGCCACGGCGTCCAACCCGCAGTTCTCCGTGAGCCGGATCGACATCGACCGCGGCGGCGCGACGTACACCATCGACACCCTGCGGGACCTCGCGTCTCTCAACAGCGACTCGGACCTGTTCTTCATCACCGGGGCCGACGCGCTGTCACAGATCCTCACCTGGCGCGACGCCGAGGAGCTCTTCTCGCTCGCCCACTTCATCGGCGTCACCCGGCCGGGCCACGACCTCACCGACGACGGACTGCCCAAGGGCGGGGTGTCGCTCGTCGAGATCCCCGCGCTCGCCATCTCCTCCACCGACTGCAGGGCGAGGGTCGCGCAGGGCGATCCCGTCTGGTACCTGGTCCCGGACGGCGTGGTGCGCTACATCGACAAGCGCCAGCTGTACCGCGGCAAGTGACGTTCGGGGAGGGGCACCGGTGACCGATCAGCAGCACCCGTACGACCCGTACTATCCGCAGCCGCAGATCATCGGCTACGACCAGTACGGGCAGCCGGTGTACCAGCAGCCGCAGGCACAGCAGCAGGCGCCCGCACAGCACTACGACCCGTACGGCGGGCAGCAGCAGCAGCCGCAGCAGGCGTACGGCTACGACCCGTACGCCCAGCAGGCCCCCGCCCAGGAGCCGGTCCAGGCCCCGCAGTACGACCCCTACGGGCAGCAGGGCTACGCCTACCCGTCCTACGACACCGGCCAGCAGTGGGCAGTCCAGCCCGAGCCCGCCCCCGCCGCGCCTGCGCAGGCCCCCGTCCAGGCCGCGCCGGCGGCCCCCGCGGCGCAGCCCGCCCCGGTCGCGGCGCCCGCCGGGGTCCCCGGCCAGCGCCCCGCGTCCGAGCGGTCCGCCCCGCCGCGGCGGGACGAGGACGACCGCGCGTACCGCACGGAGCAGTTCTCGTTCATCGAGGAGCCCGACGAGGACTCCGAGGACGTCATCGACTGGCTCAAGTTCACCGAGAGCCGCTCCGAGCGGCGCGAGGAGGCCAGGCGGCGCGGCCGCAACCGGGTCATCGCGCTCGTCGTCGTCCTCGTGCTCGCCGTCGCCGGCGGCGTCGGCTACCTCTGGTCCGCGGGCCTGCTCCCCGGCTCGTCCGACCCGGAGCAGAAGGCGGGGAACACCGCGACCGGCCCGCAGCAGCGCGACACGATCGTCGTCCACCTCCACGACCTCAAGCGCGGCACCACCTCCACCGCCCTGCTCGTGGACAACACCACCACCCGCCAGGGCACCACGGTCCTCGTGCCGAACTCCGTCGTCGTCGCCGACGAGGAGGGCGCCGCGACCACCCTCGGGAAGTCCGTCGAGGCGGACGGCTCCAGCGGCACCAGGGAGGCGATCGGCAACCTGCTCGGGGCGAAGATCGCCGGCACCTGGCGGCTCGACACCCCGTACCTGGAGAACCTCGTCGAGTCCGTCAGCGGCATCGAGATCGACACCGACACGGACGTCCCCGACACCAAGAAGGGCGCCGATCCGCTCGTCCGGAAGGGCGAGAAGCAGACGCTGAACGGCCGCGCCGCCGTCGCCTACGCCACCTACAGGGCGCCCGGCGAGGCCGAGGCCAAGCAGCTCCAGCGCTTCGGCGCGGTCATGTACGGGGTGCTGCGCAAGTTCTCCAGCGACCCCGAGGCGGCCACGGTCACCATCGAGACCCTCCAGCAGATCCTCGACCCCTCGCTCCCGGAGAAGGACCTCGCCGCCTCCCTGGCCAAGCTCGCCGAGCACGCCAAGATCGGCGACTACAAGACGGCCCTGCTCCCGGTGGGGCAGGACGGCGCGCTGACCGAGGGCGTGAGCGACAGCGTGGTGAAGGACATCCTGGGCGGCAAGGTCACCGCACCCGAGGCGGACGACGTGCCCCGGGTCTCGGTGCGGGACGGTTCCGGCAAGAAGGCCGCGGAGGCGGCCCGGATCGCCCTGATCAACGGCGGCTTCACCTTCGTGGGCGGCGCCGACGCCGAGAACCGGCAGGAATCGCAGGTCCTCTACGGCGACGACGCCCAGAAGGAGACGGCGGTCGAGGTGTCCAAGACCCTGGGGCTGCCCGCCTCCTCGGTCGCCAAGGGCAAGCCCTCGGGAACGATCGCGGTCACCGTGGTCCTGGGCCAGGACTACAAGGTCCCGGGGGCCCGGTAAGGGGCGCCCCGGAAAACGCAGACAGGGCCGTCGGCGGTCCGTGAGACCCTGGAGGGGTACTGGACCGCCGACGAAAGCCTGCCTGTGACCGCCACGGACCGTTCCATCGAGCTCGTCAAGACCGCCGCCCAGGCGGCCGCCGACCGGCTCGCGCACGACATCATCGCGTACGACGTCAGCGACGTGCTGTCGATCACCGACGCCTTCCTGCTCGCCTCCGCGCCCAACGACCGCCAGGTCAAGTCGATCGTCGACGAGATCGAGGAGCGGCTGCTCAAGGAGCTCGGCGCCAAGCCGGTCCGCCGTGAGGGCGACCGCGACGCGCGCTGGATCCTCCTGGACTACGTCGACATCGTCGTCCACGTCCAGCACAGCGAGGAGCGGGTCTTCTACGCCCTGGAGCGGCTGTGGAAGGACTGCCCCGAGCTCGACCTGCCCGAGGACGCCCTGAAGACCCGCGGCAAGGCAGCCGAGCACGCCGCCCTGACCGGCGCCGACATCGAGGCCGGCTCGGGCCTTCCCGAGGGACCGGACGGTGAGCTGAGCTGAGCGCCGCCAAGGCCGGCAGCGGCCGCCGCATCGTCCTCTGGCGTCACGGCCAGACCGCCTGGAACCTGGAGCGCCGCTTCCAGGGCTCGACCGACATCGAGCTGACGGAGACCGGCGTCGCCCAGGCGCGCCGGGCCGCACGCCTGCTCGCCGCGCTCAAGCCGGACGCCATCGTGGCCTCCGACCTGAGGCGGGCGGCGGCCACCGCCGCCGAGCTCTCGGCGATCACCGGCCACGCCGTGGCCCACGACTCCGCCCTGCGCGAGACGTACGCGGGGGAGTGGCAGGGGCTGACCCACGACGAGATCGTCGCGCGGTACGGCGAGCAGTACGCCGCCTGGAAGCGCGGCGAGCCCGTGCGCCGGGGCGGCGGCGAGCTCGAGACCGAGGTGGCCGACCGGGCCGCCCCGGTGGTCCTTGGGCACGCCGACAAGCTCCCCGAGGACGGCACGCTCGTCGTGGTCAGCCACGGCGGCACCATCCGCACCACCATCGGCCGGCTCCTGGGCCTGGAGGCGCAGCACTGGGAGAGCCTGGGCGGGCTCTCCAACTGCTGCTGGTCGGTGCTCGGCCAGGGCGCGCGAGGCTGGCGCCTGCTCGAGCACAACGCCGGCACGCTGCCCGAGCCGGTCCTCGGCGACGACGACTGAGCCCCGCGACCGGCCTGCCGGATCCGGATTTCACTTTCCGGCAGGTCACAGGCTAGAGTTCTTCTTGTTCGGAGCGCGCAGCGCGAAGAGCACGAAGAACACAAGGGGCTATAGCTCAGTTGGTAGAGCGCCTGCATGGCATGCAGGAGGTCAGGAGTTCAATTCTCCTTAGCTCCACAGTCACCGGATCCCGTCCCCCACCAGGGGGGCGGGATTCGTCGTTCCGTCAGCTGTCCGGTCACATGGCCCGCAGGAGCGCCATCCCCTGCCGACTCTCCTCGTCGCTCGGCGTGTACGTCACGATCCGGCACTCCGGCATCCCGTTGACCGAGAGGGACACCGAGGTCAGCCGGACCTCGCCGATCAGCCCGTGCCGGAACGTCTTCACCCGCGTCCCCGGCGGGACCACGTCACCGCTGCTCCAGAGCCGGGCGAACTCCCGGCTGACCTCCGCGAGACGCCGTACGAACTCCTCCCAGTCGGGCTCGCCCACATGCCGGCCGTACGCACCCCGGAGCTGGGCCACCATCAGCGGCAGCTCCCGCTTCCGGTCGACCATCGGGCACTGGGACGCCGGGACGCTGAACAGCGCCCAGAGCACATTGCGTATGCCGAACGGGCCGGTGTCCAGCCCCTGTCCGCCCTGCATCAGGAGCCGCTCGTACAGGACGTTGGTCGCCAGCACGTCGTACCGCGCGTTGTAGAGCACCGCCGGGAGCGGGTCCAGGGCGTCGAGGATCCCCTGGAGCTCCGGGCTGACCTCCGGTATGTCCGGGGCCGACCGGTCGGGGGCGTACGGCACTTCGGCGAGGTGGTAGAGGTGCTCGCGCTCCGGCCGGTCGAGCCGGAGGGTGCGGGCCACCGCGTCGAGGACCTGCGCGGAGGCGTTGATCGGCCGGCCCTGTTCCAGCCACGTGTACCAGGTGACGCCGACGCCGGAGAGCTGGGCGACCTCCTCGCGGCGCAGCCCCGGCGTGCGCCGGCGGAGGCCCGGCGGCATCCCCACGTCCTCCGGGGACACCCTGGCCCGGCGGCTGCGCAGGAACGCGGCCAGTTCCGGTCGTCGCCGTCGCTGCGTCGGTAGCGCTGCCACAATCGTCACACCCCCATGGTCGAGTCCCCGTGCCGCCGTTGCCAGGTGGTGTCAGTACCAGCATCGGCGGGCTCTCGTTACCCGTATCCGATCGAGGTCACGCTCGACGCATGACCTCGACCACGACACGTCCCGCACCCAGTAAAGACCCTGCCACCGACACCCGCCCCGGACCCCTTCTCGGAGTGGTGCTCGCCGCCCAGTTCATGGCACTCCTCGACGTCTTCATCGTCAACGTGGCCGCCCCCACGATCCGGTCGGAACTCTCGGCGTCCGGAGGCGCGCTCCAACTCGTCATCGCCGGATACACGATCACCTACGCGGTGCTGCTGATCACCGGGGCCCGACTCGGCGACCGGATCGGCCACCGCCGGGCCTACCTCGGCGGCCTGGCCGTGTTCACCGCCGCCTCGCTCGCCTGCGGACTCGCCGCGGACGCCGGCCAGTTGATCGCCTTCCGACTGGTGCAGGGCGCGGGATCCGCCCTGATGATCCCTCAGGTGCTCAGCCTCATCCAGCGCAACTTCACGGGCGAGCACCGGGTCCGGGCCCTCAGCGCCTACTCCGCGGTCCTGGCCACCGGAGCGGCCGCCGGACAGGTCGTCGGTGGCGTCCTGGTGAGCGCAGACCTCTTCGGCACCGGCTGGCGGCCCGTCTTCCTCGTCAACGTCCCCATCGGGATCGCGCTGCTCGCCCTCGGCGCCCGCGTGCTGCCCCGGGACACCCACGCCGGGTCCACGCGTGCGCGTGCCCTCGACCTGCCCGGTCTGCTCCTGCTCGCCGCCGCCGTGTCCCTGCTGACCGTGCCCCTGGTCCTCGGCCAGGAGCAGGACTGGCCGCTGTGGACCTGGCTTTCCCTCGCCGGCTCCCTGGTGCTCGCCGCCGTCTTCGGTGTCCACGAGTCCCGGCTCGCCCGGCGCGGCGGCGCCCCGCTGATCGCCCCGCGCGTGCTGCGCATCCCGGGAATGGGGCGGGCCGTCCTCTGGATCACCGTGGCGATGGGCGTCAACGCCGGTTTCCTGTTCACCTTCACCCTGCACCTGCAGGGCGGGCTCGGCCACAGCGCCCTGCGCGCCGGACTCACCTTCGGCCCCGCCGCCGCCGTCTTCGGGGCCGTCGGACTGACCTGGCGGCGCTGGCCCGCCCGACTGCACCGCGCGCTGGTCCCCGCCGGATTCCTGCTCGCGGCCGCGGCACTCCTCGCCGTCGGCGGGCTGCTCCGGGACGGCGGCACCGGCGGCTGGGGGCTCTACCCGGCCCTGGGCGCGGTCGGCGCGGGGATCTCGCTGGCCTTCAGCCCGGCCCTGACCGGGGCGCTGGCCACCGTACGTCCCGAGGACGCGGCCGACGCCAGCGGACTGCTCGCCACCGTCACGCAGCTCGGGCAGCTCGTCGGCGTCGCCACGTTCGGCACCCTCTTCCTCAGCCGATACGCGAGTTCCGGAGCTCAGCAGTCCGCGGACGCGCTGTGGGCGACCGCCCTCGCCCTGGCCGCCGCGTCCGTGACGGGCGCCGTGGCGGGACTGCCGCGACGATCACGCTGACCCGCTTGCGAGGCCATGGCAGAATCGGACGGCCGGAGGGGGACGAGGATCCGGACGGGAGGGTGACCCAAGTGCTCGGCGACAACGGCAGGGTGTCCTATGGGTGCACGGCCTGCGGCCACAGCTGGAGCTGATTGATGGGTGCACACAGGCGGAAGTGCGACTGGTGCGGCAGCGGTACGCCCATCGTGCGCGACATGGACCCCGTCAATCCCGGGTTCCAGTACTGGTGCGAGGAGTGCGCGCGGGCGCTGATCATAAAAGGCGACCCCATCGAGACGTACCGTGAGCTCGAGGGGGAGCCGATCTACGGCCGGCTCCTCGACGAGCACTGCACCCTCAAGCGGTTCTACTCGTTCGCCACGGCCTGACGCCGCAGCGTCCACGCGTATCCCACGAGCAGCGCCGTCGCCGTCAGCGGATAGATCGCCGACAGCAGCATCTGCCCCGCGTTCTGGTCCAGTTCGGGACGGCCCGGGTCGTGCGGGACCCACCACAGCGCGAACGAGGCGAAGGCCAGCGCCACCGCCCCCGTCACCGGCCACGCGCGCGTGGCGCGGTCCGCGAGCAGGATCAGCAGGGGCACGCACCAGACCCAGTGGTGGGACCACGAGATCGGGCTGATCATCAGCGCCGTGAACGCGCAGACGACCACGGCCACCGCCTTGTCGCCGCGCACGGCCGCCCGTACCGCGAGCACCATCGCCGCGCCGCCCAGGACGGCCGCGGTCACCGCCCACCACATGCCCGGGTCGTCCGTGTGCATCAGCCGGGCCAGGACCCCGCGGATCGACTGGTTGGCGGTCTCCTCGGCGAAGCCGACCCGGCCGGTCTCGAACAGGGTCTCCGTCCAGAACCGCTTCGAGTCCGCGGGCAGGGCGACGGCCACGGCCAGCGTCGTCCCGAGGAACACCCCGGTCGCCGTCAGCGCCGTGCGCAGCCACTGGTTCATGCCCCGGTCCCGGCGCCACAGCAGCAGACCCGCGGCGAGCAGCAGGACCACGAAGAGCCCCGGTGTGAGCTTCACCGCGGTCGCCAGGCCGATGCCCAGGCCGGCCCAGCGGCTGCCCTCGCGGCGCGTGAGGTCCCAGAGCACCGCCACGGCTATGAGCAGGTTGATCTGGCCGTACCGCAGGGTCGTCCACACCGGCTCGCACCAGACCACGACGGAGGCGACCCACAGCGTCGTGCGCCACAGGTCCGTGCGCGACAGCGAGGGGCGGATCAGCTGGAGCGACAGCTGCACCAGCGCGACCACCAGGAGCAGGTTCCCCGCCGTCGTCAGCGTCCGCATCAGCGGAACTCCCACCAGGGTCAGCGGGACGAACAGCAGCGCCGCGAACGGCGGGTAGGTCATGCCGAGGTTCGCGGAGGTCGCGCGCATCGCGTACAGGTCGCCGCCGGCCCGGACCGTCTCGCCCTCCGCCCGGTAGACCATGACGTCGAGCATGTTCACGTGGGCGACGCGCTGCGCCACCCAGAAGGCCGTGAAGGAGAGCAGGCAGACCGCCGCGGCGGTGGCCAGGGGCCACGGGCGGGCGCGGGTTCGGGAGAGCACGGAGACGGACACAACCGGCGACCCTACCCGGGGGCCCGGACGGGACGGAGAAACCGATTTGGAGATCTGCCGCGCGGGCCGTTAATGTTCTGTTCGTCGCCGCGGTCGAGATCGAAGCCGGGATGACGCATCAAGGGGCTATAGCTCAGTTGGTAGAGCGCCTGCATGGCATGCAGGAGGTCAGGAGTTCAATTCTCCTTAGCTCCACAGATCGGAACCGAGCCATCCGGACCGGATGGCTCGCGCCGGTTCTGCGGTGAAATGAAACATTCCCGTACGCGGGGCTATAGCTCAGTTGGTAGAGCGCCTGCATGGCATGCAGGAGGTCAGGAGTTCAATTCTCCTTAGCTCCACAAAAAAGAAGCGGGTCACCCTGATCAGGGTGACCCGCTTCTTCGCGTTCTTCCGCTCCGCGGAACGCCGGTGCGGCCCGCGCGGGCCCTGCGGTACCCTGGCGCCATGCGTGCCGTACGCCTCCTGCTTACCGAGCCGCGCTGACCAGTCCCGACGGGTGACAGAGCATCCCGTCGGAGTCGGCGCGGCATCCCCTCCTGTGCGAGGGGATTTTTCATTTCGGGCATTCGTGGCAGTGGGGCAGAGACGATCGATGGAGCATCAAGGACCATGACCGAGATCACGACGGCCGCCGAGACGGCGGCCCCTCATCGCTACACGGCAGCCATGGCCGCCGACATCGAGGCACGCTGGCAGGACTTCTGGGACGCCGAGGGCACCTACGAGGCGCCGAACCCCACCGGTGACCTGGCGGGCGACCCCGCGGTCGCCGCCCTGCCCAAGAAGTTCATCATGGACATGTTCCCGTACCCCTCGGGTGCGGGCCTGCACGTCGGCCACCCGCTGGGCTACATCGCCACGGACGTCTTCGCCCGCCACGCGCGCATGACCGGCCACAACGTGCTGCACACCCTGGGCTTCGACGCCTTCGGCCTGCCGGCCGAGCAGTACGCCGTGCAGACGGGCACGCACCCGCGTGTGTCCACCGAGGCCAACATGGAGAACATGAAGGTCCAGCTGCGCCGGCTGGGCCTGGGCCACGACAAGCGCCGGTCGTTCGCCACGATCGACCCGGAGTACTACAAGTGGACCCAGTGGATCTTCCTGCAGATCTTCAACTCCTGGTACGACGACGAGGCCAAGAAGGCCCGTCCGATCGCCGAGCTGATCGAGCAGTTCGAGAACGGCACCCGTGAGGTCCCCGGCACGCGCGCGTGGAGCGAGCTGACCGCCGTCGAGCGCTCCGAGGTCCTGGGCGAGTACCGCCTGGCGTACGCCTCCGACGCGCCGGTCAACTGGTGCCCCGGCCTGGGCACCGTCCTGGCCAACGAGGAGGTCACCGCCGACGGCCGCTCCGAGCGCGGCAACTTCCCGGTCTTCAAGGCCAAGCTGCGCCAGTGGAACATGCGGATCACCGCCTACGCGGACCGCCTGCTCGACGACCTGGACGCGCTGGACTGGCCCGAGGCCATCAAGCTGCAGCAGCGGAACTGGATCGGCCGCTCCGAGGGCGCCCGCGTCGACTTCCAGGTCGGCGACACCGGAGCCATCACGGTCTTCACCACCCGCCAGGACACCCTGTTCGGCGCCACCTACATGGTCCTGGCGCCCGAGCACGACCTGGTCGAGAAGATCGTCCCGGCCATCTGGCCCGAGGGCACCCACGAGGTGTGGACCGGCGGTCACGCCACCCCCTCCGAGGCCGTCGACGCCTACCGCAAGCAGGCCGCCTCGAAGTCCGACGTCGAGCGCCAGGCCGAGGCCAAGGACAAGACCGGCGTCTTCACCGGCGCGTACGCGACCAACCCGGTCAGCGGACAGCAGGTCCCCGTCTTCATCGCCGACTACGTCCTGATGGGCTACGGCACCGGCGCGATCATGGCCGTCCCCGCGCACGACAGCCGCGACTTCGCCTTCGCGCGCGCCTTCGAGCTGGCGATGCGCTGCGTCGTCGAGCCCAGTGACGATCGCGGCACCGACCCGTCGACCTGGGACGACGCCTTCTCCTCGTACGAGGCGAAGCTGGTCAACTCGGCCAACGACGAGATCTCGCTGGACGGCCTGGGCGTCGTCGACGCCAAGGCGAAGATCACCTCCTGGCTGTCCGACCGCGGCATCGGCGAAGGCACCGTCAACTTCCGTCTGCGCGACTGGCTGTTCAGCCGCCAGCGGTACTGGGGCGAGCCCTTCCCGATCGTCTACGACGAGGACGGCGTCGCCCACTCGCTGCCCGAGTCGATGCTGCCCCTGGAGCTGCCGGAGGTAGAGGACTACTCGCCGCGCACCTTCGACCCCGACGACGCGGACACCCAGCCGGAGACCCCGCTGTCCCGCAACGAGGACTGGGTCAACGTCACCCTGGACCTGGGCGACGGCAACGGCCCGCGCCGCTACCGGCGCGAGACCAACACCATGCCCAACTGGGCCGGCTCCTGCTGGTACGAGCTGCGCTACCTGGACCCGCACAACTCCGAGAAGCTGGTCGACCCCGCCGTCGAGCAGTACTGGATGGGCCCCCGCGAGGGCATGCCGACCGGCGGCGTCGACCTGTACGTCGGCGGCGCCGAGCACGCCGTGCTGCACCTGCTGTACGCGCGCTTCTGGTCGAAGATGCTGTTCGACCTGGGCCACGTCTCCTCGGCCGAGCCGTTCCACAAGCTGTACAACCAGGGCATGATCCAGGCCTTCGTCTACCGGGACGCGCGCGGGATCGCCGTGCCGGCCGCCGAGGTCGAGGAGCGGGACGGCGCGTTCTACTACCAGGGCGAGAAGGTCAGCCGCGTCCTGGGCAAGATGGGCAAGTCCCTGAAGAACGCGGTCACGCCGGACGAGATCTGCTCCGAGTACGGCGCCGACACCCTGCGCCTGTACGAGATGGCGATGGGCCCCCTGGACGTGTCGCGCCCCTGGGACACGCGCGCGGTGGTCGGCCAGTACCGGCTGCTGCAGCGGCTGTGGCGCAACATCGTCGACGAGGCGACCGGCGAGGTCACCGTCGTCGACACCGCGCCCGACGAGGACACGCTGCGTGCCCTGCACAAGGCGATCGACGGCGTCGCGCAGGACATGGCCGCGATGCGCTTCAACACTGCCATCGCCAAGATCACCGAGCTGAACAACCACCTGACCAAGTCCGGTGGCGCGATCTCCCGGCCGGTCGCCGAGCAGCTGGTGCTGCTGGTCGCCCCGCTGGCCCCGCACATCGCCGAGGAGCTGTGGCGCAAGCTGGGCCACACCGCCTCGGTCGTCCACCAGGACTTCCCGGTCGCCGACCCGGCGTACGTCGTCGACGAGACCGTGACCTGCGTCGTGCAGATCAAGGGCAAGGTCAAGGCCCGCCTGGAGGTCTCCCCGTCGATCACGGACGCGGAGCTGGAGACGCTGGCGCTGGCAGACCCGCACGTGGTCGCGGCGCTGGGCGGCGCGGAGATCCGCAAGGTGATCGTCCGCGCGCCGAAGCTGGTGAACATCGTCGCCGGCTAACGGCACATAGGGGTTTCCCCTACGGGCAGGTTGGGGGTTCCGATGGAACCCGCGGCCTGCCCGTTCCGTTTAACGTGGAGGAACCACAGCCGTGGGGATTCGACGGACGCCGGAGGGGCGCACATGGAAGCCACGATTATCACGATCATGGCCCTGCTCTTCTTGTCCTTCGTGGCGCTCGGGGTGTTCGTCACCGTGAAGGTCGCGAAGGCCGCCGCGCGCGGGGTCGACCGCACCATCGACCAGGCCCGGCGCACGGTCGAGGAGACCACGCTGCGGGCCAAGAGCTTCGGTCAGGCCGGGGCCGCTGCCGAGCTCGCCCGGCTGCGGCTGTCGCTGCGCACCTCGATGCGCGCCACCCAGGAGGCGCTGCAGGCGGGCGTCGGCGAGGACGCCTCGCTGAAGGAGTCGCTCGACCTGTTCCACCGGCTCAGCGCCCACGGACACGAGCTGGACGCGGACCTCAAGCGCATGGAGCGCGAGCCCGACCGGGCGTGGGTGGCCGGACAGCTGCCCGAGCTCGCCGCGCGGACCGAGCGGATCACCGGCTCGGCCGACGCGCTGCGCCGCGCCGCCCGGGACCGGGCGGTGAAGTTCGCCGAGGACGACCTGTCGACGCTCAGCGCCCAGATCGACGTCGAGGCGGGCGCCCTGCGCCACTGGACGCGCCCGGAGGCCGCGCCGGGAGCGACCCGGGATGCCGGACCCGGGGCGGCGGACGCGGCGACGGCCGACGGCCGGGGGAAGCCCGCCGGTCCCGGCCGCGAGACGGCCCCCGGGGCCGGTGGAGAGCGCTCCGCGATCACGGCACCCGATCCCCGGCGCACCGCCTACCCGTGGGAGAAGTCGGCCCGCCCGGAGACCACGACGTGATGGCTTTCGGCGAAGGCAGGCCGGGGTGCGGGTGGGCGTCCCGGTGAGAAGGGGGGCCGGGCTGCCGTGCGGTGGCCCCGGCGGGTAACCTCCCGCTCATGTCCCGGCATGTCGCGATCGTCACCGATTCCACGGCCTACCTGCCACGCCAGACGAGGGAGCGGCACGCCATCACCACGGTCCCGCTGACCGTCGTCATCGGCGACCGCGCCCTCGAGGAGGGCACCGAGATCTCGGCGAAGGCCCTTGCCGAGGCCCTGCAGAAGCGCCGGCCCGTCACCACCTCGCGGCCGAGCCCCGAGGTCTTCGCCGAGGCCTACCGCGAGGCCGCGGAGGCGGGCGCGAAGGGCATCGTCTCGCTCCATCTGTCCGCCGAGGTCTCCGGGACCTACGACGCCGCCGTGCTCGCGGCCAAGGACGCCCCCGTGCCCGTACGGGTGGTGGACACCCGCATGATGGGCATGGCCCTGGGCTTCTGCGCACTCGCCGCGGCGGAGGTCGCCGAGGCCGGCGGTTCCCTCGACGAGGCGGTCGCGGCGGCCGAGAAGCGTGCCGCGGGGACCTCCGCCTACTTCTACGTCGACACCCTGGACTATCTGCGCAGGGGCGGCCGCATCGGGACCGCCCAGGCGCTGCTCGGCTCGGCGCTCGCGGTGAAGCCGCTCCTCGAACTCGACGCCGGGCGGATCGAACTGCGGGAGAAGGTACGGACGGCCTCGAAGGCCATCGCGCGCCTGGAGGAGATCGCCGTGGACCGGGCCGGCTCCGGCTCCGTCGATATCGCCGTGCACCACCTCTCCGCACCGGAGCGGGCCGCCGCGCTCGCGGACCGGCTCAGGGAGCGCGTCCCGGGAATCGAGGAACTCCAGGTCAGCGAGGTGGGAGCGGTCATCGGCGCCCACACGGGCCCGGGTCTCCTCGCGGTCGTCGTCTCGCCGCGCTGAGGCAGCCGGGTTCCCTCCGTCCCCCACACGGGTGAGGGAGTTTTCCACAGCGGAGCGTCTGTCCACGGAAGACGGCTGCGCTCCGCACGGGCCTTCCGTGATCTCTACCGTCACGGACATGACTCTTCGTACACGTATCGCAGCGACCACCTCCAGGACCTCGGGCAGGGCGGGTGCTCCGACGAGCGGGCCCGGACGGGCGCCCGGATCGGACGGGCGCAGCCGCCCGGGAGGGCGGGGCTCCCCGGCCGGGCGGGCCAGGACACGAGACCGGGTCGGGCGGGCTCCCGCCCTGCCCGGGGGTGCCGTGCGGCGTCGGGCGGACGCACTGTTCCCGGCGGCGACACCACCGGTGCCGGTGCCGATTCCGGTGCCTTCGCCGGAGATTCGGGAGGCACCGGATGTCCGTGAAGTGCCGGAGGCGCCGGAGCGGGGTTCCCCGCCGGGGGTACGGGAGCGGGTGGCCGCGCTCCTCCGCGACCGGGCCCCGGTGTGGGTGCAGACCAGGTGCGGGCTCGAACCGAGGGCGCTGGCCGCGCTGACGTTGGTGCTGCTCCTGGCCGCGGGCCTCGCGGCCGGGTACTTCTGGACCGGGCGGCCGGAGCCGGTGCGCGCTCCCGAACTCGTCCGGGCCGCTGCTCCCCTGCCCGCCGTGCCCGCTGCCAAGCCCGGTTCGGGCGAGGCGCCGGGTGCCGGGCCCGGGCCGGTGCCGGGGGCCGGGGCCTCCGGGGCGCGGGTCGTCGTCGACATCGGCGGCAAGGTGCGCAGGCCCGGGGTGCTGACCCTGCCGGCCGGCTCGCGTGTGGCGGATGCCCTGCGGGCGGCGGGCGGAGCGGAGCCCGGCGCGGACCTCACCGGGGTGAACCGGGCCCGCGTCCTGTTCGACGGCGAGCAGGTTCTGATCGGTCTGCCGGGGACGCAGGTGGGCGGGGCGGGTCCCGGTTCCGGCTCCGGTCCCGGTGGCGCCGGGAGCGGGGGCCCGGGGGTGCCGGTGAGCCTCAACTCGGCCACGGCGGAACAGCTGGACGGCCTCCCCGGTGTGGGACCCGTGCTCGCGCAGCACATCGTCGACCACCGGACGGAGCACGGCGGCTTCCGGTCGGTCGGGGAGCTGCGGGAGGTCGACGGCATCGGCGAGCGTCGGTTCGCCGATCTCGAACCGCTGGTCCGGCCATGAAGGACGACGAGGGGCCGCCCGATCTCCGTCTCGTCCCCCTCGCGGCGGCTGCCTGGGCGGCGGCGGCCTGTGCCGTGGGCGTCACCGGGTGGTGGACGGTGGCCGGTGTCGCGGTGTGCCTGGTGGGGGCCGTGCTTCTGCTGGTGCGGGCGTCGGTCCGGCGGCGCCGTGGCCGGGACGACGGTTCCGGAGCCGCCGCACCAGGAGCCGCACCAGAGTGGCGATCCGCGCTACCAGGGGCCACAGCAGGGTGGCGATCCGCCGGACCAGGGGCCACACCCGGGTGGCGATTACGGGCGACCGCCTGGGCCGGGGTCCTGCTCTGTGCGGCGGCCGGAGCCGCCTCGGCGGGGCTGCACGCGGCGGATCTGCGGCGGGGGCCCGTCCCGGAGCTGGCGCGGGAGTACGCGCTGGCGCGGCTTGAGGTGGCGGTGACCTCCGACGCCCGGCTCACCCGGCCCAAGGTCCGGGGCAACGCGATGGCCCCGGTCTCGATCGTCCTGGACGGCGAGGTGACCCGGGTCGAGCGGTCGGACGGTTCGGTCCACCGGACCCGCACGCCGGTCCTGCTGATCGTGCCGTCGGGAAGGGGGCGGGAGGAGTGGCTGCGGCTCCTCCCCACCACCCGGCTCCGGGTCGGCGCCCGGCTCGCGCCGCCGCTGCGACCGGGGGAACCCTTCGCGGCGGTAGTCAAGGTCGACGGAGCCGGACCACCGCGGATCGTCGGCCCGCCGAGCACCCTGCAACGGACGGCGGGGGACCTGCGCGCCGGGCTGCGGAGGGCGACCGACAAGCTCGATCCCGACGCGCGGGCTCTGCTGCCGGGACTGGTCGTCGGGGACACCTCCCGGGTCGGACCCGAGTTGCGGGACGCGTTCGAGGCGACCGATCTCACCCACCTTCTGGCGGTGTCCGGCAGCAATCTGACGGTCGTCCTGCTCCTGCTCATCGGGAGGCCGGGGCGGGCGCACCAGGTGGAGCGGGGCGGGCTCGCGCCACGGATCGGGTTGTCGCTGCGGGTCACGGCACTGGCCGGGGGAGGGCTGACGCTCGCGTTCGTGATCGTCTGCCGGCCGGACCCGAGCGTGCTGCGTGCCGCGGCCTGCGGTCTGGTCGCGCTGCTCGCGATCGGTACGGGACGCAGGAGATCGCTGATCCCCGCGCTGGCCGCCGCCGTGCTCGTCCTCGTGCTCTACGACCCCTGGCTCGCCCGGAGCTACGGCTTCCTGCTCTCGGTCCTGGCGACCGGGGCGCTGCTGACGATCGCCCCGCGGTGGAGCGAGGCGCTGCGGCGGCGCCGGGTGCCCGGCCGACTGGCGGAGGCGCTGGGTGCGGCCCTGGCGGCGCAGGCGGTGTGCGCGCCGGTCGTGGTGGTGTTCGCCGCCCGGGTGAGTCTGGTCGCCGTCCCGGCGAACCTCTTCGCCGAACTCGCGGTGGCGCCGGCGACGGTGTGCGGGTTCGCGACGCTCGCCCTTGCGGCGGTCTGGATGCCGGCCGCGGAGGGGCTGGCGTGGGTGGCGGGATGGCCGGCCGGGTGGCTCGCGCGGGTGGCCCGTACGGGCGCCGCACTGCCGGGGGCCGAGCTGGCCTGGCCGGGCGGCTGGTGGGGAGGGCTCGCCCTGGCGCTGCTCACGGTCCTGCTGGTCCTCGGGGCGCGGAGGCTGCCGTACCGGGGTGCGGTCGGTGTGATCGTCGGCGGGGTGCTCCTGCTCGTGGTGGTGCGGCCGGCGCCGCTCGCCCGGTGGACGACGGGGTGGCCGCCGCCCGGCTGGGTGTTCGCGATGTGCCAGGTGGGGCAGGGGGACGCGGCGGTGCTCGCGGCGGGCGGGGACTCCGCCGTCGTGGTGGACGCGGGACCGGACCCGGTGCTTGTGGACCGCTGTCTGCGTGAACTCGGGGTGCGGAGGGTGCCGTTGCTGGTGCTCACCCACTTCCACGCGGACCATGTGGCCGGGCTTCCCGGAGTGCTGCGGGGAAGGTCGGTGGGTGCGATCCAGATCACGGGGCTCGAAGAGCCGCCTGGCCAGGCCGCGTTCGTGCGGCGGACCGCGGCCGCCGCCGGGGTGCCGCTGGTGCGTGCGGGACCGGGGGAGCGGCGGAGGATCGGGGGCCTGGAGTGGCGGGTGCTCTGGCCGTGGGCCGGTGCCGGAGCGTCCGCG
Organism: Streptomyces sp. NPDC037410; assembly: GCF_055602235.1. Lineage (NCBI taxonomy): Bacteria > Bacillati > Actinomycetota > Actinomycetes > Kitasatosporales > Streptomycetaceae > Streptomyces > Streptomyces sp. NPDC037410. Next base: position 385,629 of record NZ_JBVJWR010000001.1, on the reverse strand, counting down.
GTCCCGGAGGTGTTCGACGGCGGGCCCAACGACGCCAGTGTCACGTTGCTCGTCCGTACCGCCGGAGGGCTGAGGCTGCTGCTCCTGGGGGACCTCGAACCGCCGGCCCAGCGGGCGCTGGTGCGGTTGCATCCGGGTCTCGGGCCGGTGGACGTGCTCAAGGTCGCCCATCACGGTTCAGCGCACCAGGACCCGGGCCTGATACAGGCGGTGCGACCGAGGCTCGCGCTGGTGTCGGCGGGGCGTGACAACCCGTACGGGCATCCCTCGCCCCGGACGCTGGAGGGGCTGCGGGCGGGCGGCGCGCGGGTGCTGCGGACCGATCAGGACGGGGCGGTCGCGGTGGTGGGGGCGGGGGCCGGGCTTGTGGCCGTGCCGGGAGGAGGGTGAGGCTCTGGGAGATGCCGGGAGCCGGTGAGTGACTGCTGTCCTCGCCGGTGCCGGGGCTGCGGGAACTGCCCGCGTGGGGGATGCGGCGGTGCCTGGCGTCGAGCGCGGCGTGGGGCCGGTCGGCCGCGCTAAGCGGAATCTCCAATTCGGACCCTCGGTAACACTTCCGGTCACTCCTCCCGTTTGCCTCGAACGCCTCAGCAGTGATCGAATGCAACTTTGTTGCATAGTGAACGAGTCGCACGGGGGTGCGTGAAGAATGTTCGATCGTCTCTTCGGGAAGCGTGCGACGGGAGCCGCGCGCGGCGGCCCGCTCGCCGGTCTCGCCGTCCCCTCCTCCGCCGGCGTGCTGAGCTGCCGGGTGCTGGACCCCGTGCACGAACCCGTCCGGCAGGCCGAGTTCGTCGTCAGTGACACGGCGGGCCGCAAGATCCTGGCCGGCGAGACCGATCCGTACGGGACCGTCCTCGCGACCGTGCCGGCCGGCGAGTACCGCGTCGCCGTCACCTCCGAGGGCTATACGCCCTACCACGGCGGTGCCGTCGTCGCCGAGGGCGAGCACCAGGGCCTCGGCGACGTCCTGCTCCAGGTCGCGCCCCAGCCCCAGCTCCCCGAGCCGGGCGACTGGGAGATCGACCCCGCGCACTCGCAGATCGGCTTCACGGCACGCCACATCGGCCTCGCCCGGATCCACGGAAGGTTCAACAGCTTCGCGGGCGCGGTGCGGATCGCCGAGCGCATGGAGCACTCCGCGATGCACGTCGTCATCGACGCCGCGTCCATCGACACCGGGGTGCAGATGCGCGACGACCATCTGCGCTCCGGTGACTTCCTCGACGTCGGCGCCTACCCCACGCTGGAGTTCTACAGCGAGCGCTTCGTCCACCGGGGCGGCAGCCGCTGGGCGGTCACCGGCGCGCTCACCCTGCACGGAGTGAGCCGCACGGTGACCCTGGACACCCAGTACCTGGGCCTCGGGAACGGCCTGGAGGGCGAGACCCGGGGCGCCTGCCGGGCCACCACCGAGCTGCACCGGGAGGACTTCACCCTCACCTGGCAGACGCTGCTCGCGCGGGGCATCGCGGCCGTCGGGTCGAGCATCAGCATCGACCTCGACATCCAGATCGTCCCCAAGAAGGGCTGACGGCCGGTCCCGGTCCCGACCCCTAGGGGGCCTCCAGCCAGCCCTCGTACTCGGCGGCCAGCGCGTCCAGCGCCGCCGGGTCGAGGCGGGCGTCCGGGTCCTCGACGACCACCAGCCACTGCGCGTCCTCGGCGTCGTCCTCACCGGCCAGGGCGTCGCGCACGAGCTGCGGTTCCTCGGCCAGGCCGAAGCGGTCGGGGAGCTCCCCCGCGACCTCCTCGGCGGCGTCGCGGTCGGGGAGTACCAGTACGTGTCGTTCACTCACCCCGCCATTCTCGACCCCGTGCCGGGCGGCGGTGTCAGTGGCCCGTGGGATGCTGGATCGCGATGGCCACCAGAAAGACTTCCCCCGACGACCTCCTCGGCCCCGTGACGCTCGCCGTGGGGCAGGAGGACCTGCTCCTCGACCGCGCCGTCCAGGAGGTGGTGGCGGCCGCGCGGGCCGCCGACGCCGACACGGACGTGCGCGACCTCACCCCCGACCAGCTCCAGCCCGGTTCGCTGGCGGAGCTCACCAGTCCTTCGCTCTTCGCCGAGCGGAAGGTGCTGGTCGTGCGGAACGCGCAGGACCTCTCCGCCGACACGATCAAGGACGTCAAGGCGTACCTGGACGATCCGATCGAGGACATCTCGCTCGTCCTGCTCCACGCCGGCGGCGCCAAGGGCAAGGGGCTGCTCGACGCGGCGCGCAAGGCGGGGGCGCGGGAGGTCGCCTGCCCGAAGACGACGAAGCCGGCGGAGCGGCTGACGTTCGTCCGGCAGGAGTTCCGGAGGCTGGGCCGGTCAGCCACGCCCGAGGCCTGCCAGACGCTCGTCGACGCGATCGGCAGCGATCTGCGGGAGCTCGCGTCCGCGGTCTCGCAGCTCACGTCCGACGTCGACGGGACGATCGACGAGGCCGTCGTCGGGCGGTACTACACGGGCCGCGCCGAGGCCTCCTCCTTCAACGTCGCGGACCGCGCCGTCGAGGGGCGGGCGGCGGAGGCCCTGGAGGCCCTGCGCTGGTCGCTCTCGACCGGGGTCGCGCCCGTGCTCATCACCAGCGCGCTGGCCCAGGGGGTACGGGCGATCGGCAAGCTCTCCTCGGCGCGGGGCGGGCGGCCCGCCGACCTGGCGCGAGAGCTGGGCATGCCGCCCTGGAAGATCGACCGCGTACGGCAGCAGATGCGCGGCTGGACCCCGGACGGGGTGTCGCTGGCCCTGCGGGCGATCGCGGAGGCGGACGCCGGGGTGAAGGGCGGGGGCGACGACCCGGAGTACGCCCTGGAGAAGGCGGTGGTCGCGGTGGCGCGGGCGGCGCGGTTGCGGCGGGGCTGAGCCGGGCGGTTCGCTTCGGTGCGGGGGCGGCTCGTGGCGGGCGCCGGAGCGGTTCCCCCACCCCACCCCTTCCCGAAACCCCGCCGGGGCTGGTGGGGGGCTGAGGCCGACCCCTTCCGGGGGCTCCGCCCCCGGACCCCCGTAAACCGGGCGGGCGCTTCGCGCCGCCGGTTCCGGTAGCTGGGCGGCTGCGTCGTGCCCTTGGGCCAGGGTGGCCAGGCGGGCGCCTCGCGCCGCCGGGTCCCAGTCGTCCAAGCGGCTGTTTTGGCCGCTGGTCCCCGTTGCCCGGTGGTCACTCGTGCACCCGTGCCCCGGCTCGTGGTGGCAGGTGCGGCGAAGGCCCCGCGGCTTCCTGGGGAAGGAAGTTGCGGGGCCTTCGGCGTTACGGCTGGTGGGCTCGCGCCCGCGTGGCGAACGCGTCCGTGCGCGAGTCCGGGTGGCCGGGCGGGAGCGGGGTAGAGGGCCCGCTGAGTCCCGTACGGCCGGTCACATCAGAGCTCAGCCCTGGAGGGAGGCAACCTTGGTGGCCAGCGCCGACTTCTTGTTGGCGGCGGCGTTCTTGTGGATGACACCCTTCGAGACAGCCTTGTCGAGCTGACGCGAGGCGGCACGAGTGGCAACGGTGGCCTTCTCGAGGTCGCCGGCGGCGACAGCCTCACGGGCCTTGCGGATCGCGGTCTTGAGCGAGGACTTGACGGCCTTGTTGCGCAGGCGCGCCTTCTCGTTCGTCTTGTTCCGCTTGATCTGGGACTTGATGTTCGCCACGAAAAGAGCCTTTACAGGTTCGATGTTCCTTCTGGATGCGCCCCGCAGCTGAGAGGGCATGCGAGACACAGCTGTCCACACTATCAGCCACCCTCGCAGCCGCCCAAACCGGGCGCTGGGCGGCAGGCATGGGACCATGGTCTCTACGTATCCGTTCTGAACATCGCCCGAGACGAGATCCCTGCGTGCCCGCGACTCCTACCAACGTGCCCGAGCCGAGCCGTACCGACCCGGCTCTGATCCGCAACTTCTGCATCATCGCGCACATCGACCACGGCAAGTCCACGCTTGCCGACCGGATGCTCCAGCTGACCGGTGTGGTCGACCAGCGGCAGATGCGTGCCCAGTATCTCGACCGGATGGACATCGAGCGGGAGCGCGGCATCACGATCAAGTCCCAGGCGGTCCGGCTGCCCTGGGCGCCCACCGACGGGCAGGGTGAGGGCAGGACTCACATCCTGAACATGATCGACACCCCCGGACACGTCGACTTCACGTACGAGGTGTCCCGGTCGCTCGCCGCCTGTGAGGGCACGATCCTGCTCGTCGACGCCGCGCAGGGCATCGAGGCGCAGACGCTCGCCAACCTCTACCTGGCGATGGAGAACGACCTCACGATCGTTCCCGTCCTGAACAAGATCGACCTGCCGGCCGCCCAGCCGGAGAAGTTCTCCGAGGAGCTGGCCAACCTCATCGGCTGCCAGCCGGAGGACGTCCTCAAGGTCTCCGCGAAGACCGGCATGGGTGTCGAGGCGCTGCTCGACCGAGTGGTCCGGGACGTTCCGGCGCCCGTCGGCGTCGCCGACGCCCCCGCCCGCGCGATGATCTTCGACTCCGTGTACGACTCGTACCGGGGTGTCGTCACGTACGTCCGTGTCGTCGACGGCCAGCTCAACAAGCGCGAGCGCATCCGGATGATGTCGACCGGCGCGACGCACGAGCTGCTCGAGATCGGTGTCTCGTCGCCGGAGATGACCTCGTCCGACGGTCTCGGCGTCGGCGAGGTGGGCTACATCATCACCGGTGTGAAGGACGTCCGTCAGTCCAAGGTCGGTGACACGATCACCTCCCTGAACCAGGGCGCCACCGAGCCCCTCGGCGGCTACAAGGACCCGAAGCCGATGGTCTTCTCGGGCCTCTACCCGCTGGACGGCTCGGAGTACCCGGACCTCCGCGAGGCCCTCGACAAGCTGCAGCTCAACGACGCCGCGCTGGTCTACGAGCCGGAGACCTCCGCCGCGCTCGGCTTCGGCTTCCGCGTCGGCTTCCTCGGCCTCCTCCACCTCGACGTGATCCGTGAGCGTCTGGAGCGCGAGTTCGGGCTCGACCTGATCGCCACCGCGCCGAACGTGGTCTACCGCGTCGTGATGGAGGACGGCAGCGAGCACACCGTCACCAACCCGAGCGAGTTCCCCGAAGGCAAGATCAGCGACGTCTTCGAGCCGGTCGTGCGCGCCACGATCCTGGCCCCGAGCGAGTTCATCGGCGCGATCATGGAGCTCTGCCAGACCCGTCGCGGCACCCTGATCGGCATGGACTACCTCTCCGAGGACCGGGTCGAGATCCGCTACACCCTGCCCCTCGCCGAGATCGTCTTCGACTTCTTCGACCAGCTGAAGTCGAAGACGCGCGGTTACGCCTCCCTCGACTACGAGCCCACCGGCGAGCAGGCCTCCAGCCTGGTCAAGGTCGACATCCTGCTGCACGGCGACAAGGTGGACGCCTTCTCGGCCGTCACCCACAAGGACGCCGCGTACGCCTACGGCGTCCGGCTCGTCGCCAAGCTGCGCGAGCTCATCCCGCGGCAGGCCTTCGAGGTGCCCATCCAGGCCGCCATCGGCTCCCGGGTCATCGCCCGCGAGACCATCCGCGCCATCCGGAAGGACGTCCTCGCCAAGTGCTACGGCGGTGACATCTCCCGTAAGCGGAAGCTGCTGGAGAAGCAGAAGGAAGGCAAGAAGCGCATGAAGATGGTCGGCTCGGTGGAGGTGCCGCAGGAGGCCTTCATCGCCGTCCTGTCGAGCGACGAGTCCTCCGGCAAGGGCAAGAAGTAGCTGACTTATGCACCGAATGGGCCCACGTGCGTCGCGCACGTGGGCCTGTTCGTTATCCACAGGCCCTTACGTGGCAGCATTCCGGCCTCTACTCTGATCCCGGCTCGAAGGTTACTCGCCAGTTAGTTACGAACCACCAGAAGGCACCGCCGCCGCCCGGAGGACGTCGTGAGCGACACACAGACCCAGATCGAGAACCGGCCGCCCTCCGTGGCGACCCTCTTCCTTGAGCGCGTCGAGCGGACCCCGGACGCGGAGGCCTACCGCTACCCGGTGCCCGCCGCCTCCGGCACCGGCCCGGACGACTGGAAGTCGCTCAGCTGGGGACAGGCCGCCGAGCGGGTCTACGCGATCGCCGCCGGCCTCGTCGACCTCGGCGTCCAGGGCGAGGAGCGCGTCGCCCTCGCCTCCTCCACCCGCGTCGAGTGGATCCTCGCCGACCTCGGCGTGATGTGCGCGGGCGCCGCGACCACCACGGTCTACCCGCAGACCAACGCCGAGGAGTCGGCGTTCATCCTCTCCGACTCCGAGTCCAAGGTCCTCATCGCGGAGAACGCGGCCCAGCTGGCCAAGGCCGTCGAGCGCCGCGCCGAGCTGCCGGACCTCCACCACGTCGTCGTCATCGACGCCACGGGCGTGGAGAGCGACGGAGACTTCGTCCTCTCCCTCGACGACCTGGAGAAGCGCGGCAAGGCCTACCTGGAGGAGCACCCCGAGGCGGTCAAGGAACGGGTGGCCGCGATCACCTCCACGCAGCTCGCCACCGTCATCTACACCTCCGGCACCACCGGTCGCCCCAAGGGCGTCCGCCTCCCGCACGACAACTGGTCGTACATGGCCAAGGCCATCGCCGCCACCGGCCTCGTCACCCAGGACGACGTCCAGTACCTGTGGCTGCCGCTCGCCCACGTCTTCGGCAAGGTCCTCACCTCCGGCCAGATCGAGGTCGGTCACGTCACCGCCGTCGACGGCCGCGTCGACAAGATCATCGAGAACCTGCCGGTCGTCCAGCCGACCTACATGGCGGCCGTGCCCCGCATCTTCGAGAAGGTCTACAACGGGGTCGCCGCCAAGGCGCGCGCGGGCGGCGGCGCCAAGTACAAGATCTTCCAGTGGGCGGCCGGCATCGCCCGCGAGTACGCCAAGGCCACCCAGGACAACTTCCGCCGCACCGGCACCGCCTCCGCGCCCTTCGGCCTCTCCGCGAAGCACAAGGTCGCCGACGCCCTCGTCTACGGCAAGATCCGCGAGGCCTTCGGCGGCAACCTGCGCGCCTGCGTCTCCGGCTCCGCCGCCCTCGCCCCCGAGATCGGCTACTTCTTCGCCGGCGCGGGCATCCACATCCTGGAGGGATACGGCCTCACCGAGTCCTCCGCCGCCTCCTTCGTCAACCCGGGCGAGGCCTACCGCACCGGCACCGTCGGCAAGCCGCTCCCCGGCACCGAGGTCCGGATCGCCGACGACGGCGAGATCCTTCTGCGCGGCCCCGGCATCATGGAGGGCTACCACGGCCTGCCGGAGAAGACGGCCGAGGTCCTGGAGTCCGACGGCTGGTTCCACACCGGCGACATCGGCGAGCTGTCCGCCGACGGCTACCTCCGGATCACCGACCGCAAGAAGGACCTGATCAAGACGTCCGGCGGCAAGTACATCGCGCCGGCCGAGGTCGAGGGCCAGTTCAAGGCCGTCTGCCCGTTCGTCTCGAACATCCTCGTCCACGGCGCCGACCGGAACTTCTGCACCGCCCTCATCGCCCTCGACGAGCCCTCCCTCCTCGGCTGGGCCGCCGAGCACGGCCTCGGCGGCAAGTCGTACGCGGAGGTCGTCGCCGACCCGCGGACCGAGAAGCTCATCCAGGGCTACGTCGACCGCCTCAACGAGGGCCTCCAGCGCTGGCAGACGATCAAGAAGTTCCGTCTGCTCCCGCGCGACCTCGACATCGAGCACGGCGAGCTCACCCCGTCCCTGAAGCTGAAGCGGCCGGTCGTCGAGCGTGAGTACAAGGACCTCATCGAGGAGATGTACGCGGGCTCGCGCGAGGCCTGACCCGCGGGGCCGGGCTGTTACCCCGGGCAGTACGGGACAATGGGGCTCATGCCTTCCGTACTGCCCGATGGTGAGCCCGTTCCCGACGACGGGGCGCTGCCCCCGCACGCCCTCGAAGGGGCCGGGGAGCGGCCGCTCGGGTTCTACCTGCACGTGCCGTACTGCGCGACGCGCTGCGGCTACTGCGACTTCAACACGTACACGGCGAGCGAGCTGCGCGGTACGGGCGGTGTGCTCGCCTCCCGCGACAACTACGCCGACCAGGTCGTCGAGGAGATCCGGCTCGCCCGGAAGGTCCTCGGGGACGACCCCCGGCCCGTGCGGACCGTCTTCGTCGGCGGCGGCACGCCCACGCTCCTCGCCGCCGGGGACCTCGTGCGGATGCTGGGGGCCGTCCGGGACGAGTTCGGGCTCGCCGACGACGCCGAGGTGACGACCGAGGCCAATCCGGACTCCGTCGACCCCGCCTACCTCGCCGAGCTGCGCGCCGGCGGGTTCAACCGGATCTCCTTCGGGATGCAGAGCGCCCGGCAGCACGTCCTGAAGATCCTCGACCGGACCCATACCCCCGGGCGGCCCGAGGCGTGCGTCGGGGAGGCGCGGGCGGCCGGGTTCGAGCACGTCAACCTCGACCTCATCTACGGCACGCCCGGCGAGTCCGACGACGACTGGCGCGCCTCCCTCGAGGCCGCGATCGGCGCCGGGCCCGACCACGTCAGCGCCTACGCCCTGATCGTCGAGGAGGGCACGCAGCTCGCCCGGCGCATCCGGCGCGGTGAGGTGCCCATGACCGACGACGACGTGCACGCCGACCGCTACCTGATCGCGGAGGACGTGCTGTCCCGGGCCGGTTTCGAGTGGTACGAGGTGTCCAACTGGGCCACCTCCGAGGCCGGGCGCTGCCTCCACAACGAGCTGTACTGGCGCGGGGCCGACTGGTGGGGCGCCGGGCCGGGCGCGCACTCGCACGTCGGGGGCGTCCGCTGGTGGAACGTGAAGCATCCCGGGGCGTACGCGGCGGCGCTCGCGGAGGGCCGGTCGCCGGGCGCCGGGCGGGAGCTGCTGTCCGACGAGGACCGGCGGGTGGAGCGGATCCTGCTGGAGCTGCGGCTGCGGGAGGGCGTCGAGCTGTCGATCCTCAAGCCGGCGGGGCGGGCGGCGTCCCGCAAGGCCCTGGAGGACGGGCTGCTCGATGCCGGGTCGTACGAGGCGGGGCGGGCGGTGCTGACGCTGCGGGGGCGGCTGCTGGCGGACGCGGTGGTCCGGGACCTGGTGGACTAGGGCCTGCGCCCACACGGGCGTGGGCGCTGTCCGTCCTGTGGGCGCTACGGTGCCGTTACGAAGTCGATCAGTTCTTCGACGCGGCCCAGGAGCTCCGGCTGCAGGTCCTTGTAGGACGTCACGCGCTTGAGGATCGCCTGCCAGACCGCGCCCGTGTTGTCCGAGGGCCAGCCGAGGGCGCGGCAGACGCCCGTCTTCCAGTCCTGGCCGCGGGGGACCGCAGGCCAGGCCGGGATGCCCAGGGAGGACGGCTTCACGGCCTCCCAGACGTCGATGTACGGGTGGCCGACGACCAGGACGTGCGGCGAGGTCACCTGGGCGGCGATCCTCGACTCCTTCGAGCCCGGGACCAGGTGGTCGACGAGGACGCCGAGCCGGGCGTCCGGTCCCGGGGCGAACTCCGCGACGATCGACGGCAGGTCGTCGACACCCTCCAGGTACTCCACGACCACGCCCTCGATGCGCAGGTCGTCGCCCCAGACCCGTTCGACGAGCTCCGCGTCGTGGCGGCCTTCCACGTAGATCCGCCCCGCCCGTGCCACGCGCGCGCGTGCGCCCGGGACCGCGACGGAGCCGGAGGCCGTACGGGTGGGGCGGGACGCAGCCGACACCGGCCGCACCAGAGTGACGACCTTGCCCTCCAGGAGGAAGCCGCGCGGCTCCAGCGGGAAGACCCGGTGCTTGCCGAACCGGTCCTCCAGGGTCACCGTGCCCGCCTCGCAGCGGATCACCGCCCCGCAGAAGCCCGTCGACACCTCCTCGACCACGAGGTCGGGGTCGGCCGGGACCTCCGGTACGGGCGCGGACCGCTTCCAGGGCGGGGTCAGGTCCGGGTTGTAGCTGCGCATGGGCTCGATCCTGTCCAGGGCGCGGTCTCGGGGATGCTGCCGGGGGTCCGGGGGCCGTCCCCCGGGGGATGCGAGGGATGCAGCCGAGACGGCGTCAGGTCCGGGTGGCAGCCGCGCATTCGGGCGACGCTACGACACCCCGAAGCGGCGTGCCAGTTCATCGCGCTGTGCCCGGAGGAACGTGGCGTCCACCACAGCCCCGTGGCCCGGTACGTACGCCGCCTCCTCACCGCCCAGGGCGAGCAGCCGGTCCAGGGCGTCCGGCCAGCGGGACGGGATCGCGTCCGGGCCCGCCTGCGGCTCGCCCGACTCCTCCACCAGGTCGCCGCAGAAGACGATCTCCTGCGTTCCCGGGACGCAGAGTGCCAGGTCGTGGCCCGTGTGGCCGGGCCCGACGTTCGCCAGGAGGACCTGACGGTCGCCCAGGTCGAGCGTCCACTCGCCCGAGACCAGATGACGGGGGGCGACGAGGACGTCGGCGGCCTCTGCGGCCGCCTGCGGGTCGAGCCCTTGCCGTACCGCGTCCTCGCGCAGCTCCTCCCGGGCCCTGGCTCCGCTCAGGAGGTCGTCCGAGCCCACCGCGCCGAAGACCTCCGCGCCCGCGAAGGCCGCCGTGCCGAGCACATGGTCGAAGTGCGGGTGGCTGAGTGCGATGTGCGTCACCTTCCGGCCGCCCGTGAGCGCCGCGATCTGCGCACGCAGCTCGGCACCCTCCGTGAGCGAGGACCCCGTGTCGTACAGCAGGACCGCCCGTGTCCCCAGGATCAGCCCGACCGTGGCGTCCCAGCCGGGCAGCCGTCGCCGGCCCACCCCGTCCGCGAGCCGCTCCCATCCGTACGCTTCCCAATCCACGTCCATGGGGCGACGCTAGCCGGTGCGGGCGCCGCCTCCTTGCCAGGAGCGATGCCCGCCGCCGTACACTGGCCGGGGGATCGCTGGCACTCGGACAGGGTGAGTGCCAAAAGCGGAGCAACCGGAACGACGACGACAGCTGGAGGTGCGCACGATGCTCAGCGAACGCAGACTCGAGGTCCTGCGCGCCATCGTCCAGGACTACGTCGGGACGGAGGAGCCCGTCGGCTCCAAGGCGCTCACCGAGCGCCACAAGCTCGGCGTGTCGCCGGCCACCGTCCGCAACGACATGGCCGTGCTCGAGGAGGAGGGGTACATCGCTCAGCCTCATACGAGCGCCGGGCGCATCCCCACCGACAAGGGCTACCGGCTCTTCGTCGACCGGCTCGCCGGCGTCAAGCCGCTGTCGACGCCCGAGCGGCGGGCCATCCACAACTTCCTCGACGGAGCCGTCGACCTCGACGACGTCGTCGGGCGCACCGTACGACTGCTCGCCCAGCTGACCCGCCAGGTCGCCGTCGTCCAGTACCCCTCGCTGACCCGTTCGACCGTCCGGCACGTGGAACTGCTCTCGCTGGCCCCCGCCCGCCTGATGCTCGTCCTCATCACGGACACCGGCCGGGTCGAGCAGCGGGTCGTCGACTGCCCCGCGCCCTTCGGCGAGACCTCGCTCGCCGACCTGAGGGCCCGGCTCAACAGCCGGGTCGTCGGCCGCCGGTTCGCCGACGTGCCGCAGCTGGTGCAGGACCTCCCCGAGTCCTTCGAGGAGGTCGAGGACCGCGCCACGGTCTCGACCGTGCTCGCGACCCTCCTCGAAACCCTGGTCGAGGAGCACGAGGAGCGGCTGATGATCGGCGGCACCGCCAATCTCACCCGCTTCGGACACGACTTCCCCCTGATGATCAGGCCTGTCCTGGAAGCTCTTGAGGAGCAGGTCGTGCTCCTCAAGCTGCTGGGCGAGGCCAAGGAATCGGGCATGACCGTACGCATCGGGCACGAGAACGCCCACGAGGGGCTGAGCTCCACGTCCGTCGTCTCGGTCGGCTACGGTTCGGGCGGCGAGGCAGTCGCCAAACTCGGCGTGGTCGGACCGACCCGCATGGACTACCCCGGAACGATGGGAGCGGTACGCGCAGTGGCACGTTACGTCGGACAGATCCTGGCGGAGTCGTAAGTGGCCACGGACTACTACGCCGTACTCGGCGTGCGCCGCGACGCGTCCCAGGACGAGATCAAGAAGGCGTTCCGGAGGCTCGCGCGCGAGCTGCACCCGGACGTCAATCCCGATCCCAAGACGCAGGAACGCTTCAAGGAGATCAACGCCGCCTACGAGGTCCTCTCGGACCCGCAGAAGAAGCAGGTCTACGACCTCGGTGGCGACCCGCTCTCGGCCTCCGGTGGCGGTGGCGCGGGCGGCGGCTTCGGAGCCGGCGGCTTCGGCAACTTCTCCGACATCATGGACGCCTTCTTCGGCACGGCCTCGCAGCGCGGCCCGCGCTCGCGCACCCGCCGCGGCCAGGACGCCATGATCCGCCTGGAGATCGACCTCAACGAGGCGGCCTTCGGCACCACCAAGGACATCCAGGTCGACACGGCGGTCGTCTGCACCACCTGTTCGGGTGAGGGCGCCGCGCCCGGCACCTCCGCGCAGACCTGTGACATGTGCCGCGGCCGCGGTGAGGTCTCCCAGGTCACCCGGTCCTTCCTCGGCCAGGTCATGACCTCCCGCCCCTGCCCGCAGTGCCAGGGCTTCGGCACCGTCGTCCCGACGCCGTGCCCCGAGTGCGCCGGCGACGGCCGCGTGCGGTCCCGCCGCACGCTCACGGTCAAGATCCCGGCCGGTGTCGACAACGGCACCCGCATCCAGCTCGCGGGCGAGGGCGAGGTCGGCCCCGGCGGCGGCCCCGCCGGCGATCTGTACGTCGAGATCCACGAGACCCCGCACGAGGTCTTCCAGCGGCGCGGCGACGACCTGCACTGCACGGTCACCATCCCGATGACGGCGGGCGCGCTCGGCACCAAGGTGCCGCTGCAGACGCTCGACGGCGTCGAGGAGATCGACATCCGCCCGGGCACGCAGTCCGGCCAGTCGATCCCGCTGCACGGGCGCGGCGTCACGCACCTGCGGGGCAACGGCCGGGGCGACCTGATCGTGCACGTCGAGGTGACGACCCCGAGCAAGCTCGACGCGGAGCAGGAGCGGCTCCTGCGCGAACTGGCCACGCTGCGTGGCGAGGAACGGCCCACGGGGCAGTTCCAGCCGGGACAGCAGGGTCTGTTCTCGCGCTTGAAGGACGCCTTCAACGGGCGGTAGGCCTGTGTGTGGAAAGGGGCGGTATCCATTCATGGATACCGCCCCTTTCCATGTCCCTCCCCGCGGCATGGCACGATGCCCATATGTCCCCCACCGCACTGAACGATCTCTCTCGGTTTCCGATCGTGCAGGCCCCCATGGCCGGTGGCGCCTCCGGTCCCGAGCTCGTCGGGGCCGTCTGCGAGGCCGGGGCCCTCGGCTTCCTCGCCGGCGGGTACAAGACGGCCGGAGGCCTGTACCAGGAGATCAAGCGGGTCCGCACCCTCACCGCGCGCCCCTTCGGTGTCAACCTCTTCATGCCGCAGGACGGCCGGCCCGCCGACCCCGCCGCCGTCGAGGTCTACCGGCACCAGCTCGCGGGCGAGGCCACCTGGTACGAGACCCCGCTCGGCGAGACCGACGACTCCCGCGACGACGCCTACGACGCCAAGCTGGCCATCCTCCTGGAGGACCCGGTCCCCGTCGTCTCCTTCACCTTCGGCTGCCCCGCGAAGGCGACGTTCCACGCCTTCGACCGCGTCGGTACGTACACGATCGTCACCGTCACCTCCGCCGACGAGGCCCTCGCCGCCGAGCGGGCCGGTGCCGACGCCGTCTGCGTCCAGGGCGTCGAGGCCGGCGGCCACCAGGGCACGTACCGCGACGACCCGGCCGACGAAGGCGCCCCCGGCACCGGGCTCCTCACGCTCGTCGCCCAGGTCCGCGAGGCCGTCGCGCTGCCGATCGTCGCCGCCGGAGGGATCATGCGCGGCGCGCAGATCGCCGCCGTCCTCGCCGCCGGGGCCGACGCCGCCCAGCTCGGCACCGCCTTCCTCCCCTGCCCCGAGTCGGGCGCCCACCCGCTGCACAAGCAGGCCCTGACGGACCCGCTGTTCACCCGGACCGCCCTCACCCGGGCCTTCTCCGGGCGACCGGCGCGCGGCCTCGTCAACCGCTTCATGCGCGAGCACGGGCCGTACGCCCCCGCCGCCTACCCCGAGATCCACCACCTCACCGCCCCGCTCCGCAAGGCCGCCGCCACCTCCGGCGACGCCCAGGGCATGGCCCTGTGGGCCGGCCAGGGCCACCGCCTCGCCCGCGAACTCCCTGCCGGGCAGCTGGTCGAGGTGCTGGCCGCCGAACTCGACACCGCTCTCTCCGAGCTCGCTCACAGGAGTGCCTCATGACCGCACCCGTCTTCGTCGTCGACACCGTCCCCGGTGCCGGGAGTTTCCTCCTGGACGGGCCCGAGGGGCGGCACGCCGTCTCCGTGAAGCGGCTGCGCGCGGGGGAGGAGCTGGTCCTCGCCGACGGGCGGGGCCGCTGGGCCGAGTGCGTGGTGGTCTCCGCCGAGGGCAGGGACGAGCTCACCGTGCGGGTCGACGAGGTCCACGAGGACCCCGAGGAGGAGCCGCGCATCACGGTCGTCCAGGCCCTCCCCAAGGGCGACCGGGGCGAACTCGCCGTCGAGACCATGACGGAGACCGGCGTGGACGCGATCGTGCCCTGGGCCGCCTCCCGCTGCATCACCCAGTGGAAGGGCGACCGGGGCCTCAAGGCGCTCGCCAAGTGGCGGTCCACCGCGCGCGAGGCCGGCAAGCAGTCGCGCCGCACCCGCTTCCCCGAGGTCGCCGACCTGATGACGACCAAGCAGCTCGCCGCCCTCCTCGCGGACGCCGACTTCGCCGCCGTCCTGCACGAGGACCGCGAGCACCCCAGCGGGACGCTCGCCACCGCCGAACTCCCGGCGAAGGGCTCGATCGTGCTGATCGTCGGCCCCGAGGGCGGGGTCTCCCCGGACGAGCTCGCCGCCTTCGAGGCCGCCGGGGCGAAGCCGTACCGCCTCGGCCGCAGCGTCCTGCGCACGTCGACGGCGGGCACGGCGGCGACGGCCCTCGTCCTGGGGCGCACCGGCCGCTGGAGCTAGTCCGTGTCGGTGAGGGTGTCGTAGAGCGGCCAGGCGTCCTCCTCGCGGACGCCGTGGAGGGTGGGGAGGAGGCCGCGGGCCGCGGCCTCCTCAAGGAAGCGGCGCACGACCCCGGGCTGGTTCAGGTTCAGGATGTCGCCGCCGGCCGAGGCCACGTCGCCCAGGCCGAAGGGGTACCCGGCCACGATGCGGCCCGGTCCGTCCCGGAAGACGAGACGCAGCTGCGCGTGGCGGTGCTCGGCGCGGCGCAGCGAGAGCACCGTCCGGCAGTCGGGGTGCCGGTGCCGGACGTTCCACAGCCACACGGTGCCGTCCACGGTCAGTCTGCGCGGCGCGCCTTCCCGTCTCATGCCGCGCACCCTACGCCCCGCGCCCTGCCGCACCCGGTGGACAGCGGCCCCCCGATGCTCCTTAGGCTGACCCGCATGGCCGACGACTCCCCCCTCATCCGCAGTCTGCGCGCCGCCGTGGCCGCCGCCCCCGGTGACGTGCCGCTGCGCCTCCACTTCGCCGAACTCCTCCTCTCCGAGGGGCGGAACGACGAGGCCGTCGCGGAGGCGGCCGTCGCCCTCCAGCACGCGCCCGGCGACGCGGACGCACGTGCGCTGATGGTGCGGGCGATGGGGATGGCTCCGGTGGAGCCCAGGAAGCCCCAGCCTTCCGTCGAGCCCCGGCAGCCCGAGCCTTCCGTCGAGCCCCGGAAGCCCGAGCCCTCGCCCGAGCCTTCGACCGAACCTTCGCCCGCGCCCGTGGAGCCCCCCTCCTTCGACTGGGACGCAGCCGAGCAGCAGGTGCGGGACCTCGTCGGGCCCCGGTTCCTCGACGACCCGCAGGCCGAGGGGGCCGACGGGACCGCCGGGGACGCCGCCGCCTGGGACGTCGACGCCCCCGGAGCCGTACGCCTCGCCGACGTCGGCGGCATGGAGGAGGTCAAGGAGCGCCTGGAGGCCGCCTTCCTCGCGCCCATGCGCAACCCCGAACTGCGCAGGCTGTACGGCAAGTCGCTGCGCGGCGGCCTGCTCCTGTACGGCCCTCCCGGCTGCGGCAAGACGTTCATCGCGCGGGCCGTCGCGGGCGAGCTCGGCGCCAACTTCCTCACCGTCTCGCTCTCCGACGTCCTCGACATGTGGATCGGGGCCTCCGAGAAGAACGTCCACGACATCTTCGAGACCGCCCGCCGCCAGGCGCCCTGCGTCGTCTTCCTCGACGAGCTGGACGCCCTCGGCGCCAAGCGCTCGCGCACCCACCACAGCGGCCTGCGCAACGTCGTCAACCAGCTCCTCACCGAGCTCGACGGCATCGCGAGCGGCGCCGGCAACGAGGGCGTGTTCGTGCTCGCCGCGACCAACGTGCCCTGGGACGTGGACATCGCGCTGCGCCGCCCGGGCCGTCTCGACCGCACGCTGCTCGTGCTGCCGCCGGACGCGGCCGCCCGCGAGGCGATCCTCCGTTACCACCTGAGGGAGCGGCCCATCGAGGCCGTCGACCTCGGCAAGCTCGTCAAGGCCACCGAGGACTTCTCCGGCGCGGACCTGGCCCACGTCTGCGAGTCGGCCGCGGAGGCCGCGCTCCTCGACTCCGCCCGTACCGGCTCCGTGCGCCTGATCACCACCAAGGACCTGCTCGGCGCCGCCCGGCAGATCAAGCCGTCGACGGAGCCGTGGTTCGCCGCGGCGCGGAACGTCGCCATGTTCGCCAACGAGGGCGGCCTGTACGACGACCTCCTCGCCCACCTGAAGCGGAAGCGCAAGCTGTGACCGCGTCCACCGCGCTCGCGCGCGCCGAGGCGCTGTACGAGACCGGGCGGTACGCGCAGGCCGGTGAACTCGTCGCCCGGCACCTGGCGACCGAGCCGGAGGACGCCGAGGCGCTCGTCCTGCTCGCCCGCTGCCACCACCGGGCCGGCGACCGGGCCGCCGCCCTCGCCGCCGTCGACCAGGCCCTCGGGGCCCATCCCGATCTGCTCGGGGCCTGGCTGATGCGGGTCCACATCCTCCTCGCCGACCGGCGGTTCCTGGAGGCCGAGGCCGCCGCGCGGCACTCGGTGGAGCTCGCCCCGAACTACTGGGGCAGCCACTACGCGCTCGGCACCGCCCTCGCCGAGCACGCCGAGTACGCGCGCACGCCCGCGCGTACCGTCGAGGCGTACGAGATCGCGCGGACCGCCGTCAGCCTCGCCCCCGAGGAGGACGCCGCCCACTTCCTGGTCGGCCTCACCGCCCAGCGGCGCGGCGACCACGCCACCGCCCAGCGCGCGTACGAGACGACCCTGCGCCTCAACCCGCAGAGCAGCGAGGCCCACAACAACCTCTCGCTGCTGCGGCTGCGGCGCCGCTGGTTCCGGCGCGGTGCCTGGACGCAGGCCGCCGAGGGCTTCGTCGCCTCAGCCGCGCTCGACCTCCAGGACCGCAAGGCCCGCTACAACCTGGAGGCCATGGCCTGGAACACCGCCGCGGGGGCCCGCTGGGTCGCCCTCCTCGGCTTCGTGGCCTCCGCCGTCGCCCGCATCGCGGTCCCCGGCCGCGCGACCTGGGCGGACGCGGCCGTCCCGCTCCTGGTCGGCGCGGCCGTGGTCCTCGGCGCCTGGACCGGGTGGGGGGTGTGGATGGCCCGCAGGGTGCCGCCCCGGCTGCGCCGGCCCCTGCTCCTCGTGGCCCGGAACTGCCGGCCCGTGCTGTTCATGGCCGGGGCCGTCGGGCTCCTCGGCCTCTACTCGCTCGCCTCGCTGGCCCTGTGGTCCTTCGACTCGGGCACGGTGAGCGGCCTGGGGACGCCCCTGTTCTGGGGTGTGATCATCACGTACTGGGTGAGTCGCTCGGCGCTGAACCGTCGCATTCCGAAGGACTGATCCGTCCGCTCGCTGTCCGAGGCGGCGGATAGCATGGCCGGGTAGTTGATCGTCAAGGCACGGCCAGTACATGGTCAGTGATCGTCATCAGACCGAGGAGGACCGGGACATGGCCGGAGAGCCGCAGAGCGACTGCCTGTTCTGCAAGATCGCGGAGGGGGAGGTGCCGGCGACGATCGTGCGCGAGACGGAGACCACCGTCGCGTTCCGCGACATCAACCCGCAGGCGCCCACGCACATCCTCGTCATCCCGCGCGTCCACTACCCCGACGCCGCGTCGCTGGCCGCCGCCGCGCCGACCGTCGCCGCCGACATACTGCGCGAGGCGGGCGAGGTCGCCGAGCAGGAGAAGATCGACGGCAGCGGCTTCCGGATCGTCTTCAACACCGGTGCGGGCGCCGGCCAGACCGTCTTCCACGCGCACGCGCACGTGCTCGGCGGCCGCGGCCTCAACTGGCCCCCCGGATAAGACGTGTCCGTACGCGAACTGGTCGTCCTCGGGACCGCCAGCCAGGTCCCGACCCGGCACCGCAACCACAACGGCTACGTGCTGCGCTGGGACGGCCGGGGCATCCTCTTCGACCCCGGCGAGGGCACCCAGCGGCAGATGCTGCGGGCCGGGGTCGCCGCCCACGACCTCGACCGGATCTGCGTCACGCACTTCCACGGCGACCACTCGCTCGGCCTGGCCGGGGTGATCCAGCGGATCAACCTCGACCAGGTCCCGCACCCGGTCACCGCCCACTACCCGGCGAGCGGACAGCACTTCTTCGAGCGGCTGCGGTACGCCACGGCCTACCGCGAGACCGTGCGGCTCACGGAGGCCCCCGTGGCCGCCGACGGGCCGCTCGCCGTCACGGAGTCCTTCACCCTGGACGCCCGGCGGCTCTCCCACCCCGTCGAGTCCTACGGCTACCGGATCACCGAGCCCGACGGGCGCCGGCTCCTGCCCGAGAAGCTCGCCGCGCACGGCATCAAGGGCCCCGACGTCGGCCGGATCCAGCGCGACGGCAGTCTGAACGGCGTCCCGCTCGACGAGGTCAGCGAGGTCCGGCGCGGGCAGCGCTTCGCCTTCGTCATGGACACCCGGCTCTGCGACGGGGTGAACGCGCTCGCCGAAGGCGCCGACATGCTCGTCATCGAGTCGACCTTCCTCGACGAGGACGTCCGGCTCGCCGCCGACCACGGTCATCTGACGGCCGGACAGGCCGCCGCCGTCGCGCGCGACGCGGGCGTCCGGCACCTCGTCCTGACCCACTTCTCGCAGCGCTACTCCGACCCCGCCGTCTTCGAACAGCAGGCGCGGGCGGCGGGGTTCGACGGCGAGCTGAGCATCGCCAAGGACCTCATGAGGGTCCCCGTACCGAAACGAACGTGAACATGCCCCTCCCCTCCGCCCTCCCCAAGGCAGAACTGCACCTCCACATCGAAGGCACCCTCGAACCCGAGCTCGCCTTCGCGCTCGCGGCCCGCAACGGCATCACCCTGCCGTACGCGGATACCGATGCCCTCCGCGAGGCCTACCGCTTCAGCGACCTCCAGTCCTTCCTGGACCTCTACTACGGCCTGATGGCCGTCCTGCGCACCGCCGAGGACTTCACCGAACTCGCCGACGCGTACCTGGAGCGGGCCGCGGCCCAGGGCGTCCGGCACGCCGAGATCTTCTTCGACCCGCAGGCGCACACCGCCCGCGGTGTCCCGATCGGCACCGTCATCGAGGGCCTCGGGGCCTCCCTCGACCGCGCCGAGGAGCGGTACGGGATCTCCACCCGGCTCATCCTGTGCTTCCTGCGCGACGAGTCGGCCGAGTCGGCGCTCGCGACCCTTGATGCCGCGAAGCCGTACCTGCACCGGATCACCGGCGTCGGCCTGGACTCGGCGGAGGTCGGCCACCCGCCGGCCAAGTTCCGCGAGGTGTACGAGGAGGCCGCCCGGCTCGGCCTGCGCCGCGTCGCCCACGCGGGCGAGGAGGGCCCCGCCGCCTACGTCCGCGAAGCCCTGGACGTCCTCGGCGTGGAGCGCGTCGACCACGGCCTGCGCTGCATGGAGGACCCGGAGCTCGTCGACCGGCTGGCCCGCGAGCGGATCCCGCTGACGGTGTGCCCCTTCTCGAACGTCCGGCTCCGCGTCATCGACACCCTCGCCGACCATCCGCTCCGCGCGATGATGACGGCGGGTCTCCTCGTGACCGTGAACTCCGACGACCCGGCGTACTTCGGGGGATACGTGGGGGACAACGTCGACGGGGTGCGGGACGCCCTCGACCTCTCGGAGGACCAGCTCCGCGAGCTGGCGCGGAACTCGTTCCTGGCCTCGTTCCTGGAGGACGACGAGCCGCGCAGGGCGCGCTACCTCGACGAGGTGGAGTCGTACGTGTTCGGTGCGTGATCCGGGTCACGGCAGGTTTCAGTCGCGGGTTCGGGGGTAGGAGTCGCGCCTTCCTGTGCGTCCCACCCGTCACCCCACCCCCATCGGGCACACTGATCTGATCCGCACCGCGACCGGGGAGTCTGCCGTGACCACAGCAAGGGGAGAGCAGCCGCAACACGACGCCGGGGTCGACCCGTTGGTGTGCCTGCGCGAGCCCACCGATCCGGCCTGCGACGTCTTCCTGACCGGCACCGTGTTCCTCGACATCATCTTCACCGGCC
The DNA here is from genome assembly GCF_055602235.1 of Streptomyces sp. NPDC037410. NCBI lineage: Bacteria > Bacillati > Actinomycetota > Actinomycetes > Kitasatosporales > Streptomycetaceae > Streptomyces > Streptomyces sp. NPDC037410. The sequence continues at coordinate 365,213 of NZ_JBVJWR010000001.1, read as the reverse complement.
TCGACTCCGCTCCCGTGCGCGGCACCGAGTCCTGGGCCCGGGGGATGGGGTCGAGCCCCGGCGGCGTCGCCAACATGGCCACCGCCCTCGCCCGGCTCGGGCTCCGGACCTCGCTCGCCGCCGCGTTCGGCGACGACCACTACGGCGAGTACTGCTGGGACGCCCTGGAGCAGGGCGAGGGGATCGACCTCTCGCTGTCGCGGACCGTGCCCGGCTGGCACTCGCCCGTCACCGTCTCCATGGCCTACGAGGGCGAGCGCACGATGGTCTCCCACGGCCACGAGGCCCCGCCGCTCGACGGCGCCCTGCCCGCCTATCCGCCGCACGCGCGCGCGGCCGTCGCCTCCCTCGTCCCGGGCCGCTCCGAGGACTGGGTCGCCCAGGCCGCGCGCGGCGGCGCCAAGGTCTTCGCCGACGTCGGCTGGGACGACACCGGTCGCTGGGACCTCGCCGGGCTCACCGACCTCCAGCACTGCGAGGCCTTCCTGCCCAACGCCGCCGAGGCGATGCGCTACACCCGCACCGACTGCCCCCGGGCCGCCGCCCGCGCCCTCGCCGACAAGGTCCGCTACGCCGTCGTCACCCTCGGTTCCGAGGGCGCCTACGCCGTCGACGGCGGCACCGGCGAGACCGCCGAAGTGCCCGCGATCCAGGTCTCCGCGCTCGACCCGACCGGCGCCGGAGACGTCTTCGTCGCCGGTTTCGTCACCGGCACCCTCGCCGACTGGCCGCTCGCCGACCGGCTCGCCTTCGCCGGCCTGACCGCCGCCCTGTCGGTGCAGGAGTTCGGCGGCTCGCTGTCCGCCCCCACCTGGCACGAGATCGCCGCCTGGTGGCAGCACGTCCAGGGGCACGCCCGGCAGGACCCCGAGGCGCTGCGCGGCCGCTACGCCTTCCTGGAACGGCTCCTGCCCGCCCCCGCCCGCCCGTGGCCGCTGCGCAGGGCGGTGCCGACCATCGGGTTCCGGGCCGCCCATCCGTAAACCCCTACGGTCTTGTCGGCGGCTGGTCGTAGGCTTGGTAGCCGAGAGGTTGTCGAGCAGCGAGAACCCTGCAACGGGAGGTATGTGCAGGCCACAGTGCCGGCCCATGACGCAGACACCCACATCCCACGCCCCCGTGCCGGGGCAGGCAGAAGCCCGGTTCACCATCCCCGCGAAGCACCCGATGGTCATGGTGCTGGGTTCCGGTGACGCCCTGCTGCGCGTGATCGAGCAGGGGTTCCCGACGACGGACATCCATGTGCGGGGCAACCAGATCAGCGCGATCGGTGACGCGCAGGAAGTCGCGCTGGTACAGCGCCTGTTCGACGAGATGATGCTGGTGCTCCGCACCGGTCAGCCGATGACGGAGGACGCGGTGGAACGCTCGATCGCCATGCTGCGCGAGGAGAACGGCGAGGGAGGGACGGCGGTCGAGACCCCGTCCGAGGTGCTCACGCAGAACATCCTCTCCAGCCGGGGACGCACGATCCGACCCAAGACGCTCAACCAGAAGCGGTACGTCGACGCGATCGACAAGCACACGATCGTCTTCGGCATCGGACCCGCCGGCACCGGCAAGACCTATCTCGCCATGGCGAAGGCGGTCCAGGCCCTGCAGTCCAAGCAGGTCAACCGGATCATCCTGACCCGGCCCGCCGTCGAGGCGGGCGAGCGGCTCGGTTTCCTGCCCGGCACGCTCTACGAGAAGATCGACCCGTACCTGCGGCCGCTGTACGACGCGCTGCACGACATGCTCGACCCCGACTCGATCCCCAAGCTCATGGCGAGCGGGACGATCGAGGTCGCGCCCCTGGCGTACATGCGCGGACGCACGCTCAACGACGCGTTCATCATCCTCGACGAGGCGCAGAACACGAACCCCGAGCAGATGAAGATGTTCCTCACCCGCCTCGGCTTCGACTCGAAGATCGTCATCACCGGTGACGTCACCCAGGTCGACCTGCCGAACGGGACGAAGAGCGGTCTGCGGCAGGTCCGCGACATCCTCGACGGCGTCCCGGACGTGCACTTCTCGATGCTCACGTCGCAGGATGTCGTCCGGCACAAGCTCGTCGGCCGTATCGTCGACGCGTACGAGCAGTACGACAGCCGCAACGGGCTGCGACATTAAGCGAGAGAAGCAGAAACAGCACATGTCGATCGACGTCAACAACGAGTCCGGCACCGAGGTCGACGAGCAGGCGATCCTCGACATCGCCCGCTACGCGCTCGCGCGCATGCGCATCCACCCGCTCTCCGAGCTCTCGGTGATCGTGGTGGACGCGGAGGCCATGGAGCAGCTCCACATCCAGTGGATGGACCTGCCCGGGCCGACGGACGTCATGTCCTTCCCGATGGACGAGCTGCGCCCGCCGTCGAAGGACGACGAGGAGCCCCCGCAGGGCCTCCTCGGCGACATCGTGCTCTGCCCCGAGGTCGCCACCCAGCAGGGCAAGGACGCGCCGACGCAGCACTCCATGGACGAGGAGCTCCAGCTCCTCACCGTCCACGGGGTGCTGCACCTGCTCGGGTACGACCACGAGGAGCCGGACGAGAAGGCCGAGATGTTCGGCCTCCAGGCGGCGATCGTCGACGGCTGGCGCGCGGAGAAGGGCCTCACCGGCCCGTCCCCGGCGCCGACCGTGTCCTGACCCCGATGAACGCTTCGCTCATCCTCGGCGCGGTCGCGCTGGTCATCGTCGCCTGGCTCGCCGCCTGCGCCGAGGCCGGTCTCGCCCGCGTCTCCAGCTTCCGCGCCGCCGAGGCCGTCAGGTCCGGGCGGCGCGGGGCCGAGAAGCTCGCCCAGGTCGCCTCCGACCCGACCCGCTATCTCAACGTGGCGCTGCTCGTCCGCGTCGCCTGCGAGATGGCGGCCGGCGTCCTCGTCACGTACGCCTGCCTGGAGTCCTTCCCGGAGACCTGGGAGGCGCTGCTCGTCGCGATCGTCGTGATGGTCCTCGTCTCGTACGTGGCCGTCGGCGTCTCGCCGCGCACCATCGGCCGCCAGCACCCGCTGAACACGGCGACCGCCGCCGCGTACGTACTCCTTCCGCTGGCCCGGATCATGGGCCCGATCCCGCAGCTGCTCATCCTCATCGGCAACGCGCTGACCCCGGGCAAGGGCTTCCGCAAGGGCCCCTTCGCCTCCGAGGCCGAGCTGCGGGCCATGGTCGACCTCGCCGAGGCCGAGTCGCTGATCGAGGACGAGGAGCGCCGCATGGTGCACTCGGTCTTCGAGCTGGGCGACACCCTCGTCCGCGAGGTGATGGTGCCCCGGACCGACCTGATCTGCATCGAGCGGTACAAGACGATCCGCCAGGCCCTCACCCTCGCGCTGCGCTCCGGCTTCTCCCGGATCCCGGTCACCGGCGAGAACGAGGACGACATCGTCGGCATCGTCTACCTGAAGGACCTGGTCCGCAGGACCCACATCAACCGGGACTCCGAGTCCGACCTGGTGTCCACCGCGATGCGGCCCGCCGCCTTCGTGCCCGACACCAAGAACGCCGGCGACCTGCTGCGCGAGATGCAGCAGGAGCGCAACCACGTCGCCGTCGTCATCGACGAGTACGGCGGCACGGCCGGCATCGTCACCATCGAGGACATCCTGGAGGAGATCGTCGGCGAGATCACCGACGAGTACGACCGGGAGCTGCCGCCCGTCGAGGAGCTCGGCGACGACCGCTACCGGGTCACCGCCCGCCTCGACATCGGCGACCTCGGCGAGCTGTACGGCTTCGGTCCCGACGAGTACGACGACGAGGACGTGGAGACCGTCGGCGGTCTGCTCGCCAAGGCGCTCGGCCGCGTCCCGATCTCGGGCGCCAAGGCGGCCGTGGAGCTGCCGGACGGTCGCTCGCTGCGGCTGACGGCCGAATCGCCGGCCGGCCGCCGGAACAAGATCGTCACCGTGCTCGTGGAACCGCTCGTGGAGCCGCTGGAACCGGAGGAGAAACCGGAATGACCCCCGACGAGCTGCGCGCCTTCTGCCTGGACTTCAACGACGCGGCGGAGGAGTTCCCGTTCGGCCCGGACGTCTCCGTCTTCAAGGTCGCCGGGAAGATGTTCGCGCTCTCGTGGCTCGACGCCGAGCCGCTGCGGGTCAATCTCAAGTGCGAGCCGGACGAGGCCGTACGGCTCCGCGAGGAGCACCCGGCGGTCGCCCCCGGCTATCACATGAACAAGCGCCACTGGAACACCGTGACCGTGGGAGAGCTCCCGGACCGCATGGTCCGGGAGCTCGTCGAGGACTCGTACGACCTCGTCGTCGCCGGTCTTCCGAAGGCGGTACGGCTCCGCCTCGACCGGCCCTGACGCACGGGCGGCGCCGGGACCGGGGGTCAGGACCGGCGCCGCAGGCCGAGGGCGACCAGCACCGCCGCACCCACCACGATCGCCGCGTCGAGGGCGATGACCGTACGGACCCCGGAGAAGAGGTCCTCGCCGGTGGTCGCGAGCACCCCGAGCAGCGGGATGCCGACGGTGAGACCGACCTGCTGGGTGGTGGTGACCAGACCGGTCGCGAGCCCCTGCTCCTCGTCGCGGACGCCGGAGGTGACGGTCACGCCGTACGAGATGATCGCGCCGAGGTGCAGCATCGACGCCAGGGAGACGGCGACCGTCGCCACGACCGCGCCCGACTCCCGGCCGATCCCGAGGATCGCGGCGGTCAGCAGGCCCTGCCCGGCGAGCGAGACCACCAGGGTGCGGTGGGCGCCGAAGCGGCCGATCACCTTCGGGGTGATCATGCCGGCGAGCACCGAGAACGCGCCCTGGACGCCGAAGACGATGCCCGAGGCGAAGGCCGAGAGACCGAGGGTCTCCTGCAGGTACAGGGTCAGGACGAAGACGATCGTCGACATCATCGAGAAGGTGACCAGACCGCCCAGGTTGCCGAAGGCGACCGTACGGCGGCGCAGCACCGGCAGCGAGACCAGCGGGGACGGGTGCCGGGCCTCGATCACCCCGAAGGCCACGAGGAGCAGCACGCCGAGGGCGAGCGCCACGGGGACGTCCACGCCGCCGAAGCCGCGCTCGGCCGCCGTCGTCAGGGCGTAGATCAGGGAGAGCAGACCGCCGGTGACGGTCAGCGCGCCGGGCACGTCCAGGCGGGGCCGCTCGGGGGTGCGGGACTCGGGCAGCAGACCCGGCGCGAGCGGCAGCACGATCAGGGTGAAGACGGCGAGCAGCGCCATCGTGGAGCGCCAGCCGAGGGTGTCGGTCATGACGCCGCCGAGCACCATGCCGATGGTGAAGCCGAGGGACATCAGGGTGCCGGAGATGCCGAGCGCCCTGGCCCGCAGCGGGCCCTCGGGGAAGGCGGTGGTCAGCAGCGCCATGCCGGTCGGCACGATGGCCGCCGCGCCGAGGCCCTGGAGGGCGCGGCCGGCGAGGAAGGAGCCGGGGCTCCAGGCGAGGGTGGCGAGCAGGGAGGCCGCGCCGAAGAGCACCAGGCCGGAGAGGAAGAGCCTCTTGCGGCCGAAGAGGTCGCCGATCCGGCCGAAGAGCAGCAGGAAGCCGCCGGAGGGCAGGGCGAAGGCGGTGACCGCCCACTGGAGGGCCGACGGGTCGAAGCGGAGGTCGGCGCCGAGGACGGGCAGGGCGACGTTCAGGACGGAGAAGTCGAGCGCCACCATGAACTGGGCGGCGCACAGGACGAAGAGGACGAGCCGGTCGCGGCGGCTGAGGGCCGGGGGCGCGGCCGGGGCGGCGGAGGGGGTGGAGACGGCGGAGGCGGTGGGGGACTCGGGCTTGGTGGTCGTCGTTGCCATGCGTCCACCTTCGGCGTACGGGAACAACGCCGGGGAGCGGGAACTTATCCTGTTGGTCGCACCACCAGGCACCGCCAGCCACCGCATTGCGTCCAGGGGGAGGAAGCACACGTGGCCGTCGCTCTCGAGAGCACCAGCGCGAAGCAGCACCGACTCGGGGAACTGCGCGAGTTCCTGATGAGCCGTCGGGCCCGGGTCAGCCCGGCCGAGGCGGGACTGCCGGACGGCGGCGCGCGCCGCCGCACCCCGGGCCTGCGCCGGGAGGAGGTCGCGGTCCTCGCGGGCGTCGGCGTCTCCTGGTACCAGTGGCTGGAGCAGGGCCGGGACATCACGGTCTCCGCGCAGGTCCTCGACTCGGTCGCGCGGGTGCTGCGGCTGAGCCCCGCCGAGCGGCGCCATCTGTACGTCCTGGCGGCGCTGAACCCGCCGGCCCTGGAGGCGGCGCCGGAGGACCGGGACATGTGCCACGGCCTGCGGCGGCTCATCGACGCGTGGATGCCCTTCCCGGCGCACATCATGGACCAGTACTGGAACACCGTGATGTGGAACGACGCGGCGGCGATCGTGCTCGGGATGCGCCAGGAGATCGTGCAGAACTGCCTGATCGCGTTCTTCACGGACCCGCTGTACCGCGCGCGGTCGACGCGCTGGGAGGAGCTGGCGCCGAAGATCGTCGCGCAGTTCCGCTCGGCGTGCTCCGAGTGCCCGGACGACGAGGGCTTCCGGGCGGTGGTCGAGGAGGCCAAGGAGGCCAGCCCGGAGTTCGCGGAGCTGTGGGAGCGGCGGGACATCCTGCCCGGCGGGCAGAACCGCAAGGCGATGGAGCACCCGCTGGTCGGCACGCTGGTCGTCGAGGCCACCCAGCTGAGGGTCCCGGCCCGCCCGGACCTGGTCATCGTGATGCACACCCCGCTGCCGGAGGCGAACACGGCCGAGAAGCTGGAGTGGCTGGTGTCACCGGAGGGGCGCCGCGGGGCGATGTACCCGGTGGCGGGCTGAGGCCTGAGGTCATGCCCATGGCTGCGGGCTGCGAGCTGCGGGTCGACCCCGGAGGTCGTGGTGTTGGTCGCGGGCTGAGACCGGGATCGATCACGGGCTGAGACCCGCACCGGTCCCGCCCCGGCCCCGACCTATGCTCGGCTCATGACACTCAGCAGCGAGCACGGCGACCTCGGCGCCGAGGACCTCAAGATCATCACCCTTGCGCGGAGCGCCCGCGCCCGTAACGGCGTGCCCGAAGGTGCGGCCGTACGCGACGAGACGGGCCGCACCTATGTGGCCGGCACCGTGGAGCTGGAGTCGCTCAAGCTGAGCGCGCTGCAGACCGCCGTCGCGATGGCCGTGGCCAGCGGCGCCCAGTCCCTGGAGGCGGCGGCCGTGGTGTCGAACGCCGAGGCCGCCTCCGCCGACGACCGCGCGGCGGTACGGGACCTCGGCGGCCCCGAGACCCCGGTGCTGCTCGCCGGTCCGGACGGGCAGCTGCGCGTGGCCGTCACCGCCGGCTGAGCGACGGGATCAGGACAGCGGGGGCACGGCGACATGCCGGGCCCCCGCTGCTTTGTGTGTTTGTGAAGGATCACCGCACCTTCTCTTGCCTTCCCCGGCGGTCTGCGCGTCAATGGCAGCGGTTCGTCCGACGGACCGTCAGATCTCCATCGCTCACGCAGTGTCCGCACCCCTGCGTTCGGTATCGGAAGGGGTTCGAACTCGCCATGAGAAGCAGAAGCACCTTAGGGACCGTCGCGGTCCTCACGGGGGCGCTCGCCGCCGCCGGACTCGCCTTCGCCCCGACGGCCGGCGCCGTGTCGCCGGGCTCGGCGACGGCGACGTACGACTGCGGCACGTGGGGCAGCGGCACCGCCAACCTCACGGCCACGCAGAGCGGCACCGCGGCGACCATCACGCTCACGTCGGCCATCACGACGCCGGTCGGGGTCGGCGCCGACACGATCAGCTCCACCCTGACGATGGCCAAGGCCGGCGGCGGCACCCGGGTCTTCACCGGGAAGAAGAACCCCGCGCTGGCCGCCGGGCAGTCCGTCAAGATCGGCCCGCTGAGCGGGACCGTGGCCTCGGGTGACAGCCTCAACTCGTACTTCGCCGGGGTCGCCCTCAAGATGGTGATCTTCGGGATCACGGTGAACTGTGACGCGGTGACCTCGCAGTCGCCGGGTCCGTTCGTCTTCAGCTGAGCCCGCACCAACCGGACCGGTGTCGCCCTGGGCGGCACCGGTCTCCGTCGTGACCTGCGCAAACGTCAAGAAACCGCTGATCTTGACAGTATCTGATGGGTCATCAGTCGATGGAATTCGATTCCATTGACTTCTCTCCGCCCGCAGCCGTCAATGGCGCCCACTCATCCCTCAGGAGGGGGCACACCCATGGCACTCACCCGATCCCGGGCGGCGTCCCGAAGACGGCGCTGGACCGCCGTCCTCGGCGTCGCCGCCCTCGCGGTCGCCGGCGGAGGCGCGCTCGCGGTTCCGGCCGGCGCGGCGACCACCTCGCAGACGGTGGACTTCCAGACCCGCTGCGTCCCGCCGCCGATCGCCAACATCCCGCCCATCGAGGGCACCACCAGCGCCCAGATCACGGTCGACAAGCCCAGCCCCAAGGTCGGCGAGACCGTGACCGTCACCTACACGGTCACCAAGCCCGCCGCGTCCAACCCCGTCGACCTCGCGCTCCCGGCCGACATCCTGACGCCCAGCGGCAAGGTGGTCCTCGGCGGCGCCCAGAGCGGCACGGTCACCGTCACCGGCCCCAAGAAGAACCCGCCGGTCCCCGCCAAGGGCTCCTTCCCGGCCTTCTCCATGACGGGCACCTTCACGGCCACCGAGGCCGGCTCGATCACCCTCTCGCCCGGTGACTACAACATCCACACCAGCTACCTCATGGAGCTGGACACCCCCTGTACGGTGCTCAACCCGCCCGCCCCGGTCTCCGAGACGGTCGTCGCGAGCCCCGTGACCAGCCCCAACACCCGTACGCTCCAGCTCGACAACGCGTCCGGGGACCCCGGCGTCCGGGTCACCGTCACCGGCTCCAAGTTCACCCCGCTCACCGAGGTCACCGTCGTCGGCCGCGCCGGAGCGGCGGAGACCGCCGACCGGATGACCGTCACCACCGACAGCGAGGGCGGCTTCGCGGCGCGCCTGAAGGTCAACGACCCGACGACCACCGGGATCGTGGCGTACGAGGGCGCGGCCTGGGACGCCGAGAAGGGCGCGGGTCCCGCCGCGTACAAGGTCATCGTCCCGGCGCCGCCGAACAGCCAGACGATCACGGCGGCCGTCACCCCCGGTGAGCTGTCCATGACCCAGGCCGGGGACGCCGTCCAGCTGTCCTCCGTCGACTTCGGCGCGGGCGGCGCGGCCACCGGCGCGCTGCAGACGGTGACCGTCAAGGACTTCCGCGGCGGCCCCGCGGGCTGGTCCCTGACGGGCAAGGTCACCGACTTCACCGGCCCCGGCGGCTCCATCGGCGCCGGGAACCTGAGCTGGACCCCCGCCTGCACCGCCAAGGCCGGCAGCCCCAGCGCCTGCGCGGCCGGCTCGGCGGGACCCGTCGGCAGCGGCGGCGCGACCCTCGCCTCCACGCCGAACGGCACCCTCACGGGCGGTGAGTTCACCGTCGACGCGGGCCTCTCCCTCGACGTCCCGGCGTTCACCGCGCCCGGCTCCTACGCGGGCGTGCTCACGCTGACCCTGTCCTGACCGCCCGCGGGCCGGGCGCGCACCCGTCCGGCCCGCTCCCGTCTCCCTGTCCGCGCCAGTCCGATCGGCGCCCGAGTCCGATCCGTCACCCATCCGCACCCGTCTCCGATCCGCACCCCCGGGGGGTCCCGCACCCGTGCGCACGAAGCCGTACGTCCTCCTCCTGAGCACGCTCCTCGTGCTGCTCGGCCTCACGCCGGGCGCCCAGGCCGCCGAGAACGGCGAGTGGGCCGTCTACCCGGCCGCCTCCCGGCTCGGCGGCCGCCCGTACTTCTACCTCTCCGCCGACCCCGGCACGACGCTCACCGACCGCGTCACCGTCGCCAACAAGACCGCCGCCCCGCTCACCTTCCGGCTGTACGGCGCCGACGCCTACAACACCGACCGGGACGGCGGCTTCGCCGTCCGCACCCAGCGGGAGAAGCAGACCGGGGCCGGCGCCTGGATCAAGCCCGAGCGGACCCGGATCACCGTCCCGGCCCGCTCCGCCGTCACCGTCCCCTTCACCCTGACCGTCCCCGCCGATGCCGACCCCGGCGACCACCCCGGGGCGCTCGTCGCCCTCGACGAGCGGATCGCCCCGGGCGGCAAGGGCTCCGTCGCCGTCGGCGTCCAGCGCGCGATCGGCGCCCGCGTCTACCTCCGCGTGAACGGGCCGACCGTCCCCGCCCTCGCCGTCGAGGACGTCGCCCTCGACCAGGACCGGCCGCTCGTCCCCGGCACCCGTACGAGCAGCGCCCTCGTCTCGTACACCCTGCACAACCGGGGCAACGTCACCCTCAACCCCAAGGTCGTCCTGAAGGCCCAGGGCCTCTTCGGACGCACCCTCCTCGACCGCGACCTGGCCAGGGTCCCCGCCGAGCTGCTGCCCCGGCAGAAGATCCGGCTCACCGAGCGCTGGACCGGCTCCCCGCAGCTCGACTGGGGTGACATCACCCTCACCGCCACCGCGAAGGACGTGAAGGAGACCGGCACCGTGTCCTTCCTGGCCCTGCCCTGGCTCGTCGCCTCGGCCCTCGTCGTGGGCGGCGCGGCCGGGCTCTACGGCCTGCGGATACGCCGCCGCCGGGCACTGAGTGCGTGAGGCGGGCGCTCATCGGGGACAATGGCCCCCATGAGCGCTCGCAACCAAGAAACCGAAGCCGTCCACCGGGCCGGCTTCGCCTGCTTCGTCGGCCGCCCCAACGCGGGCAAGTCCACCCTCACGAACGCTCTGGTCGGCCAGAAGGTGGCCATCACCTCGAACCGGCCGCAGACCACCCGGCACACCGTCCGCGGCATCGTGCACCGCCCGGACGCGCAGCTGATCCTGGTCGACACCCCCGGCCTCCACAAGCCGCGCACCCTCCTCGGCGAGCGGCTCAACGACGTCGTGCGCACCACCTGGGCCGAGGTCGACGTCATCGGCTTCTGCCTGCCCGCCGACCAGAAGCTCGGCCCCGGCGACCGGTTCATCGCCAAGGAGCTCGCCGAGATCAAGAAGACCCCCAAGGTCGCGATCGTCACCAAGACCGACCTGGTCGACTCCAAGACCCTCGCCGAGCAGCTCATCGCCATCGATCAGCTCGGGCGTGAGCTCGGCATCGAGTGGGCGCAGATCGTCCCCGTCTCGGCCGTCGGCGACAAGCAGGTCCAGCTCGTCGCGGACCTGCTCATCCCGCTCCTGCCGGAGTCCCCGCCGCTCTACCCGGAGGGCGACCTCACGGACGAGCCGGAGCAGGTCATGGTCGCGGAGCTGATCCGCGAAGCCGCGCTCGAAGGCGTACGGGACGAGCTGCCGCACTCGATCGCGGTGGTCGTCGAGGAGATGATCCCGCGCGAGAACCGCCCGGCGGACCGGCCGCTGCTCGACATCCACGCGAACGTGTACATCGAGCGCCCCAGCCAGAAGGGCATCATCATCGGCCCCAAGGGCAGCCGCCTCAAGGAGGTCGGCATGAAGTCCCGCAAGCACATCGAGGCGCTCCTCGGCACGCCGGTCTTCCTCGACCTCCACGTGAAGGTCGCGAAGGACTGGCAGCGGGATCCCAAGCAGCTGAGGAAGCTCGGCTTCTAGGCAGGCGGTCTTCTGGACGATCTTCTAGGCAGTCTCCGGGGGCGCGTGTCAGCATGGCGCCGTGACAGAGATCGTCAAGGGGGGAAACCTGCCGGTCCCCGGGCAGGTGTGGCGGATCGCGGTCGTCCGGCGGGCCGCCGGTGACGGGGTGCCGGAGGTCGACGCCTCCGCGCTGCTGCTCGACGCCTCGGGCCGGGTCAGCGGCGACGGCGACCTCGTCTTCTACAACCAGCCCGCGCACGCGTCCGGCGCGGTGCGCCTGCTCGGGCAGGTGCGGGACGAGGAGACGCGGGTCGCCGACTGGCTGGAGATCGACACCACGCGCGTGGAGCCCGCCGTCCAGCGCGTCGTGATCACCGCCTCCAGCGACGACGGGACGTTCGGCCAGGTGCCGGGGCTCCACATACGGACGATCAGCGCCGGTACCGGCGAGCAGCTGGCGCTGTACGAGGTCGACGACGCGAGCACCGAGACGGCGTTCGTCCTCGGCGAGTTCTACCGGCGCGACGGGGCGTGGAAGTTCCGTGCGGTGGGCCAGGGATACGACTCCGGGCTCGTCGGCCTCGCCGAGGACTTCGGCATCGAAGGAAGAGACCCGGGGCCGGCCGCCGACGAGGCCGCCTCCATCGAAGGGGACGCGGACGAGCCCGCCTCCGTCGGCGCCCCGCCGGAGGTCATCCCCGAGGAGCTCCTGGCCAAGGTCCGGGAGGCCGAGGCCGCCGCCTCAGCCCCGATTCCGGCGCAGGTTCCCGTACAGGGCCCCGCACGGATCGGCCCGCAATCGGACATCGAGCTCTTCGGCGGGGACTTCCCGGAGTTCGTCCGCAGCGGCTCGGGCAAGGCTGATGTCACCGTCGACGCGCCCGTACCGCCCGGCTTCGTCCTGGTCGACTGCGAACGGAGGGGCGACGGCTACTTCTCGGTGCACGCCATCGGCGAGGACGGCGAGAACGGCGACCTGCTCGCCAACACGACCCTGGAGGACTTCCAGGGCCGGGCGCTGCTCCGGTACGGCGGCCGGAGTCCGCTCCGCCTGCGCGTCAACGGTGTGGGCCGCAGGTGGACGGTCGCGGTCCGCCCGGTGAGCGCCGTGGACGAACTCGGCCGCCGCGCCGAGGGACGGGGCGCCGACGTGCTGCTTCACACGGGCCCCGCCGCCGAGCTCTTCGCCCGGCTGCGCCCGTACGACGGGCACGCCCTCTTCCAGGTGCGGGGCTACGAGCCAGGGAGCCGCGACCACCACCTGCTCGCCAACGAGGCGAGCAGGCGCCCGAGGTCCACGCGGCCGCTGTCGGCCGGTCCCCTGCTGGTGGCGGTCGGAGCCTCCGAAGGGGACTGGACCCTGGAGGTCCGGCCGCGGAAGCAGAGCAGGTTCTGGCGCCGCGCTCGCTAGCGCTTACGCGCCTTCCTTGAGGACCCTCGTCACGAGGGTCCTCTGGGCGTCCGTGAGCCGGGGGTCGCAGCACCGGACCGTGCGCCCGTCGACGGTGATCTCGTACGAGAAGCCGTCGGGCACGCCCTTGACCTCGCCGTCGCCGTCCGCGAGGACGGTGGCGGCCAGGGACTCCCACTCGGGGTCCGAGACCACCACCTCCGCCGACCGTTCGATGCCCGCGAAACCACCCGTGCGCCGCACTCGAATCCGCATGGGCCCTGTCTACCAGCCGGTCACTCGGCGGGCACCCCCACCGCCGTCCACGCCTTCAGAACGGCCTGGATCTCCTCCCCGTCGCCGTACCGCGCCTTCGCCGCCGCGACGGTGGCCCGCGCGAACTCGGAGAAGCGGGCCTCCTCGGTCAGCGTGCCGCCGGTCATCACGTCGTACCAGATCTGCCCCGCCCGCTCCCAGGCGTTCCCGCCGAGCTCGGTGGCCAGCAGGTAGAAGGCGTGGTTGGGGATGCCGGAGTTGATGTGCACCCCGCCGTTGTCGGAGCTGGTGCGCACGTAGCCGGCCATGGTCGCCGGCTGCGGGTCCTTGCCGAGGACGTCGTCGTCGTAGGCCGTGCCGGGCTCCTTCATGGAGCGCAGCGCGACCCCGTTGTCGATGGCGGGACCGAGGAGTCCGGCGCCGATCAGCCAGTCGGCCTGAGCGGCCGACTGACCGAGCGCGTACTGCTTCACGAGCGTGCCGAAGACGTCGGACACCGACTCGTTGAGCGCCCCGGACTGGCCGAAGTAGGCGAGGTTCGCGGAGTGCTGGGTGAAGCCGTGCGCGAGCTCGTGGCCGATGACGTCGACGGGGATCGTGAAGTCGAGGAACAGCTCGCCGTCGCCGTCGCCGAACACCATCTGCTCGCCGTTCCAGAACGCGTTGTCGTACTTCTCGTCGAAGTGGACACTCGCGAGGAGCGGCATGCCGGCGCCGTCGATCGAGCGGTGGCCGTAGGCCTTGGCGAACAGCTCGAAGGTCGCGCCGAGCCCGGCGTAGGCGCGGTTGACGGTGGCGTCCTTCACCGCCGCCTCCCCCTCGCCGCGCACCCGGGTGCCGGGCAGCTCCGTGCCGTGCCCGACGTCGTAGATCGTGCGCTGCGGCGTGTCGGAGGGCTCGGCGCCGGCGGGGGCGGCGGGCCCCTGCGTACGTGCCGCGCGCTGCGCCGTGTCCACCAGGAGGGTGCGCCGGGCGGCCTCGGCGATCGCCGGGTCGTCGGACTCGGAGAGCCGCTCCAGGATGTGCGGCGGGACGATCGTGCAGAAGGCAGACGAGTGCTGATTCATCCCTCGAATGTGGCACTGCGTGATGCCACTGTCACGAGGTGGGACGAGGATTGGCGAAATGGAGTGATGGGTCACCATTCGGGCTTGACGCGGCGGCCGTCCCGCATACTGAAACAGGACGTCCGCCTTCCACGGACCTGGGCTATGGTGACGCACATCATGCGTTTCGGGCTGCTTCTCCTTAGCTGCCGCGGCGAGGGCCTGTAGTCGTAGGCCGACCCCCTCCCCGCGGGACCTGGTGTTGCGTTCGACAGTCGGCCGTCCTTCTTGCTGGACCCGAGGAGCCCTACGCAATGTCTCAGTCGCCTTTCGTCAGCCGCCCGACGCCCATCACCAACGCGACCCACACGCAGCAGCCGTCCGGGATGCCGATCCACAAGTACGGCCAGTACGAGGCCGTGGTCATCCCCGACCGGACCTGGCCCGAGAAGCGCATCACCAAGGCGCCCCGCTGGCTGTCCACCGACCTGCGCGACGGCAACCAGGCCCTGATCGACCCGATGTCCCCGGCCCGCAAGCGCGAGATGTTCGACCTGCTCGTACGCATGGGCTACAAGGAGATCGAGGTCGGCTTCCCGTCCTCCGGCGAGACCGACTTCGCGTTCGTGCGCTCCATCATCGAAGAGGGCGCGATCCCGGACGACGTCACCATCTCCGTCCTGACCCAGGCCCGCGAGGACCTGATCGAGCGGACCGTGGAGTCCCTGAAGGGCGCCAAGCGCGCCACCGTCCACCTGTACAACGCCACCGCGCCCACCTTCCGCCGGGTCGTCTTCCGCGGCTCGAAGGAGCAGATCAAGCAGATCGCCGTGGACGGCACGCGCCTGGTGATGGAGTACGCGGAGAAGCTGCTGGGCCCGGAGACCACCTTCGGCTACCAGTACAGCCCGGAGATCTTTACTGACACCGAGCTGGACTTCGCCCTGGAGGTCTGCGAGGCGGTCTGTGACGTCTGGCAGCCCGGCCCGGGCCGCGAGATCATCCTCAACCTGCCCGCCACCGTGGAGCGTTCGACGCCCTCCACGCACGCGGACCGGTTCGAGTGGATGTCCCGGAACCTGACCCGCCGTGAGCACATCTGCGTCTCCGTCCACCCGCACAACGACCGCGGCACCGCCGTGGCCGCGGCCGAGCTGGCGATCATGGCCGGCGCCGACCGCATCGAGGGCTGCCTGTTCGGCCAGGGCGAGCGGACCGGCAACGTCGACCTGGTGACGCTGGGCATGAACCTGTTCTCGCAGGGCGTCGACCCGCAGATCGACTTCTCCCAGATCGACGAGATCCGCCGTACCTCCGAGTACTGCAACCAGATGGAGGTCCACCCGCGCCACCCCTACGCGGGCGACCTGGTCTACACGGCCTTCTCCGGCTCCCACCAGGACGCCATCAAGAAGGGCTTCGACGCCATGGAGGCCGACGCGGCCGCCCAGGGCAAGACCGTCGACGAGATCGAGTGGGCCGTCCCGTACCTGCCGATCGACCCGAAGGACGTCGGCCGCTCCTACGAGGCCGTCATCCGGGTCAACTCGCAGTCCGGCAAGGGCGGCATCGCGTACGTCCTGAAGAACGACCACAAGCTGGACCTGCCGCGCCGGATGCAGATCGAGTTCTCGAAGATCATCCAGCAGAAGACCGACACCGAGGGCGGCGAGGTCACGCCGGCCGCGATCTGGGCCGTCTTCCAGGACGAGTACCTGCCCAACCCCGAGAACGCCTGGGGCCGCATCCAGCTGCGCTCCGGCCAGTCGACCTCCGACACCGACGGCACGGACACGCTGACCGTCGAGGCCGTCGTCGACGGCGTCGACACCGTCCTGACCGGCTCCGGCAACGGTCCGATCTCCGCGTTCTTCGCCGCGCTGCAGGCCATCGGCGTCGACGCCCGCCTGCTGGACTACCAGGAGCACACCATGAGCGAGGGCGCCTCCGCGCAGGCCGCCTCGTACATCGAGTGCGCCATCGACGGCCAGGTCCTGTGGGGCATCGGCATCGACGCCAACACGACCCGCGCCTCCCTGAAGGCGGTCATCTCGGCGGTCAACCGCTCCGCGCGCTGACCTCCGGTCCCGGTCCGCGAGCCGCCCCGCACCCCGAGAAGGGGCGCGGGGCGGCTCGTCTTTCCGGCTGGTTCTGTGACCTGCGTCACGGTTTCAGGTTCGCTTAAGGAAGATTGCTCAGGCATGCCGGAATCGGCGTCATATGAGGTGAGTTGACGCCACATCAGCGTCTGGCGGAAGGTCGGCTCGTCCACTCGGACGCTCCCTCCCCGCACTCCCGACCTGGAGCTCGCATGCGCACGTCCGCCGCCGTGGCCGCCGTTCTCGCGGTGACCGGTGCCGCCCTCGCCTGGGCCCCCACCGCCTCCGCCACCACCACGGAGTGCGCGTCGCAGCCGCTCGGCACGGCCGGTCTGTACGCCGAGTTCGTCGAGAAGGACTCCGTCCGCCACTCGGACTCCGAGGGCGCGGTCGCGGTCGGCGGCGACGCGACCTTCGGCGACCCGAAGCAGCCCTCCGGCTTCTCCATCGGCCACAAGCTCACCGGCGCCGACCTCGCGAAGCTGCCCGGCGGCCACAGCCTCGTCGTCGGCGGCACGCTGTACGCGAACCAGGTCGTCCTGGACAACGGCACCGGCGTCGCGGGCAAGGTCGTCGACCGCTCCACGCCCGGCCAGGGCTTCGGCGTCGACGGGAACAAGGTCGCCGAAGGCGCGTCCCCGGTCGACTTCGCGAAGGAGTTCGCCCGGCTGCGGACGCTGTCCACCGGCTGGGCCGCGACGCAGCCCGACGGCACGGTCGCCGCCGCCGGCGACGGCCTCTTCCTCACCGGCACCGACAAGAAGCTCAACGTCTTCGCCGTGAACGCCGCCGACCTGGAGAAGGTCCGCGCGATCACCCTGGACGTCCCGGTCGGCTCCTCGACCCTGGTGAACGTGCTCGGCACCTCGTACGACATGAGCACCTCGGCCACCTACGGCGTCTACTACAAGAACCTCGACGGCGGCGCCCCCGTCGTCGACGACTACGCCGTCCCGCGCGACGAGTACCGCCAGATCCGCTCCCGGCTGCTGTGGAACTTCCCGCAGGCCGAGAGCGTGAGGAAGAACCACACCTCCTGGCCGGGCACGATCCTCGCCCCGAACGCCGAGGTCGAGATGGGCGGCAAGGGCATGGGTCCCGGCCACGTCAACGGCTCCGTGATCGCCGAGTCCATGACGACCGTCCCCGGCGCCGAGACCCACCAGATGACCTTCACCGGCTGCCTCCCCGGCGAGACGACGCCCGGCCCGGTCGTCACGCCCGGAACGCCCACGCCGACGGACACCCCCGTCCCCACCCCGCCGGCCACCCCCGAGCCCACCCCGAGCCAGGGCGGCGCGACGCCGGGCACCTCGGAGACCCCTGCGGCCCCGTCGTCCACCCCGGCGGCTCCGTCCCCGACCGCTCCCGGTGAGAAGACCCCGGCTCCCTCCGCCACCCCGGAGGGTGATCTCGCGACGACCGGTTCGGCCATCGGCCCCGGAGCGATCGGCGCCGCCCTGGCCGCCGTCGCCGTCGGCGGAGGCTTCCTGGCCTTCGCGAAGCGCCGCCGCCGCGCTTCCTGAGGCCTCCCGGCACGGTGACGTGTCTCGGCCATCTCCGGGGCGAAGTCCTGACGGGGTGCTGACGCCGCGTCGAGGATGTGGCTAACATCACGCCAACGCCGGCAGTGCAGCCGGGCCGTTGAGGAGGTGCGTGTGCGGTCTGCCCGGAATTCACGTGGCGGGAAAGTGGGCATCTGCGGAATCCGCACCTCCTGGAACACCGTCGGAGACGGAGAGTTCTTCTGCGAGGAGTGCGGGGGCGACCGGAACTACCGGCGGCGCACCGGCCGCCGCAGGTTCGCCGTCCTGGGTGTCCCCGTCCTGCCCCGGGGCTGTACCGGCCCCGTCGTCGAGTGCGCGGCCTGCCACACGCACTTCGGTACGGAGGCGCTCGACCACCCGACGACGAGCCGCTTCTCCGCGATGCTGCGCGACGCCGTGCACACCGTCGCCCTGGCCGTCCTCGCCGCCGGCGGCACCGACTCCCGCGAGGCCCTGGACCGGGCCGTCAGCGCGGTCCGGTCCGCCGGCTTCGCCGAGTGCACGGCCGTCCAGCTCGTCGACCTCGTCGACGCCCTGGAGGCCGACACCGGGCGCTTCATGCCCGAGGTGAACCCCGAGGGGACGCTCCTCTCGATCGAACTCCACGAGGCCCTGGAGCCGCTCACCCCGCACCTGGCGCCCGCCGGACGGGAGTCGATCCTCCTCCAGGCCGCCCGGATCGCCCTCGCGGACGGTGCGTACAGCCCGTCCGAGACGGAGGTCCTCGGCACGGTCGGCAACGCCCTGGCCCTGGCCCCGGAGGACACGGTCCGCCTCCTGGCCTCGGCCCGAACGCTGGCGTAACCACCGGGGCGCACGCCCCCGCCCGCTGCCGTTTGGGCCCGCGCCCCGCGTCCGTGTGGGCAATCGTCCCGCTGGGGCGATGGGGTCCCCCCTGCTCGAGCGAAGCCGAGAGCTTGGGGGAGGGTGGGCACACGGGACGGCGCGCTTAGCGGCGCCTCCGCGTTCCGAGCCTGGACCCGCCCCACGAGCGGACCACGGCGGGCGGGACGTCCGCCGCCGCGCCCAGTCGCTCGAACACCGCCCGCGCCGCGGACAGCTCCCGAGGGGCCGCCGCCCGGTCCACCGCCGCGACGAGCACCCGTACCCGTGCCGCCTCGTACGGCACTCCCAGCGACACCCAGCCCGCGAGCCCCCGGCGCAGGAGCCGCAGCGCGGGCTCCGGACGGCCCTCGGCCAGGGCCACCGCGCCCCGCGCCGTGTCCGCCATGGCCCGCAGCAGCGGTACGTCCCCGGCCAGCACCTCCAGTTCCGCCGCCGCGCCCGCCGCCCCCGGCACGTCACGGACCGCGAGGGCCACCTCGGTACGGGCGGCGAGCAGCCGCGCCCGGCCGAGGAGGTCGTGCCGGGGGGCGCAGGCGAGCGCGAGGCCGACGCCCGCCACCGCCGCCGCGGCCCGGCCCTGCGCGAGGCGCAGCAGCGCGAGGCCCGGCTGCGGGATACGGCCCAGCTCGTACGCGTGCGCGTACGAGACGGCGGCCTCCTCCAGGCGGCCCTGGCGCCGCTGGACGTCCCCGGCCGCGCAGTACGCGGCGGCCGCCGACCCCAGGCGGTCCACCGACACCTCCCGGCACGCCTGCCGCGCCTCCGCCTCCGCGAGCGCCCACGCCCCGAGGAGGTCGAGGACCGCGACCCGCTGGGCCCGGCAGACGCCCCGGAAGGGGTTCTCGCCGGAGGGCGTGACGCCCAGCGGCGGCGGCTCGGCGGGCCGACGGCCCGTCCACGGCGGGGAGCACCATTCCATCGCCGCGTTCGTCCATTCCACGGCGCGGGCGAGGTCCGCGGACCGCATGCTCCGGTCGATGGCCAGGCCGTACAGGAGGCCCGTGAACATGCCGCTCAGCTCGCCCGCCGTCACCGCGCGCATCGCGTCGTCGAGCCGCGCGAACCCCTCGTCACGGCGGCCCTGGGCGAGCAGGACCGAGGCCTCGGCCTGGCGACTGAGCGCGAGGAGGTCCGGGCTGCCGGAGCGGACGGCCAGCCGGGTCATGCGGCGGGCCGCCGCGCCGGCGGCCGCGCCGTCACCGCGCGCGCCGGCCTCCTCGGCGTCCGTCCAGGCGGTGAAGCACTGCTCCGGGCAGGGCGGCAGGTCGTCCAGATGGTGGTGCGCCCGGTGCAGCCAGCCGGCTGCCGCCGCGGGCCGCCCGAGGCCCTCGTACTCATGGTGCAGCCACCACGCGGCACGGCCCGCGCCCCGGTGGTCGCCGCCCGCCACGTACGCGGCGTGGGCCCGCAGCCGCGCGGCCACGGACTCGTCCACGTGCCCGGACCACCAGGCCGCGTCGGCCAGGACGTCGAGGTCGTCGGCGGTCAGGGCGCGCGTGGGATGCCGGTCGGCCTCGCGCAGCAGGACGTACGCCTCGGCCCAGGACTCCCGGGCCGCCGCTGACCGGGCCCGCTCGACGGCGGGGGCCTGCTCGACGGGGACGGCCATCGCGGCTCACTTCCCTTCCGGGTTCCTTCCAGCGTAGGAGCGGGCGGGGCCCCGGGCCCGCCGACCTCCGCCGTACCCCTCCCGTACGCGCGCGCGTACCCGCTCCCGTACCTCCCCGCACGTACCCCTCCCGTAGGCGCGCGCGTACCCGCTCTCGCACCTCCCCGCACGTACCCCTCCCGTAGGCGCGCGCGTACTCCCCGGGGAGTAATCACCCCCGCTCACCGCCCCCGGGAGTACCCCCCGGCTCCCTCGTCAGCGCGACGCATCCGCCCTCGGGCGCCGGGAGTCTGGGAGCGACCCGAAGAGGACCGATGGAGGGAGGCCCGTGATGGAGGGCCGTCAGAGGATCGTCGGCTGGGGGGTGCTGGCCCTGTGGGTGATCGTGATCGCCCTCGCCGCACCCCTCGCCGGAAAGCTCGGCGACGTCCAGCGCAACCGCGCCGTCGACTACCTGCCGGCGAGCGCCGACTCGACGCAGGTCGCGAAGATCACCGAGCAGCTGCCCGGCGGGGACTCCACCGACCTCGTGCTCGTCTACCACCGCGAGGGCGGACTGACCGCCGCCGACGAGGCCACCGCCGCCCGGGAGGTGCGGCAGGTCGCCGCCGAGCGCCCGCTCCTCTCGACCCCGCGGCCCGTGCCCTCCGAGGACGGCGCCACCCTCCTGTACGCCGTGTCCAGCACCGAGCCCGGTACGGACGAGACGGCCAGGGACGCCTTCGTCCACGACGTCCGCGAGACCGTGAGCGGCGAGGTCGGCGGCCCCGGTGCCCTCGCCACCGACGCGAGCGAGGTCTACGACTCCCTCGACGGCCCGCTGCTCTACACGACCGTCGCCGTCGTCGCGATCCTCCTGATCGTCATCTACCGCAGCCCGTTCCTCTGGCTCGTGCCGCTGGTCGTCGCCGGCGTCGCCGACTTCCTCTCGATGGCCGTCACCTACGTCCTCCACCAGGGCTTCGACATCAGCGTCTCCGGCCAGAGCACGAGCGTCATGACGATCCTCGTCTTCGGCGCGGGCACCGACTACGCGCTGCTCCTCGTCTCCCGCTACCGCGAGGAACTGCGCCGGATCCCCCGTCCGTACGACGCGATGGCCGCCGCCCTGCGCGGCTGCGGGCCCGCCGTCCTCGCCTCCTCCGGGACCGTCGCCCTCGGCATGTTCTGCCTGCTCGCCGCCGACATGAACAGCAGCCGGGGCATGGGACCCACGGCCGCCGTCGGCGTCCTGTGCGCGCTCGTCGCGATGACGACGCTGCTGCCCGCCCTGCTCGTCGTCCTCGGCCGAAGGGTGTTCTGGCCGCTGATCCCGGCGTACGGCAGCGAGCCGAAGACCGCACGCCGTTCGCTCTTCGCCGCGATGGGCTCCTCGGCCGGCCGGCGCCCGCTCGCCGTCCTCGCCACGGGCGCCGCCGCCCTGGCCGCCCTCGCCCTCGGCGCGCTGACCATGCCCGGAGTCATCAAGCGGGAGGACTCCTTCAGCTCCACCCCGGAAGCGGTCGCCGCGATGAAGACGCTGGCCGCCGCGTACCCGGAGATGAGCACCCAGCCCCTCACCGTCGTGGCGCCGACCGCCGCCGCCACGCGCGCGCTGGACAGCGCGCGGGCGACCGGGGGAGTGGTGCGGGCCGAGCGCGGCCGCAGCGGCGGCGGCTGGACGGAGATCTCCGTCGTCGCCGCGCACCCGCCGCAGTCCGACGCCGAGACCGCGACCATCCGGGAGCTGCGCTCCGCGCTCGGCGACGGCGTGTACGTCGGCGGGCCCAGCGCCGAACAGCTCGACATGACCGACACCGAGGCCCGCGACCGGAGGATCGTCGTCCCGCTCGTCCTCCTCGTGGTGACGATCGTGCTGATCGCGCTGCTGCGCAGCCTCGTCGCGCCGCTGATCCTGGTCGCCGCGGTCGTCGCCGTCTGGGGTGCGGCCCTCGGCATCGGCGCCCTCGTCTTCGAACCGCTCTTCGGCTACGCGGGCACCGACCCGGGCCTGCCCCTGCTCTCCTTCGTCTTCCTCGTCGCCCTGGGCGTCGACTACGGCATCTTCCTCATGCACCGGATGCACGAGGAGTGCCTGAACGGGAGGGCCGCGGCCGCCGCGGCCCTGACCGCCCTGCGGACGACCGGCGGCGTGATCGCCTCGGCGGGACTCGTCCTGGCCGCCACCTTCGCGGTCCTGGTCGACATGCCGATGGTGCCGCTGGCGGAGCTCGGCTTCGTGATCGCGGTCGGCGTCCTGCTCGACACCTTCCTGGTCCGCACCTACCTCGTCACCAGCGCGAGCGTCCTGCTCGGCCGGAAGGTGTGGTGGCCGGGGCCGCTGGCCGCGCAGCCCGCGTCAACATCCGGCTCAGGGTCGGAGCCTGAGCCCGTACGGGTCTGACCGGGGGCGGGTGGGGGGCTTCCCGGACTGTCAGAAGCCCCTGCCCACAGGGAGGATGAACGCCATGGACTTCACAGAGGATGAACACCATGGACTTCGCAGCGGCCTTGACCCGTGACCCGCAGGCGGCGCCGTACCCGGTACGGTGCGACGCCACCCTCGCCGCCGCCTTCGCGGTGGTCGCGGTGGCCCTCGCCCTGGCCGTCGACGACGGCCGGCGGCCGGACGCCGTCGGCTGGGTGCTGCTGCTCGCCGCGCACGTTCCGCTGGCCTGGCGGCGCAAGGCGCCGATGCCGGTGCTGATCGCCGTGGTGGCCTGTGTCGTGCCGTACCACGCGATGGACTTCATGCATCTGGCGCCGATACCGGCCTCGATGGCCGCGCTGTACACGGTCGCGTCCACCGGCCGTGTGAAGCGCACGGTGATGGTGGGCCTCGCGGTCACCTGCATCACGCTCACCATGCAGCTCTGCGTCAACCCGCACCGGCTGGTGGACCTGCTCAGGAACTCCGGCTGGGTGATCGCCATTCTCGTCTTCGGCGCGAGCATCCGGCTCTACCGGCAGCTCGTGGCGAGCGTGGTGGAGCGGTCGGAGCGCGAGGCGGAGCGGAAGGTCGCCGAGGAGCGGCTGCGGATAGCCAGGGACCTGCACGACCTCCTGGCGCACTCGATCACGCTGATCGGCGTGCAGACCTCGGTCGCCGCGCACCTCCTGGTCGCGGACCCGGACAGGCTCGACCGGGAGGCGCTCGTGCAGGCGCTCGACGGGATATCCGAGACCTGCCGGGACGCCCGCGCGGAGGTCCGCACGACCCTGGACGTGCTGCGGGCCGACCCGGAGGGCCCGCTGCCCGATCTGGCCTCGCTGCCCGATCTCGTGCGGTCCTCGGGCGCGGACCTGACCGTGCGGACGGGCGGGGCGAAGGTCCCGGCGGCGGTCGGCGCGGCCGCGTACCGGATCGTGCAGGAGTCGCTGACGAACGCCGTCCGGCACGGGGGTCCGGACGCGGCGGTACGGGTCGATGTCGGGCTCGCGCAGGAGGTGCTGACGGTACGGGTCACGGACGACGGCGCCGCCCCGGGCGGCACGGGCGGCTCGGGGTACGGGATCCTCGGGATGCGGGAGAGAGCCAGGAGCGTGGGCGGCACACTGACCGCCGGCCCGCGCGACGGCGGGGGCTTCGAGGTCGCGGCGGCGCTGCCGCTCGCGGGGAGGGAGGTGACGGTGTGATCAGGGTGCTGCTGGCGGACGACCAGACGCTCGTCCGGGCGTCGTTCGCGATGCTCGTCGACTCGGCGCCGGACATGGAGGTCGTGGGCCAGGCGGCCAACGGCAAGGAGGCGGTGGAGCTGGCCCGTTCGGCACGGGCGGACCTGGTGGTCATGGACGTCCGGATGCCCGAGCTGGACGGGATCGGGGCGACGCGGCTGATAGCCGCCGACGACGACCTGGCCGGGGTGAAGGTCCTCGTCCTCACGACGTACGACACGGACGAGCACGTGGTGGAGGCGCTGCGGGCGGGCGCGTCGGGCTTCGTGGTCAAGGACATCCGGCCGGCCGAACTGCTCGCCGCGATCCGCACGGTGGCTGCGGGGGAGTCCCTGCTGTCCCCGGGCCCGACGTCCCGCCTGATAGCCAGGGTCCTCGCGACACCGCGCACCCCGGTGACGGGCGGCCCGGAAGGCCTCTCGGACCGCGAACGCCAGGTCCTGACCCTGGTGGCCCGAGGCCTCAACAACACGGAGATAGCGGAAACCCTGGGCCTCTCCCCTCTAACGGCGAAGACCCATGTCAGCCGCATCATGGGAAAGCTGGAGGCCAGAGACCGAGCCCAACTGGTGATCGTGGCGTACGAAACGGGCCTGGTGTCCCCGGAGAGATGAGGCGGGTCGAGCCGGCCGGGCGGTGCCCACCCGCCGTGTGGGCAATCGTCCCGCAGGGCGGGACGGGTGGGCACACGGGACGGTGCCCCCTGCCGGGCCTAGGCTCCTGCGCCTGGACCCGCACACACCTGGACCCGCACACAGGTACGGCGCAGCCGACGGTGCGGGTCCAGGGGACGAGCCTCAGCCCAGCTCGACACCCGACGCGCGGAGCATGTCCTCGCGCTCCACGATCTTCACCCGCTCACGCCCCTGCTCCGCCCCGAGCGCCTTCTCGGCCGCGTCCAGCGCGTACCAGCCCTCCCACGTGGTGTACGTGATGCCCTTGCCCTCCAGGAAGGACACGACCGCGTCCTCCTCCGGGGTCTCGGGCGCGAGGAGGCGGCCGTTGGCGAAGTCGTCGAGGAGGTTCGCGACGGTCTCGTTGGCGTCGCCCTTGGTGTGGCCGATGAGGCCGACGGGGCCGCGCCGGATCCAGCCGGTGCAGTAGGTGGAGGCCATGTGCGCGCCGGTCTCCTCGATGACGCGGCCGCCCTCGTCCGGGACGGTGCCGGAGACGGCGTCCCAGGGGAGCTTGGGCAGCTCGTCGGAGAGGTAGCCGACGGCGCGGTACACGGCCTGGACGTCCCAGTCGGTGGTGGCGCCGGTGCCCTTGACGTTGCCCGTGCCGTCGAGCTCCGTGCGCTCGGTGCGCAGGCCGACGACCTGACCGTCCTCGCCGAGGATCTCGACGGGGGACTCGAAGAAGTGGAGGAAGAGCTTGTGGGGGCGGTCGCCGATGTCGCGGATCGCCCAGTTCTCCAGGGTCTTGGCGACCATGTCGGTCTGCTTGTTCTTGCGGCGCTCGGCGATCGAGCCCTCGTCGTAGTCGATGTCCTCGGGGTTGACGATGACCTCGATGTTCGGCGAGTGGTCGAGCTCGCGCAGCTCCATGGGGCTGAACTTGGCCTGCGCCGGGCCGCGGCGGCCGAAGACGTGGACCTCCAGGGCCTTGTTGGCCTTGAGGCCGTCGTAGACGTTCGCCGGGATCTCGGTCGGGAGGAGCTCGTCCGCGGTCTTGGCGAGGATGCGGGCGATGTCGAGCGCCACGTTGCCGACGCCGAGGACGGCGACCTTCTCGGCCTTGAGGGGCCAGGTGCGGGGGACGTCCGGGTGGCCGTCGTACCAGGAGGCGAAGTCGGCGGCGCCGTACGAGCCGTCGAGGTCGACGCCGGGGATCTTCAGCTCGCGGTCGGCCATGGCGCCGGTCGAGAAGATCACCGCGTCGTAGAAGGCGCGCAGGTCGTCGAGGTGGACGTCGGTGCCGTAGTCGACGTTGCCGAAGAGGCGGACCTGCGGCTTGTCGAGGACCTGGTGGAGGGCGGTGATGATGCCCTTGATGCGCGGGTGGTCGGGGGCGACGCCGTAGCGGATCAGGCCGAAGGGCGCGGGCATCCGCTCGAAGAGGTCGATCGACACGCCCGGCTCGGCGGCGGCGTCGGACTTCAGCAGCGCATCGGCGGCGTAGATTCCGGCGGGGCCGGCGCCGACGATCGCGACCCGGAGGGGGCGGGGCATGACGTGGTTTCCCTTCGCAAGCGACGTGGCGGCGAGACCGCCGACACTTAGGCCACCCTAAATAGCCCTTGATGCGGAGTGGTACCCGCCCCCGGTCTATGACCCCATAAGTGGAACTTATGACTTCCCAAAGGGTGTCTAAGATCCGAAGGAGTCGACCATGACGTCCACCAGCGCCGCCGTGCCGCCGAGCCCGCAGAGGAGGATGAACCACGCCGGCCGGATGGAGAGGCGCTGCAGCAGCCCCGGCCTCAGGGTGTAGACGTCGGCCGGATCCGCAGGGTCGTAGGCGATCTCAAGGTGAGGTGCGCCGCGGAAGTCTGACACGGGTGCGGGTCGTCCCGGCCCTGTCAACGAACAGGTACGTCCCCGGACGGTTGGCCGGCCGGGCGAACTCCTCGACGCCGTGCCGAGCGCTTCCTGCTTCATCCGGGGCGATCAGTCAGTGCCCGAGGGCGTCCACGACCAGCCAGCCGATCCCGTAGAGACCGCCGCCCGCGAACCCGCAGCCGAGGAGGGTCACGAGCGCCATCATGACGCGCGGGTACAGCCCCTCCCGGTGGATGGCGACCTTCGGGTCGCGCGGATCGTAGGACACCTCGACCGACGCCCCGCCCACGTTGTGGTCATAGGTGTGCGTGGTGCCGGTGGTGTCGGTGTAGTGGTAGATGCGGGTCCTGTTCGTGTGGTGCGAGAACTCCGCGACGACCGTGATGCCGTGCCTCGGGAGGTGCCACATCCGGTACAGGTCCCGCGCCATGACGACCACCATGAACGCGCCGACGGCGACGACCAGGAGCCCGGGCCAGAGCAGGCCCGCGCTCCGGGCCCCGCCGGCCACCCCGAGGAACACGTCCAGCGCGAGCACCGGCACGGCGGCGCCGATCGCGAGCGGTATCCACCGCGGAGCGGTCGCCGTGATGCTGCGGGCGGTGACGAGCGCCGCCCCGTCGAGCTCCTCGGTCCGATCCGGCAGAGCCTCGTTCACGGCGTCGGCGAAGGCGGTGGCCGCGGCCTCGCTCACGTCCTCGATCCGGTACACGACCGCCGGGGTGCCCGCCGGGGACCGCAGCTCGACGGCCACGGACCGCCCTTCGGCACGCATCGCGGCGACGGCCCGGCAGGGGATCGTGAGCTCCTCACCGGGGCGCTCCAGGACGAGCGCGTCGCCCTCGTGACGGAGTGCGGTGCCGGCGCTCCCGCGCAGGATCTGGGCGGATGGTGTGGTGGGCATGGGCGTGATCGTATGAGGCCCGGTGGGGCCGGGAGGAGGGGTCATGCGGAGCAGATGGACGCTGGACGACGAGAACCACGGGCAGCTGTGGTGGATACCGCTGGGCCCGTCCTGGACCTTGTCGTCCCGGACGGGGACGACCCCGGGGACGTCGTCCAGGACCTCGACGCAGTCGCCGCCCTCGCCGTCGCTGTAGGAGCTCTTGCGCCAACGGGAGTTGCTCGGGTCGTACGCGTGCATCGTCAAGCAGGTTGCCCGAATACACCGCCTCTGTAGAGGCCGTTGGGGGACGCGCCCGCGCCTCGTGCGTTCGAAAATACCGCCGGTTTGTAGGACCTCGTCGATTCGCTTGGCCACATCCCGCCGCGGCTTTCGAATTCCCTCCTCGAACAGGCCGATGTGCGCCCTGGATACGAACACCCGTCTGCCCGGCTCGCCCTGTGTGAGGCCCGCCGCCTCCCGGTGTTCCTTGAGGGGCTCGCCAAAGAACTCCCCGACCCTGCGCCGCAGTTGTACGGCCTGCGCGTCTGCCGATTCTACGGATCTGTCCCCGCCCTGGAGAGGCGAAGCGGGAAATGGATTCAGAAAGGCATACGTTGGTGAAGGAAGAACACATGAAGACGACCACGGGTGCGATCGGGACCGCTCAAGAGGCAGTGGCGGAATTGCGCGCGGCCCTCGCGAGGGCGGGAATCACGCTCCCCTCGCTCGGGCTCGACGTCGTCACGCTCGCCGCGGAGCCCCCGCGGCCGCTCGTGGAATTGGGATGCTGCACGGTGGAAACGGCCCGGCTCCTCGCCGCCGCCGTACTGCCGAGGGAGGAGGGTCGCTCATGACGCTGCCCATCGGGTCGTACGTCGTCGAGATCCGCACCGGACGGGTGGGGACGCTCATGGGGTACGAGGGTCCGTACGTCCAAGTCCGTCCGCTGGGCGGCGGGCGGGAGTGGGACGTGGAGCCCGACGGCGTACGGGAGGCCACCTCGGCGGAGCGGCTGAGCGCGGCCACGGCGCACGTCAACGCCCGCAGCCGGGGCGAGGTTCCGTGAGCTCCCCTCTGGTCGGGTGAAACGGCGTTTGAGAGGCCCGTTGGTCCATCCGCCGCGCCCGCGCTGCACGTGCCTCGCCGCACCGGTTACGTGGTTGCCGCGAACCAGTTCGTGTTCGTCGACCACGAAAGGAGACGAGGTGTTCGGCATGGTGGGACGAGGGCGGGTCGCGAGACCGGCGTACCGGCTGGCGGCGGTGTCCGCGGCGGCAGGAGCGTTGCTGGCGGGGGGACTTGGCGGGGCGCGGGCGGCGGAGCCCGAGGGGCGGTACGTGATCGTCCTGAAGGACTCCGAACGGGGCCGGCTCGACGAGGTCGTGCAGGCGCACGGGCGGGACCACGGGGTGCGGGCGGGCTTCCGGTACAGCCATGCGCTGGTCGGGTACTCGGCGGTGGTGCCGGAGTCCCAGGTGGCCGCGCTGCGGGCGGACCCGAACGTGAAGTCGGTGTCGCCCGACCGGCCCGTGCAGGCCCTCGCGCAGGTGCTGCCGACCGGAGCGGACCGGATCCAGGCCGACGCGAGCAGCACGGCCGCCGGGAACGGGTCCGGTTCCGTCAACACGGCGGTGGCGATCCTCGACACCGGGATCGACACCGGGCACCGCGATCTCAACGTGGCCGGCGGGTACAACTGCATGAACCCCTTCCGGCCCAACGCCTACCGGGACAACAACGGCCACGGCACCCATGTGGCCGGTACGGTCGCCGCCCGGGACAACGGCGACGACGTCGTCGGGGTCGCGCCCGGCGCCCGGCTCTACTCGGTGAAGGTGCTCGGCGCGAACGGCAGCGGGTTCACCTCCAACATCGTCTGCGGGCTCGACTGGGTGGCGCGGAACGCCGCCGGGCTCGGCATCAAGGTCGCGAACATGAGCCTCGGCGGCGACGGCGCCGACGACGGCAACTGCGGCCTCAGCAACAACGACGCCGAGCACCAGGCGATCTGCCGGTTGGTGAAGCAGGCCGGCGTCACGTTGGTGGTCGCGGCCGGGAACAGCACCGACGACCTGGCCCGCCACACCCCGGCCGCCTACGACGAGGTCCTCACCGTGACCGCCGCGGCCGACTTCAACGGGCAGCCCGGCGGCGGCGCCGCCGCGACCTGCCGGAGCGACGTCGACGACACCGCGGCGGACTTCTCCAGCTTCGCCGTCAGCGCCGCGGACGCCGCCCACGCCATCGCCGGTCCCGGCGTGTGCATCCAGTCCACGCGCAACGGCGGCGGCACGACCGTCCTCTCCGGCACCTCCATGGCCACCCCGCACGTGACCGGCACGGCCGCGCTGTGCGTCGCCGCCGGGCCGTGCGCCGGCATGACCCCCGCCCAGGTGGCCGCCAAGCTCCGCGCCGACGCCGCGGCCCAGCCCGCCTCGTACGGCTTCGCGGGCGACCCGAACGCTCCCGTCGCCGGGCGCTACTACGGACACCTCGTCCACGCCGGCGGCTACTGAGCCGCCACTCACCCATGACGGAGCCCCGGGTACCGGCCCGGGGCTCCGTCGGCGTACGCGAGAATGGGGGACATGAGTCTGTTCCGCGACGACGGCATCGTGCTGCGCACCCAGAAGCTGGGCGAAGCGGACCGCATCATCACGCTCCTCACGCGCGGTCACGGCCGCGTACGCGCCGTCGCGCGCGGCGTGCGCCGGACGAAGTCGAAGTTCGGGGCGCGCCTCGAACCCTTCTCGCACGTGGACGTGCAGTTCTTCGCCCGGGGGAGTGAGCTGATCGGACGCGGGCTGCCGCTGTGCACGCAGAGCGAGACCATCGCCGCGTACGGCAGCGGGATCGTCACCGACTACGCCCGCTACACCGCCGGCACGGCCATGCTGGAAACGGCGGAACGCTTCACCGATCACGAGGGCGAGCCCGCCGTGCAGCAGTATCTGCTGCTCGTCGGCGGCCTGCGGACGCTCTCCCGGGGCGAGCACGCGCCCCACCTCATCCTGGACGCCTTCCTCCTCCGCTCCCTCGCCGTGAACGGCTACGCGCCCAGCTTCGAGGACTGTGCGAAATGCGGACTCCACGGGCCCAACCGGTTCTTTTCGGTCGCAGCGGGCGGGGTCATATGCGGCGACTGCCGGGTGCCCGGAAGCGTCGTACCCTCTCCGGAGGCCATCGGCCTGCTCAGCGCGCTGCTCACCGGCGACTGGGCGACGGCGGACGCGTGCGAGCCGCGTCACGTCAGGGAGGGCAGCGGACTCGTGTCCGCCTATCTGCACTGGCACCTGGAGCGCGGCCTGCGCTCCCTGCGTTATGTAGAGAAAAGCTAGGAGAGACCACTCATGGCCATCGCACGACTCCTCGGGCGCCAGCGTCGGGAGTACAGGACCCCCGAGCCGCACCCGTCCGGCGCCCGCCCGCCGAAGCTCCAGACCGAGCTGGTGCCGGAGCACGTCGCGATCGTCATGGACGGCAACGGCCGCTGGGCCAAGGAGCGCGGCCTGCCGCGCACCGAGGGGCACAAGGTCGGCGCCGAGCAGGTCCTCGACGTCCTCCAGGGCGCGATCGAGATGGGCGTGGGGGCGATCTCGCTGTACGCCTTCTCCACCGAGAACTGGAAGCGCTCGCCCGAAGAGGTCCGCTTCCTGATGAACTTCAACCGCGACTTCATCCGCAAGACCCGCGACCAGCTCGACGAGCTCGGCATCCGGGTCCGCTGGGTCGGCCGGATGCCCAAGCTGTGGAAGTCCGTCGCCAAGGAGCTCCAGATCGCGCAGGAGCAGACCAAGGACAACACCAGGCTCACGCTGTACTTCTGCATGAACTACGGCGGCCGCGCGGAGCTCACGGACGCGGCGCAGGCGATGGCCGAGGACGTGAAGGCGGGCCGCCTCGAACCCTCGAAGATCACCGAGAAGACCATCCAGAAGTACCTCTACTACCCGGACATGCCGGACGTGGACCTCTTCCTGCGGCCCAGCGGCGAGCAGCGCACCTCCAACTACCTGATCTGGCAGAGCGCGTACGCCGAGATGGTCTTCCAGGACGTGCTGTGGCCCGACTTCGACCGCCGTGACCTGTGGCGGGCCTGCATCGAGTACGCCCAGCGCGACCGCCGCTTCGGCGGCGTCGACCCGGCCGACCTCGCCGTCCTCGACAAGGCGTAGGGCCTCCGGCCGTGGGAGGGGGGTCGATGGAGCTCGTCTACACGCCGACGCGCGCGGACGTGGCCGATGCCGTGGACGTACAGATGAAGTACGGCTGGTTCCGGTGGCTGCTGCGGGTGATGCGGATCGTCGCGGTCCTGGGGACCCTCGTGCTGCTCCTCGAACTGTTCGGGCCCGGTGACCCGAAGCCCGCGGGGGCCGCGCGCATGGCGGGGCTCGTGCTGCTGCTCCTGGTCCTCGGGCCGCTCGCGCGGTGGCTCACGACCCGGCAGATGTACGCCCTGATCGGGCGGCAGGGGGAGTTCCGGGCCCGGGTGGACGAGGACAGCGTGCGCTGGAGCAGCCGCGACAGCGAGATCGTCCAGCGCTGGCGGCTCCTGAACCGGTACGCCGAGACGCCCACGCAGTTCGTGCTGCTCTCCGCCGACAAGGGCCGCGTCGGAGTGGGCGCCCTGCCCAAGCGCGGCTTCGCCGACCCCGCCGACGTCGACCGGCTCCGCGCGTTCCTGGACCGGAACCTCACCCGCCTGTGACGTGACAGACGGACCTGACATGTGAAGGGCCCGCACCGAATCGTTTCGGTGCGGGCCCTTCGTATGTCAGGTCACTTCCCGGCGCAGTCCGCGCAGGTACCGAAGATCTCGACGGTGTGCGCCACGTTCACGAAGCCGTGCTCCGACGCGATCGTCTCGGCCCACTGCTCCACCATCGGGCCCTCCACCTCCACGGCCTTGCCGCAGACGCGGCAGACCAGATGGTGGTGGTGGTCGCCGGTGGAGCAGCGGCGGTAGACCGTCTCGCCTTCGCTGGTGCGCAGCGCGTCGACCTCGCCCGCGTCCGCGAGGGACTGGAGCGTGCGGTAGACGGTGGTGAGGCCTACGGAGTCGCCGCGGTGCTTGAGCATGTCGTGCAGCTCCTGGGCGCTGCGGAACTCGTCCACCTCGCTCAGCGCAGCGGACACCGCGGCCCGCTGCTTGGTGGAGCGGCCGCGTACGGGGGGTCCTGCCGTTGCCACGGGGGCCTCCTTGAATGCTTGTCTGCCCCGCCATTCTGCCAGTCCCCCGTGCCCCCGGGATCAGTCGTGGATCAGACCTTCACATCGTCCGTCGGCCGCCGGCTGGCCGGAACGCAGCGGGTGTCGCAGTCCGCGGTGGCCTGCGCGGCGGCCTTGGCCCGCCGCTTGGCGAGCGGGGTGGCGAGCAGGGTCAGGACGATGAAGATCCCGATCGCGTACAGGACGATCGTCGCGCCGGGGGGCACGTCCTGGTAGTACGAGGTGACCGTGCCCGCCAGGGTGACCGTGATGCCGGTCGCCACCGCGAGGACGAAGGTCGCGCGGAAGGACTTCGACAGCTGCTGGGCGGCCGCCACCGGCACCACCATCAGCGCGCTGACCAGGAGCAGGCCCACGACGCGCATGGCGACGGTGACCGTCACCGCGGCGGTGACCGCGACGAGCAGGTTCAGGGCGCGGACCGGCAGGCCGGTGACCCGGGCGAACTCCTCGTCCTGGCTGACCGCGAAGAGCTGCCGGCGCAGGCCGACCGTGACCAGGACCACGAAGGCGGCGAGGACGCTGATCGCGGTGATGTCCGCCGTCGAGACGGTGGAGAGCGAGCCGAAGAGGTACGAGCTCAGGTTGGCGTTGGAACCGGTCGACGAGAGGTTGATCAGCAGGACGCCGCCGGCCATGCCGCCGTAGAAGAGCAGCGCGAGCGCGAGGTCGCCGCGGGTCTTCCCGTACGCCCGGATCAGCTCCATCGCGATCGAGCCCGCGACGGCGACGAGGGTCGCCATCCAGACCGGGCTGGAGTTCAGGAGGAAGCCGAGGCCGACGCCCGTCATGGCGACGTGGCCGATGCCGTCGCCCATCAGGGCCTGGCGGCGCTGCACGAGATAGATGCCGACGGCGGGCGCGGTGATGCCGACGAGGACGGCGGCGAGCAGTGCCCGCTGCATGAAGGCGGGTTCGAGGAAGTCCATGATCAGGTCAGCAGTCCCGTACGGAGCGGCTGGTCGGCCGCGTGGGGGTGGACGTGGTCGTGGCCGGGCAGGGCGTGCTGGCCGACGGCCTCGGGCGGCGGGCCGTCGTGGACGACGCAGCCGTCGCGCAGGACGACCGCGCGGTCGATGAGGGGCTCGAGGGGGCCCAGCTCGTGCAGGACGAGGAGGACCGACGTGCCGCCCGCCACCTGCTCGCGCAGGGTCGCGGCGAGGATCTCCTGGCTCCCGAGGTCCACGCCGGCCATCGGCTCGTCCATGATCAGGAGTTCGGGCTCGGAGGCGAGCGCGCGGGCGATCAGGACCCGCTGGTGCTGGCCGCCGGAGAGGGCGGTGACGGAGTCCTGGGCGCGGTCGGCGAGGCCGACCAGCTCCATCGCCCGGTGGACGGCGGCCTTGTCGGCCTTGGTCGGCAGGCCGAACCTGCGGCGGGCGAGGCGGCCGGAGGCGACGACCTCCCGGACGGTGGCCGGCACCCCGGCGGACGCCGTGGTGCGCTGCGGTACGTATCCGATGCGGGCCCAGTCGCGGAACCGCTTCCGCTCGGTGCCGAACAGCTCGATCGTGCCGCCGGTCAGCGGGACCTGGCCGATGATCGCGCGGACGGCGGTGGACTTGCCGGAGCCGTTGGCGCCGAGCAGCGCGACGACCTCGCCGCGGCGGACGGTGAGGTCGACGCCCCTGAGGACGGGGCGGGCGCCGAGGGCGGCGGTGGCGCCGCGGACGGAGATGACGGTCTGGTCGTCGCTCACGAGGTGGCCTCCTACTCGGCGCCGAGCGCGGTCTTCAGCGCGGCGAGGTTCGACTGCATGACCTCGATGTAGTCATCGCCCTTGGACTTGTCCGTGATTCCCTCAAGGGGGTCGAGGACGTCGGTCTTCAGACCGGTGTCGGTCGCGAGGGTCTTCGCGGTCTTGTCGCTCGCGAGGGTCTCGAAGAAGACGGTGGAGACCTTGTCGTGCTTCGCGATGTCCTGGAGTTCCTTGATGCGGGAGGGGCTCGGCTCGGACTCGGGGTCCATGCCGGAGATGCCCTCCTGCTCCAGGCCGTAGCGCTCGGCGAGGTAGCCGAAGGCGGAGTGGGTGGTGATGAAGGTCTTCGTGGCGGTGTTCTTCAAGCCGGTCTCGAACTCGGTGTCCAGGTCGCCGAGCTTCTTCACGAGGGCTTCGGTGTTCTTCTCGTAGTCGGCGGCGTGGTCCGGGTCCGCCTTCTCCAGGGCGCTGCCGACGCCCTTGGCGACCTCGGCGTACTTCACGGGGTCGAGCCAGACGTGGGGGTCCGCGCCGGCCTCGGACTCATGGGCGTCGCTGTGACCGTGGTCGTGGCCGACCTCGGTGCCGTGCTCTTCGAGCTTGGTGAGGGTGGTGGCGTCGACGGTGTTCTTCACGCCGGCCTGGGCGATGGCGTCGTCGACGGCGGGCTGGATGCCCTTGAGGTAGAGGATGACGTCGGCGTCGGCGAGCTCGCCGATCTGCTTGGGCTTGAGCTCCAGGTCGTGCGGCTCGACGCCGGGCTTGGTGAGCGTGTTCACGGCGACGTGGCCGCCGCCTATCTGCTCGGCCAGGAACTGCATCGGGTAGAACGACGCCACGACGTCCAGCTTGCCGCCGCTGTTCTTGTCGGTCGCCTCGGAGCTTCCGCCGCAGGCGGAGAGGGTGACGAGCCCGAGGGCGACGGCTCCGGCGACGGCGGTCGGGGGTATCAGTCGGCGTACGTTCATGACAGTCATTTTCAACAAAGATGGAAACGGTTGTCAATTGCCGCTGGTCGGGGGCGGCCCCTGCGGAACCGATTTGATACGGGGGGCGTGCGCGCCGGTAACCTGTGGCATTCGCACTTCGTCGTCGTAATGAAGAGAGCACCGTGGCCGCCGACAAGATCGACACCATCGTCAGCCTGAGCAAGCGCCGTGGCTTCGTCTACCCGTGCAGCGAGATCTACGGTGGCCAGCGTGCCGCCTGGGACTACGGACCGCTGGGTGTCGAGCTGAAGGAGAACCTGAAGCGCCAGTGGTGGCGTTACATGGTCACCGCGCGCGAGGACGTCGTCGGCATCGACTCGTCCGTCATCCTGGCCACCGAGGTGTGGGAGGCGTCCGGTCACGTCGCGACCTTCACCGACCCGCTGACCGAGTGCACCTCCTGCCACAAGCGCTTCCGCGCCGACCACCTGGAGGAGGCGTACGAGGAGAAGCACGGCCGTCTCCCCGAGAGCCTCACCGACCTCAACTGCCCGAACTGCGGCAACAAGGGCACCTTCACCGAGCCCAAGCAGTTCTCCGGCCTGCTCTCCACGCACCTCGGCCCGACCCAGGACACCGGCTCCGTCGCGTACCTGCGTCCCGAGACCGCCCAGGGCATCTTCACCAACTTCTCCCAGGTGCTGACCACCTCGCGCAAGAAGCCCCCGTTCGGCATCGCGCAGATGGGCAAGTCCTTCCGGAACGAGATCACTCCGGGCAACTTCATCTTCCGCACGCGCGAGTTCGAGCAGATGGAGATGGAGTTCTTCGTCAAGCCGGGCGAGGACGAGGAGTGGCAGGAGTACTGGATGCAGCAGCGCTGGAACTGGTACACCGGCCTGGGTCTCCGTGAGGAGAACATGCGCTGGTTCGAGCACCCGCAGGAGAAGCTCTCCCACTACTCGAAGCGCACCGCCGACATCGAGTACCGCTTCCAGTTCGGCGGCAGCGAGTGGGGCGAGCTCGAGGGCGTCGCCAACCGCACCGACTACGACCTCAACGCGCACTCCAAGGCCTCCGGCGCCAACCTGACGTTCCTGGAGCAGGAGTCCGGCGAGCGCTACACGCCGTACGTCATCGAGCCCGCCGCCGGTGTCGGCCGCGCCATGCTCGCCTTCCTGCTCGACGCGTACATCGAGGACGAGGCCCCGAACGCCAAGGGCGTCATGGAGAAGCGCACCGTGCTGCGCCTCGACCACCGCCTGGCCCCGATCAAGGTCGCGGTCCTCCCGCTCTCCCGCAACGCGCAGCTCTCCCCGAAGGCCAAGGGCCTCGCGGCGGACCTGCGCCAGAACTGGAACATCGAGTTCGACGACGCCGGCGCCATCGGCCGCCGCTACCGCCGCCAGGACGAGATCGGCACCCCGTACTGCGTCACCGTCGACTTCGACACCCTCGAGGACAACGCGGTGACCGTGCGCGAGCGCGACACCATGAAGCAGGAGCGCGTCTCCCTCGACCAGATCCAGGGCTACCTGGGCAGCCGCCTGCTGGGCTGCTGAATCTGAGCGTGTGCGCGGGAAAGCCCCCGGTTCCGACATCGGAACCGGGGGCTTTCCCGTGTCTCGTACCTCAGGCGGTCGCGGGCGCGGCAGCGGCGGCGGCCGCCTCCGCCTCGGCCGCGCGCCGGGCCCCCTCGGCCGCGCGGCGCTTGCCGAACCAGCCGGTCCAGATGCCGACGGCGCCCAGGACTCCGTAGATCATGATCGGGCTGAGCGTGACCATGGTCTTGGTCGGCAGCACGTACGCCAGGGCGATGCGGACGAGGGCCTCGATCACGTACGCCACGCCCCACACCAGCGTCATCGTGCGCATCGTGGAGCGGAAGCCCTCGAACTGCCACATGCCGTTCCACCAGGCCGTGCTCGCCGGGGTGCCGTCGGTCGCGAACTTGCGGCCGAAGTAGAACATCAGCGGCCGCGGGGCGAGCAGCGTCCCCAGGCAGAGCAGGCCGAACAGGCCCGTGATCGCCGAGTCCTTGATGAGGAGCGAGCGGGCGGTGTGTGCGCCGACCAGCGAGACGACGGCCGTGATCACCAGGAAGACCAGGGTGACCATGGCGAACTCGTCGATCTTGCGGCGCCAGGCGGCCATGATCGCGGTGTCGAGGACGGGCCAGGCGCTGCTGAGGAGCAGGGCGGAGAACTCGGACCAGCCGTGATCCTCCGTGAGCGTGTTGTACGTGAGGATCGGCGCGACGACGTTGAGGCCGATGGTGAGGACCCACCCGATCGCGGAGGCCCCGCCTGATCGGGCCGGCTTGGCGGGTGCGGGCGTGGTCATGGTTCCCCCTGGGTGTTTCTGTGGTCTTGCGGTCGCGGTGCGGGGGAAGGCTAGTCATGAACCGGACAGGGAAGGGAAAACTCCAGGCCAAATGATCTTCAAATGGCTTTTCAGGCCCGCAGGGCGCGCTGTACGAGGGCCACGACCCCGGTGAACGCGTCCTCGACGTCCGGGGCCGACCAGTCGGCCGCGTGCGCCGGGTTGTGGAAGCGGTCCGTGGCGTGGAAGACCGCACGGGCCGTCGCCGTGACGTCCCGCTCGGGCGCCGCGAACAGGCCCTCGCGGTGGCCGTCCTCCAGGATCCGGGCGATCTGCCCGACGAGATGCTCCTCGTGCCGGTCGACCACCGCGCTGTTCTCGCCGATCAGCACCTGGAACGTGGCCATCAGCTCCGGATCGCCGCCCGCCTTCTTGCGCTTCAGGGCGAACAGGGCCGTCAGCCAGCCGGTCAGCCGCTCGTCGGCCGGGCCCCCCGCCTCGACGTACGGCCCGAGCGCCACGATCGTCCGCTCCAGCCACCGCTCGGTGACCGCCTCGCGCAGTGCCGCCTTCGTGCGGAAGTGGCGGTACACGCTGCCATGGCTCACACCGAGGACCCGCGCCACGTCGACGACCGTGGCCTTCGCCGGGCCGTAGCGCCGGAGCACCTCCTCGGTGGCTTCGAGGATGCGCTCGGCGGTCAGGGTCTCGGTCGTGGCCATGGAATGACAGTACCCGTCAGTGCTCACTGTCCAGGTGGGCCATCTGGGCCTCCGGGTAGCGGGCGCCGACCGCCGCGCCCGCCGGGACGGCCTGCTCGATCGCGGCCAGGTCGGCGGCGTCGAGCGTGACGTCCAGGGCGCCGAGGGCCTCGGCGAGCCGGTCGCGGCGGCGGGCGCCGACCAGCGGGACGATGTCTGCGCCCTGGGCCAGCACCCAGGCGATGGCGGTCTGGGCGACCGTGACGCCCTTGGCCTCGGCGACCGCGCGCAGCCGGTCCACCAGGTCCAGGTTCCGGTCGAGGTTCTCGCCCTGGAAGCGCGGGCTGAAGCCGCGGAAGTCGCCCGGGGCCAGCTCGCGCTCCCGGGTGAAGTGGCCGCTGATCAGGCCGCGGGAGAGCACTCCGTACGCGGTGACGCCGATGCCCAGCTCGCGGGCGGTCGGCAGGATCTTGTCCTCGATGCCGCGGGAGATCAGCGAGTACTCGATCTGGAGGTCGGCGATCGGGGCGACGGCGGCCGCACGGCGCAGGGTGTCCGCGCCGACCTCGGAGAGGCCGATGTGCTTCACGTGCCCCGCCTCGACCAGCTCGGCGATGGCGCCGACGGTCTCCTCGATCGGCACGTCGGGGTCGACGCGGGCGATCCGGTAGACGTCGATGTGGTCGGTGCCGAGGCGCTGGAGCGAGTACGCCGCGAAGTTCTTCACGGCGGCCGGGCGGCCGTCGTAGCCGGTGAAGCCGCCCTCGACCGTGCGCAGGGCGCCGAACTTCACGCTGGTCAGCGCCTGCTCGCGGGCGGCGGCCGGCGCGGTCCGCAGTGCTTCGTTGATGAGCAGCTCGTTGTGGCCCATGCCGTAGAAGTCGCCCGTGTCGAGCAGGGTGACCCCGGCGTCGAGGGCGGCGTGGATCGTCGCGATCGACTCGGCGCGGTCGGCCTCGCCGTAGAGGGCGGACATGCCCATGCAGCCGAGGCCGAGGGCGGAGACGGTGGGGCCGGTGGTGCCGAGGGGACGGGTGGGGACGGAGGGCTTGTTGTTCGTCGTCATGGAACAACCATGACATGTGCGATGACAGATTTCAATATCTGTCACTCCATCCTTCACTCTTCGAGGTCACCGCACGGTGCGGGGAAGGCGCAGGCTCAGCAGCAGCGTCAGCGCCACCACACCCAGCTGGACCAGGAGCGTCGTCCGCAGCGCCGTCCCCATCTCCGCCGGGGAGGAGGCCAGCGAGAGGAAGAGCGAACCGAGCGTCGCCACGCCCAGCGTCAGCGCCGACTGCTGCGTCGTCACCATCACCCCGCTGCCCACGCCCGCCCGCTCCGACGGCACCTCGGAGAGCACCACCCGGAAGAGCACCGGCAGCTGGAGTCCCTGGCCGAGACCCGCCACCGCCATGCCCGGCACCAGGTCCCCGACCGAAAGACCCTGCCAGTCGCTGCCCACCGACCAGACGACCGCGGCGACGCCGAGACCCTGGAGCACGGCACCCACCGGCACCACCCGGGTGCCCCAGCGCCGTACGAGCCGCGGCCCCGCCAGCGAGGCGCCGAAGAACGCCAGCGCCATCGGCACGAACGCCAGGCCCGAGGCCACCGCGCCCATCTCCAGGCCCTGCTGGAGCGCCACCGCGATCACGAACATGAAGCCGCTGAAGCCCAGCGAGAGCGGCAGCACCACCATCAGCCCGCGCCGCAGCGGGACCAGGGCGAGCAGGCTCGGCGGCACCAGCGGCACCGCGCCCCGGCGGTCCGCCCGCCGCTCCACCCACCAGAACGCCCCCGTCGCGAACGGGAACACCGCCAGCGACACCCAGGTCCACAGCGGCCAGCCCGCCGCCCGGCCCTCCGTCAGCGGCGCGAGCAGGGAGAGCAGCGCGAGCGCCAGGAGCAGCGTGCCCGGCACGTCCACCGGCGCCGGCCGGTCCGAGCGGGTCTCCGGCACGGCACGGAGGGCGAGGGCCAGGCCCGCCACCGCGACCGGCACGTTCACCAGGAACACCGCACGCCAGCCGGAGCCCGCGATGTCCGCGGTCACCAGGACCCCGCCCAGGATCTGACCGGCCGCCATCGAGAGACCGGCGGTCGCCCCGTACAGGCTGAGCGCCCTCGCCCGGCGCGGCCCCTCCGTCGAGGAGTGGATGGTCGCGAGCACCTGCGGCAGCATCAGCGCCGCCGCCGCGCCCTGCGCCACCCGCGCCGCGACCAGCGTCCAGGCGTCCGGGGCGAGTCCGCAGGCCAGCGAGGTCAGTCCGAAGGCGGCCATGCCGGCGAGGAAGAGCCGGCGGCGGCCGAAGAGGTCGCCGAGCCGCCCGCCGAGGACGAGCAGCACCGAGTACGCCAGGCCGTACCCGGCGACGACCAACTCCAGGA
Organism: Streptomyces sp. NPDC037410; assembly: GCF_055602235.1. NCBI lineage: Bacteria > Bacillati > Actinomycetota > Actinomycetes > Kitasatosporales > Streptomycetaceae > Streptomyces > Streptomyces sp. NPDC037410. The sequence goes on along the minus strand of NZ_JBVJWR010000001.1, from coordinate 324,579 downwards.
GCGCGGGTCCCGCGGCCAGGTCCTCGTCGATGGACGGCAGGGCGACGTTGACGATGAAGAAGTCGATGAGGGGGAGCGCGGCGCCGAGGAGGACGGTGGACAGGCCGAGGGCGCCGAGCGCGGGGGACCGGCCGCCGGTCGGGGCGGCCGTACGGACGGAAGGGGAGGTCGTAGTCACGTGACCGAGCCTCCGCCTCCGCTCAGCCTGGTACCAGAGTGTCTTTATCCTGGTACAAGCACTACCTGGAAACCGGCTGAGCACCCCGGCACGCTGGAGGCATGACCGTCATGGCGATGAGTGGATCCGGACAGGACGTGCGGCGGCACGAGCTCGCCGCCTTCCTGCGCAGCCGGCGCGAGCGCGTCACCCCCGAAGAGGTCGGCCTGCCCCGGGGCCGGCGCCGCCGCACCCCCGGACTGCGCCGCGAGGAGGTCGCGCACCTCTCCGCCGTCGGCGTCACCTGGTACACCTGGCTCGAACAGGCCCGGGACATCCAGGTCTCCCCGCAGGTCCTCGACGCCCTCGCCGGGGCCCTGCTCCTCGACCCGACCGAGCGCAGCCACCTCTTCGCCCTCGCCGGGGCGACGGACCCGCACCCCGAGGCGCCCTGCTCCGTCGTCACGCCCACCCTGCGCCGGCTCCTCGACCAGCTGGAGCCCGTCCCGGCCGCCATCCAGAACAGCCGCTACGACTTCCTGGCCCACAACCGCACCTTCGGGAAGCTCTTCTGCGACCTGGACGCGCTGCCCCGCGAGGACCGCAACAGCCTCTGGCTGGCCTTCACGAACGAGGAGTTCCGGGCCTCGGTCACCGACCTGCCCGAGGTCATGCGCGCGCTCGCCGGGAAGCTCCGCGCCGCCATGGCCGAGCACCTGGCCGAACCCGCCTGGAAGGAGCTCGTACGCCGCCTCGAAGAGGCCTCGCCCGAGTTCCGCGAGCTCTGGGCCCGGCACGAGGTGGTCGCCCCCGGCGGCCGCGTGAAGATGATCCGCAACGCCCGCGTCGGACTGCTCGGCTTCGAGCACACCAACCTCTGGCTCGGCCCGAACGCCGGGACCCACCTCGTCACGTACGTCCCCGTCGACGACGCCACCCAGGCCGGCGTCGCCCGCCTCCTCGACCTGGTGGTCCGGGAGAGCCGAGGTCAGGTCGAGGGGGCCTTGGCCATCGCCTGAGGCCCGCCCTCCGCCGAACCCCGGGGTCCGTCCTCCGCCGAACCCTCCGGCGCCAGGCACCGCGCCGTCCGCTCCGCCGTGCGCCGCGCCCACTGGCCGCTGGTCAGCGCGCCGACCGCCAGGACGGCGACACCGCAGCCCGTGATGATCCAGTAGCCGGGGCGGGCCGCCGCCACGAGCGCGTCCGCGTGCGGCGTCGCGCCGAGCCCCGCCGCCAGGACCGTGCCGATCACCGCGACGCCCAGCGTCTGCCCCACCTGGCGGCTCGTCGAGGCCACCGCCGCCGCCACCCCGGCCTGCGCGCGGGGCATCCCGGAGACGGCGGTGTTCGTGATCGGGGCGTTCACCAGGCCGAAGCCGATGCCGAAGACCACGTACCCGGTGAGGAGCAGCCAGTCGCTCGTCTCGGCCGCGAAGGCCGCGAAGAGCAGCGGCCCGGCCGCCATCGCCGTCCCCGCGAGCAGCAGCGAGGGGCGCGGCCCGCGTGCCCCCGTGAGGCGGCCCGACAGCGGGGCGAAGACGAAGGTCATGCCGGCCATCGGCAGCATCCAGAGCCCGGCGGACAGCGGGGAGAGCCCGCGCACGTCCTGGAGGTAGAGCGTGTTCAGGAAGAGGAAGCCGCCCAGCGACGCGAAGGCGCAGACGGCGATGACGGTGGCCCCGCTGAACGGCGCGCTGCGGAAGAACCGCAGGTCGATGAGGGGCTCGCGGCGCCGGGGCTCGTAGAACAGGAGCCCGGCGAGCGCGACGGCCGCGATCCCGGCGAACAGCGGGTCGGTCTCGATGATCGCGTACGTGAGGGAGCCGAGGAGCACCGTCACCAGGAGCTGCCCGACCGGGTCGGGGCGCCGGGGCCTGGGCGCGCGGGACTCGGGGACGTACCGCAGGGTCAGGAGGAGGGCGGCGAGGGCGACCGGCAGGTTCACCCAGAAGATCGCCCGCCAGTCGACCGACTGGACGAGCGCACCGCCCACCAGCGGTCCCGCGGCCATGGAGACGCCGACGACCCCGCCCCAGACGCCGATGGCACGCGCGCGTTCCGCCGGTTCCGTGAAGGTGTTGGTGATGATCGACATGGCGACCGGGTTGAGCATCGAGCCGCCCACGGCCTGGACGGCCCGGAAGGCGATCAGGGCCTCCAGGTTCGGCGCGAGGGAGCAGAGCAGGGAGCCGAGCGCGAAGACGGCCAGGCCGGTGACGAAGACCTTGCGGCGGCCGATCCGGTCGGCGGTGGAGCCCGCGAGCATCAGCAGGGAGGCGAGGACCAGGGTGTAGGCGTCGATGACCCACTGCATGCCGGCGACGGTGGCGCCGAGATCGCGGCGCATGGCGGGCAGGGCGACGTTGAGCGCGGTGTTGTCCAGGCTGACGATCAGCAGGCTCATGCAGCAGATCGCGAGGACGACGAGGCGGCGACCGCGTGTGAGCTCGGGCATGTGCGGATCGTATGGCTGTCTAAGAAACTCCGCAGTGCGGGACAATGGCCGAATGACCGCGTTCACCCCTCTCGCCATCGGGCCGCACATCGTGCAGCCGCCGGTGGTGCTCGCCCCCATGGCCGGCATCACCAACGCCCCCTTCCGTACCCTCTGCCGTGAGTTCAGCGGCGGCAAGGGGCTGTTCGTGAGCGAGATGATCACGACGCGCGCCCTGGTCGAGCGCAACGAGAAGACGATGCAGCTCATCCGCTTCGACGAGACGGAGAAGCCGCGCTCCATCCAGCTGTACGGGGTGGACCCGGTGACGGTCGGCAAGGCCGTGCGGATGATCGTCGACGAGGACCTGGCCGACCACATCGACCTGAACTTCGGCTGCCCGGTCCCCAAGGTGACGCGCAAGGGCGGCGGCTCGGCCCTGCCCTACAAGCGGCCGCTGCTGCGGGCGATCCTCCACGAGGCCGTGACGAACGCGGGCGATCTGCCGGTCACGATGAAGATGCGCAAGGGCATCGACGACGACCACATCACCTACCTCGACGCCGGCCGGATCGCGGTCGAGGAGGGCGTCACGGCGATCGCCCTGCACGGGCGGACGGCGGCGCAGCACTACGGCGGCACGGCCGACTGGGACGCGATCGCGCGGCTCAAGGAGCACGTGCCGGAGATCCCGGTGCTCGGCAACGGCGACATCTGGTCGGCCGGCGACGCCCTGCGGATGATGCGCGAGACGGGCTGTGACGGCGTCGTCGTGGGCCGGGGCTGCCTGGGCCGCCCGTGGCTCTTCGGGGACCTGGTGGCGGGCTTCGAGGGCACCGGCGCGTACGCGGAGCCCGGGCTCCGGGTGGTCGCCGACACGATGGTGCGGCACGCGCGGCTGCTCGGCGAGTGGCTCGGCGACGAGGCACGCGGTGTCATCGACTTCCGGAAGCATGTCGCCTGGTACCTGAAGGGCTTCTCGGTGGGTTCCGAGATGCGCAAGAAGCTCGCGATCACCTCGTCCCTGGAGGAGCTGCGCGCTCAGTTGAGCGAGCTCGACCTGGACCAGCCGTGGCCGGTGGGTGCGGACGGCCCCCGGGGTCGTACGTCCGGAAACAACCGGGTTGTCCTGCCGGATGGCTGGCTGAAGGACCCATATGACTGCGCCGGAGTGAGCGAGGACGCCGAGCTGGACACGTCCGGCGGCTGAGATTCGGCCCCTTCCGGGGGAGTGATCCTCGCCACCCTTGAGGTGGGTGGTGCTCAGATGAGCATGTTACGGGTGACTGTAGGAACTGAAGGGGTGGCACTGAGTGCCACCCCTTTTGTGTTCAAGAGTTGAACGCAAGTGAGGTGTTTAGGCGCTCAGATGAGCGAATCGGCCCTGATTTGGGCCTGCTGGCCTTCGGGGTCTGAAACCGGAATGTTCGGCTCGGTAACTTTCGAAGTGCTGGCGGATGGGTGGTTAAGACCGGGTGTCCGGCAGGCGTACCTCCCCAGAAGCCTTCGATCTGGGTATGTTCCTCGCCGTCAGGGCAGCCAACCGAGTCGTCGAGGAGTCGAGACCCGTGTCGGGAAACATTGATCAGAAGTTCGTGTACGACTTCACCGAGGGCAACAGGGACCTGAAGGACCTGCTCGGTGGCAAGGGCGCCAACCTCGCCGAGATGACCAACCTCGGCCTGCCGGTGCCTCCGGGCTTCACGATCACCACCGAGGCGTGCAAGGTCTACCTCGAGAGCGGCTCCGAGCCCGTCGAGCTCCGCGACGAGGTGAGCGCGCACCTCGACGCCCTCGAGCAGCAGATGGGCAAGAAGCTCGGCCAGGCCGACGACCCGCTGCTCGTCTCCGTCCGCTCGGGCGCCAAGTTCTCCATGCCGGGCATGATGGACACGGTCCTCAACATCGGCCTCTCCGACGAGTCGGTGACCGGCCTCGCCCGCCAGGCCGACAACGACCGCTTCGCGTGGGACTCGTACCGCCGGCTCATCCAGATGTTCGGCAAGACCGTCCTCGGCGTCGACGGCGAGCTCTTCGAGGAGGCCCTCGACGAGGCCAAGGCCGCGAAGAAGGTCGCCAGCGACACCGACCTCGACGCCGCCGACCTCAAGAAGGTCGTCAAGCACTTCAAGAAGATCGTGAAGGCCCAGACCGGCCGCGACTTCCCGCAGGACCCGCGCGAGCAGATGGACCTCGCCATCGAGGCCGTCTTCAACTCCTGGAACACGGACCGCGCCAAGCTGTACCGCCGCCAGGAGCGCATCCCGGGCGACCTCGGCACCGCCGTCAACGTCTGCTCGATGGTCTTCGGCAACCTCGGCCCCGACTCCGGCACCGGCGTCGCCTTCACCCGCGACCCCGCCTCCGGCCACCAGGGCGTCTACGGCGACTACCTGCAGAACGCGCAGGGCGAGGACGTCGTCGCCGGCATCCGCAACACCGTGCCGCTGGCCGACCTCGAGTCGATCGACAAGAAGTCGTACGACCAGCTCATGCACATCATGGAGACGCTTGAGACCCACTACAAGGATCTCTGCGACATCGAGTTCACCATCGAGCGCGGCCAGCTCTGGATGCTCCAGACCCGTGTCGGCAAGCGCACCGCCGGTGCGGCCTTCCGCATCGCCACCCAGCTCGTGGACCAGGGCCTGATCGACGAGGCCGAGGCGCTGCAGCGCGTCAACGGCGCCCAGCTCGCCCAGCTGATGTTCCCGAAATTCGACGAGAACGCGAAGGTCGAGCAGGTCGGCCGCGGCATCGCCGCCTCCCCGGGTGCCGCCGTCGGCAAGGCCGTCTTCGACTCGTACACGGCCGTCAAGTGGTCCCGCTCCGGCGAGAAGGTCATCCTGATCCGCCGCGAGACCAACCCGGACGACCTGGACGGCATGATCGCCGCCGAGGGCATCCTCACCTCCCGCGGCGGCAAGACCTCGCACGCCGCCGTCGTCGCCCGCGGCATGGGCAAGACCTGTGTCTGCGGCGCCGAGGAGCTGGAGGTCGACACCAAGCGCCGCCGGATGACCACGCCGGACGGCCAGGTCGTCGAGGAGGGCGACGTCGTCTCCATCGACGGCTCCACCGGCAAGGTCTACCTCGGTGAGGTACCCGTCGTGCCGTCCCCGGTCGTCGAGTACTTCGAGGGCCGCATGCACGCCGGCGCCGACGACGCCGACGAGCTGGTCCAGGCCGTCCACCGGATCATGGCCTACGCCGACCGCGTCCGCCGCCTGCGTGTCCGCGCCAACGCCGACAACGCCGAGGACGCCTCCCGCGCCCGCCGCTTCGGCGCCCAGGGCATCGGCCTGTGCCGCACCGAGCACATGTTCCTCGGCGAGCGCCGCCAGTACGTCGAGCGGCTCATCCTCGCCGACACGGACGCCGAGCGCGAGGAGTCGCTGAAGGCGCTGCTCCCGCTGCAGAAGCAGGACTTCATCGAGCTCTTCGAGGCCATGGACGGGCTGCCCGTCACGGTCCGCCTGCTCGACCCGCCGCTGCACGAGTTCCTGCCCGACATCACCGAGCTGTCGGTGCGCGTCGCCCTCGCCGAGTCCCGCAAGGAGCCGCACGAGAACGACCTGCGCCTGCTCCAGGCCGTGCACCGCCTGCACGAGCAGAACCCGATGCTGGGTCTGCGCGGCGTCCGCCTCGGCCTGGTCATCCCCGGCCTGTTCACCATGCAGGTCCGGGCGATCGCGGAGGCCGCGGCCCACCGCATCGACGCCAAGGGCGACCCGCGCGCCGAGATCATGATCCCGCTCGTCGGCACCGTCCAGGAGCTGGAGATCGTCCGCGAGGAGGCCGAGCAGGTCATCGCCGAGGTTCGGGCGCAGACCGGCGTCGAGCTGAAGCTCGCGCTCGGCACCATGATCGAGCTGCCGCGCGCCGCCGTGACCGCCGGTCAGATCGCCGAGGCCGCGGAGTTCTTCTCCTTCGGCACCAACGACCTGACGCAGACGGTCTGGGGCTTCTCCCGCGACGACGTGGAGGCCTCGTTCTTCACGGCGTACCTGGAGAAGGGCATCTTCGGCGTCAGCCCCTTCGAGACCATCGACAAGGACGGCGTCGGCGCCCTGGTCCGCAGCGCCGTCCAGGCCGGCCGCGCCACCCGCCCCGACATCAAGCTCGGTGTCTGCGGCGAGCACGGCGGCGACCCGGAGTCGGTGCACTTCTTCCACGAGGTCGGCCTCGACTACGTCTCCTGCTCGCCCTTCCGGATCCCGGTGGCGCGCCTGGAGGCCGGCCGTGCCGCCTCCGGCGCGAAGGGCAGCGACAGCCGCTGAGTCCACCGGGGCCGCCGTCGGTCACGTCCTGACCCTCACCGACGGGCGGCGGCTCCGGATTCACAGAAAAACAGACGGGACGGACACCTTTTGTGCGGAGGTGTCCGTCCTGTTTGTTTGGTTGCTTGTCGAGCTGGTGTGAGTCAATGTTCAATTGCGGCGGATTGAATTATTCGGCATTGAACATCCTGGATTGAGCGTCCCGGATTCCTCAGCGCAAAGAACGGGGCGGGCGCGACCCCCGGATCCCCACCCGGAGGCCGCGCCCTTTACCGATGCCGGACAGGTGAGCCACAACCTCGCCGACCGCCGCCGGACGGGCAAAGCCCCCCACGGTCTTCACCACGTCACCTCGGTCCTGAAGGTTTCCTGTCCGACCCGTACAGCTTTTCGGTTCCCCCCTGATTGCCGCGATGCCTTTCAACTGTGGCTGAAACACCCTGGTAACGTGCAGTGATGCTGTGCATACTCGTCGTCGGGGGTGGTTGCGAGTGCACAGGTGGGGACGTTCATGCTGCGGATTCATTTCACCGGGAACGATTTGGCGGGGGTGCGGACGGCCGCCCGGCCGGATGTTCTGTGGGAAACGATTCTGAGCTTTCACCGTTTAAGAGACCGGCGCGGCTCCGTCGTGTACGGAGAATGGCGCTCCGACGCGAGGCTCCGGCTCGGCGGTGAGACCCGGCTCCTCGCCGCGCTCGTTCCCAGTCGCGGCTATTTTCCCGACTTCCTGACGCCCGCCGAAGGCGTCCACGGCCTCGACGAGGGCATCCAGGCGATCCGGGCCACCGAACCGGACCGGCTGCTCGGCGAACTCTCGCTGCTCGCCGCCGACCGCTCCGGCGCCCGGACCGTGCCGCACTCGCTGCGCGCCCTCGCCGACGGCGGCGCCGAGCCCTTCGACCGGCTCGTCGGGGCCCTGCGCAGCTACCACCGCGCCGCCGTCGAACCGTACTGGCCGCACATCCGGGCCCGCGTCGAGGCCGACCGGGCCCGCCGCGGCCGGGCGCTCCTGGACGGCGGCGCCGAGGAGCTGCTCGCCTCGCTGCCGCCGATGCTGCGCTGGCGCGCGCCCGTCCTGGAGGCGGACTACCCGGTCGACCGGGACGTCCACCTGGACGGGCGTGGACTACTGCTCCAGCCCTCGTTCTTCTGCCGGGGCACCCCGGTCGTGCTGCGCGATCCCGCGCTGCCGCCGGTCCTCGTCTACCCCGTCACGCACGGCGAGGCGCCGACCGTCCGTGCGCCGGGCGGCTCCTCGCTGGCCAAGCTCGTCGGCCAGACCCGCTCGGCCGTCCTGCACGCCATCGGGGACGGCGGCACGACCAGCGAGCTGGCCCGCAGGGCCGGGGTGTCGCTCGCCTCGGCCAGCCAGCACGCGGGCGTGCTCCGCGAGGCCGGGCTCATCGCGACCCTCCGCCACGGCAACGCGGTCCTGCACACGCTGACACCCCTGGGCGCCGCCCTGCTCGGTGGCGCCGGCCGGCCGGTGGACCTGCGGTGCTACACGACGAGCTACGCGCGTAGGGGGCCGGTGGCGTCGTAAGTGCGGCCGGGTGGGCCGGGGCTCCGGTGCCGGGTGCCGGAGCCGGAGCCGGTGCCGGAGCTGGAGCTGGTGACGGCACCGGTGACGGTGCCCGTGCCGGTGCCCGTGCCGGGGACCTTCGGCACTTGGGGGAGGGAGGCGCGGCGGGGACACTGGGGGCATGCGCGAGAACCCCGACATCCGCGACCGGCGCGACCTCGACGTGCTGCTGCGCCGCTTCTACGGCGCCGCCTTCGCCGATCCGCTGATCGGGCCCTTCTTCACCGAGGTCGCCGGGACCGACCTGGAGGTCCACCTGCCGCACATCGCCGACTTCTGGGAGCGCGCCCTCTTCCGTACGGCCGACTACGGGCGCGATCCCTTCGCCCCGCACGCGGCCGTGCACACCGCCCGGCCGCTCACCGCCGCCCACTTCGGCCGCTGGGTGCAGCTCTGGCGCGCGAGCGTCGACGGGCTCCACGCCGGGCCCCGGGCCGAGCGGGCCAAGGCGCAGGGCGAGCGGGTCGCCCTCGCCCTGCTGAAGCGGCTGGGCGGCGGATCGGCGGAGGGCACGGGCGGCGGGTTCGTCCCGCTGGCGGCTCTCGAACTGCGCTCGGTCGCCTGAGCGAAAAGACTCTTCGGGACAGCGATGAGTTCCGAGGGGCGGGCACGTCTACCCCTCGACAGCACCGCACGACGGAAGAGAGAGCGCCATGGCCCCGCAGATGATCTTCGTGAACCTGCCCGTCAAGGACGTGAACGCCAGCAAGGCCTTCTTCGAGAAGCTCGGTTTCTCCTCGAACCCGCAGTTCAGCGACGAGACCACCGCCTGTGTGGTCATCAGCGACACGATCTTCGCGATGCTGCTCGAAGAGCCCAAGTTCCAGTCCTTCATGGCCCCCGGCAAGGAGGTCTCCGACGCGACCAAGACCACCGAGGTCCTCGTCACCCTGAGCGCCGAGAGCCGCGAGAAGGTCGACCAGCTGGCCGACCGCGCCCTGGCCGCGGGCGGCAGCCCGGCGAAGGACCCGCTGGAGATGGGCTCCATGTACGGCCGTTCCTTCACCGACCTGGACGGCCACCACTGGGAGGTCTTCTGGATGGACCCGGCGGCCGTCGCGGGCTGAGTCGAAAAGGCCGGGTCAGGCCGAGACGCCGCCGTCGATCACCAGGTCCGTGCCGACGGCGGAGCCCGCGTCGTCCGACGCGAGGTACAGCACCGCCGCCGCCACCTCGGCGGCGGACGAGATGCGGCCGAGCGGCGACTCCGCCTTCATCCGGACCTCCCGCTCGGCCTCCGTCTCGCCGGGCCGCAGCGACATCGTGGACTCCGAGGCGCCGGGGCTGACCGCGTTGATCCGGACCCCGTCGCCGATGTGGTCCAGGGCCGCGGCCCTGGTGAGCGCCGAGACGGCCGCCTTGGAGACCTGGTAGCCGAAGAGCCCGGGGATCCGGACGTGCGGGCCCAGGTTGGACGCGATGTTCACGATGGCCCCGCCGCCGTGCGCCCGCATGTGGGCGACCTCGGCCTGGAGGGCGTGCAGCACCCCCGTGACGTTGATGTCGAGCAGCGTCTGCCAGTCCTCCAGGGGGAGGTCGGCGGCGCTGTGGCCGCCGCCCCGGAAGACCCCCGCGTTGTTCACGGCGACGTCCAGGCCGCCGTACAGCTCGACCGCGCGCCGGACCAGCTCCCGGGTGGACCCGGCGCTCGACACGTCGGCGGTGACCGCGGCGGCGGTGCCCCCGGCGGCCTCGATCAGGGCGACCGTCCCGTCGAGGGACTCCGCCGTACGGCCGGCGACGACGACCTTCGCGCCCTCGGCGGCGAAGGCGAGCGCGATGGCCCGGCCGAGACCGGAGCCGGCACCGGTGACGAGGACGGTGCGGTCGGTGAAGCGTGCGGACATGAGAGCTCCTTGACGAGTGTTGAACTTGACCGTACGTTCCAGAATGAACCCCGAAGAAAGGGCGCCCCCCGTGGGCGCCCGTTCCTCGCTCTTCTCAGTCGAGCAGTGCCAGTGCCTGCTCCGCCGCGTCCCTGACCCGGCCCGGTTCGCCCGACACCTTGCCGACCACCCGGACCCCCTGGAGCAGGACGAGCAGCATCCGGGCCAGGGCCCGCGGGTCCCGGTCGGCCGGGAGCTCGCCCCCGGCCCGCGCCCGGACGAGCGCCCCGTGCAGGAGCGTCTCGATCTGCTCCCAGCTGAGCTCCACCCGCCGGGCGACCACCGCGTCGTGCGGCCCCAGCTCCGCCGCCGAGTTGGTGACGAAGCAGCCGTTCAGGCGGGTCTCCTCCGCAGCCGCCTGGGCGGCGAAGCGGCGGACGAGGGCCCGCACGGCCGGCAGGGCCGGGCCCGGCGCGGACAGCTCCTCGACGATCTGCGGGTCGCGGGTCTCCAGGTAGCGGTCCATCGCCCTCAGGTACAGCTCGTGCTTGTTGCCGAAGGTCGCGTAGATGCTGGCGCGGCCGATGCCGAGGTGCTCCACGAGGTCCGACATCGTCGTCGCCTCGTAGCCGCGCGCCCAGAACAGTTCGAGCGCTGCCTGGAGCGCGGCCTCGGGATCGAATTCCTTGGTCCTGGCCACGGGATGACCGTACGACTATCTGGAACGACCGGTCAAGTCACTTCAGGCGCACGGGATACACCGCCACCGTCACCTCGTCGTCGTCCAGGCACCGGCCCGTCTCCAGGTCGAAGCGCTGCTTCAGGAGCGGCGAGGCCACGAACGCCCGCCCGCCCGCCGAGCCGACGAGTCCTCGGGACAGCACCTGCGCCCCGGTGAACGGATCGCGGTTGTCGATCGCGTACGTCCGCCCCGACCGGTCCCGGAAGAGCGCCGCCTGCCGGCCGTCCGGAAGGAGTGCCGCCACGCCCCGGCCCGGGGTCAGCCGGGCCTCCTCGCAGACCGCCATCCAGGAGTCGGGGGAGACCGACAGTTCGAGAGTCGTCGTGGTCATCGGGAGGTGGCCCCTTCCAGCGTTCCGATCGTGAGAATCGTGAGGTCCGGCTTGATCTGGTCGCGCTCCGGCACGAACCGGACCGACGGGTCCGGCGCCCCCGGCGCGTTCACGAAGGAGACGAAGCGCCGCAGCCGTTCCGGGTCGTCCAGGGTCTCGGCCCACTCGTCCCGGTAGTCGGCGACGTGCGCGGCCATGAGCGCCTCCAGCTCCTCGCAGAGCCCGAGCGAGTCGTGCACCACCACGTCCCTGAGGTGGTCGAGTCCGCCCTCCAGGCGCTCCAGCCAGGTCGACGTCCGCTCCAGGCGATCCGCCGTCCGGATGTAGAACATCAGGAACCGGTCGATGAGGCGCACCAGTTCGGCGTCCGAGAGGTCCTGGGCGAGCAGGTCCGCGTGGCGCGGGGTCGCGCCGCCGTTCCCGCCGACGTACAGGTTCCAGCCGTTGGCCGTCGCGATGATCCCGAAGTCCTTCGACTGCGCCTCCGCGCACTCGCGGGCGCAGCCGGAGACCGCCGACTTCAGCTTGTGCGGGGCGCGCAGGCCCCGGTAGCGCAGCTCCAGCTGGATCGCCGTCTTCACCGAGTCCTGGACGCCGTAGCGGCACCAGGTCTGCCCGACGCAGGACTTCACCGTGCGCAGCGCCTTGCCGTACGCGTGCCCCGACTCGAAGCCCGCGTCGACCAGCCTGGTCCAGATCGAGGGCAGCTGGTCCACCCGGGCGCCGAAGAGGTCGATCCGCTGGCCGCCGGTGATCTTCGTGTAGAGCCCGAAGTCGCGGGCCACCTCGCCGATCACGATCAGCTTGTCCGGGGTGATCTCGCCGCCGGGGATGCGCGGCACCACCGAATAGGAGCCGTTGCGCTGCATGTTGGCGAGGAAGTGGTCGTTGGTGTCCTGGAGGGAGCCCTGCTCGCCGTCCAGGATGTAACCGTTGTTGAGGCTGGCAAGGATGGATCCGACGGTCGGCTTGCAGACCTCGCAGCCCTCGCCGCCCCGCGCCTCCTCACGGCCGTGCGAGTCGAGCAGCGCGGCGAAGGAGGTCAGCCGCAGGGCGCGGGCGATCTCGTACAGCTCGCTGCGGGTGTACGAGAAGCAGCCGCAGAGTCCCTTGTCCGTGGCGGCCGGCAGCAGCTTCTCGATCACCTTCACGCAACTGCCGCAGCCCGTACCGGCCTTGGTGCACTTCTTCACCTCGGGCAGGCTCGTGCACTGGCCGATCGCGTGCTTGGTGACGTTGTGGCAGGAGCAGATGACGGCGTCGTCCGGCAGCGCGGACGGGCCGAGGGCGACCGGGGAGCCCGCGCCCGCCGGGAGCACCAGCTGCTCGGGGGAGACCGGCGGCACGGTGCCGGTGAGCGGGCGGAGCAGCCCGTACTGCTCGGCGTCGCCGACCAGGACGCCGCCGAGCAGCACCCCGTCGGCGGAGACCACCAGCTTCTTGTAGACGCCCGAGCGGGAGTCGGAGTACACGACGTCGAGGCAGTCCTCGGCCGTCCCGTGCGCGTCGCCGAACGAGGCCACGTCCACGCCGAGCAGCTTCAGCTTGGTCGACAGGTCGGCGCCGGTGAAGCCGTCCCCGGCCTCCTCGTCGGCGATCACCGCAGCCGCGGTCTGCGCCATCTCGTAGCCCGGCGCGACCAGGCCGTACACCCGGCCGTCCGAGGCCAGAGCGCACTCGCCGATCGCGAAGACCGCGGGGTCGGAGGTCCGGCACAGCTCGTCCACGGCGATGCCGCCGCGCTCGCCGACGTCCAGGCCGCAGTCGCGGGCCAGCTGGTCCCGGGGCCGGACGCCCGCCGAGAACACCACCATGTCCGTGGCCAGTTCGGAACCGTCCGACAGCTTCATGCCCGTCACGGCGCCGTCCGCCGTCACGACCTCCTGCGTGCCCGTCCCCGTGTGGACGGTCAGACCCATCCTCTCGATCGTCCGGAGCAGGGCCGTGCCGCCGCCCTCGTCGACCTGCACCGGCATCAGCCGCGGCGCGAACTCCACGACGTGCGTGTCGAGCCCGAGGCCCTTCAGGGCGCCCGCCGCCTCCAGGCCGAGCAGACCGCCGCCGACGACCGCGCCGGTCTTCGCCGTCTTCGCGTACTCCTCGATCGCGAGCAGGTCCTCGATCGTCCGGTAGACGAAGCAGCCCTTGGCGTCCTTGCCGGGGACCGGAGGCACGAAGGGGTACGAGCCGGTGGCCAGGACCAGCGTGTCGTACGCGAAGACCCGTCCGGAGCGGGCGGTGACGGTCCGGGCGGCCCGGTCGATCGTCTCGGCCGGGTCGTCGGTGTACAGCTCGATGCCGTGCTTCTCCATGAAGCCGGCCTCGACCATCGACAGGTCGTCCGGGGTCTTCCCCGAGAAGTACGAGGTCAGCTGCACGCGGTCGTAGGCCGGGCGCGGCTCCTCGCAGAGGACCACGATCCTGGCCCGCTCGGTGACGCCACGGTCGGCGAGCGCCTCCAGGAAGCGCTGGCCGACCATTCCGTGGCCGACCAGGACGAGGGTGGGAGTGGTCATGAGGAGCCTCCGTCGTGGGTGAGCAGGTGGAGCAGGGGGGCCTCGTCGGGCAGGGCCTCGTCGCCCTCCCAGGCCCGTGCGAGCGCGCCGACCGCGGCCAGGTCGCCGAGGAGTACGCCCCCGACGAGCCGGTCTCCGCGGACGACGACCTTCCGGTACGCGCTCCGGGTGGCGTCGGCGAGCTGCACGACGTCGTCACCGGGGCGCGCGGTGACCTCGCCGAACGCGGCGAGATCGAGGGGTTTAGGGCCGCCGAGGGTGAGGCGGGTGAGGGCGCGGGTGCCGGTGTAGCTGGCGGTCTCCGCGAGCAGGACGTCCGCCAGGACGTCCGCCTGTTCCAGTGCCGGCCCCGCCAGGCCGTACACCCGCCCCGCGTGTTCCGCGCAGTCGCCGATCGCGTGGATGGACGGGTCCGAGGTGCGGAGGGAGTCGTCGACGACGATGCCCGTCGCGACGTCCAGGCCCGCCTCCCTCGCCAGGGCGACCCGGGGCCTGACCCCGCACGCGAGGACGACGACCTGGGCGTCGAGGACGAAGCCGTCGGCGAGCTCGACCGCCGTGACGGCTCCGTCCCGCTGCCGCAGGCCGCTGACCCGGCACTCGGTGTGCACCTCGACCCCGAGGGCCTCGACGTGCTCCCGGAGCAGCGCCGAGGCGTGCTCGTCGAGCTGGCGTTCCATCAGGCGTTCGCCCTGCTGGGTGAGGACCACGTCCGCGCCGCGCTCGGCGAGGGCCCGCGCGGCGGAGACGCCGAGGAGCCCGCCGCCGATGACCACGGCCCGCACCCCGGGCCGTACCAGCGCGCGGAGCGACAGGCAGTCGTCGAGGGTGCGGAAGGGGTGGACGCCGGCCGGGAGCTCCGCCCCGCGCAGCCCCCGCAGCGGCGGGAGGACCGGGTTGGAGCCGGTGGCGAGGACGAGCCGGTCGTACGGGACGAGCGTGCCGTCCGCGCACATGACCGTCCGCGCCGCCCGGTCGATGCGCACCGCCCGCGCCCCGAGCCGTACCGGCTCGCGGGTCCCGGGCAGGGCGATCACCTCGGGGGCGTACCGTCCGGCGAGGACGTCGGCGAGCAGCACCCTGTTGTACGGGGCGTGCGGTTCCTCGCCGAGGAGGGTGACGGGCAGGCGCTGGGCGAGCCGGGCGCCCGCCGTTCCGCCCCCGACCACCACGATCCGTGTACTCATACCGGAAGGGTGCGGGGCCGGTGTTACCCGTCGGGATCCCGACTGTTTCCCGTACGGAACGCTGATCTCCGCCCGGCACGGGGCGCGCTGTGAGGCCCGGCTCGGGGCGCCGCGGGCGCCACAAGCTCAGAACCAGCTCAATGATCAGGAGATCGTTGGACGGGGCAACGACCCCGTCCCTAGGCTCACGGCCATGCCCGACATCTCACTGACCACCCTTGTCCTGCTCTGTCTCGCCGCGCTCGTGGCGGGCTGGATCGACGCCGTGGTGGGAGGTGGCGGGCTGCTCCAGCTGCCCGCCCTGCTGCTCGGTCTCCCGCACGTCCCGGCCGCGCACATCCTCGGCACCAACAAGGCCGTCTCGATCGTGGGCACCACCGGGGCCGCCGTCACCTACCTCCGCAAGGCGCCCGTGCCGGTCTGGACGGCGGTACGGGTCGGGCTCGCGGCGCTCCTCGGCTCCATGGCCGGCGCCTTCTTCGCGGCGGGGATCAGCAGCGAGGTGCTGCGCCCGGTGATCATGGTGGTGCTGCTCGCCGTCGCGGCCTTCGTGATGCTGCGGCCCTCCTTCGGCGTGCGGCCCGAGGGGGAGGAGCGGGCGCCGCTGACCCGGGCGCGGATCGTGACCGCGATCGTGGTCGTCGGCGGCGGGATCGGCTTCTACGACGGCCTGTTCGGGCCGGGCACCGGCACCTTCCTGGTCCTCGCGCTGACCGCCGTGCTCCACCTGGACCTGGTGACCGCCTCCGCCACCGCGAAGATCGTGAACGTCTGCACCAACGCGGGCGCGCTCGCGATGTTCGCGTACCAGGGCAGCGTGTACTGGCAGCTCGCGGCCGTCATGGCCGTCTTCAACCTCGCCGGCGGGATGATCGGGGCCCGGATGGCGCTGAGCAAGGGCGCCGAGTTCGTCCGCGGGGTGCTGCTCGTCGTGGTGCTCTCGCTGGTCGCGAAGCTGGCCTTCGACCAGTGGGCGTGAGGCCCCGCTACTTCGCCTTCGCTTCGGACTTCGCCACCGGCTTCACCCCGATGAGGTGGCCGAAGGCGACCACGTTCCCCTGGTAGCCGTTCTTCTTCGAGAAGCCGCCGCCGCAGGTGATCACCCGGATCTCGGCCCGGTCGGCCTCGTCGTACACCTTCCGGTCCGGGAAGTTCTTGTTGTCGTACACCTCGATCGCGTCGACCGTGAAGACGGCGGTCCGCCCGTCCGCCCGGTCCACCTCGATCCGGTGGCCCTTCCTGAGCGCGCCGAGCGTGTAGAAGACGGCGGGCCCGTCGGCGTTGTCGACGTGCCCCGCCACGATCGCGGTGCCCTTGGCGCCGGGCGTGGTGCCGTCCCCGTACCAGCCGGCCATGTTCCGGTCCGAGGCCGGCGGCACGTCGAGCGCGCCGTTCTCCGCGAGGCCGAGCCGCATCATCGGGGCGTCCACGTCGGTCTCGGGGATGCGCAGCCGGACCGGCGCCGAGGGCGGCAGCGGGTCGGCGGCGGCGTCGGTGTGCACGCTCGGCCCGGCGGCGAAGGCCTGCGCGGCCGACGGAACGGGCGGGGTGACGATCGCCGAGCCGTTGTGGACGAGCCAGAGTCCGACGCAGGCGGCCGCGGCTATGCCCCAGCCCTTGGTCCTGTTGCTCACCTGGGTTCCCTCGATCGCTCGGTGCGTGTGGCCCCGGGGTGTGGCCCTGAGGTGTGGCCCCGGGGTGTGGCCCTGCCCCCGCCGGGCCGTGTTCGGGCGCGCGGCGGGGGCAGGACAGGCGGTGGTCTCAGTGGCTCCGCGCGCCGCTCGCCCGGCGCCGCAGGAGCCAGACACCGCCGACGGCAGCCGCGGCCAGCACCGCCGCGCCCGCCGTGACCTGGGCGGTGTCGGGGCCGACGCTGCCCCCGACACCGGTCTGGACGTGCCCGCTCGGACCCCGGTGCTTGACCGTCAGCTCACCCCGGGCGGTCTTGCCGTTGTCGCAGGCCACGCTGATCCCGTAGGAGCCGGCCCTGACGTGCTCCGGCACCTCGAACTGTCCGACCACGACCTCCTTGTGCGTGCTCGGGTTCAGCTGGAACTCGCCCGCGCCGAGCGAGTTCGCGTCCCCGACGCCGTGCCCGTGCTTGCCGCAGGCGAGCGTGTTCACGGTGACGGTCTCGCCCGGGGACGCGGACGACGGAAAGATCTCCAGCGACTCGTGGCTGCCGCTGTTCGCGTACGAGCTCTCGCTGTTCGAGTTCCAGTCTTCGTTGCCGGCGTACGCCGCGGGGGCGGCGAACGCCCCGATCGCGGCGACCGTCAGCGCGGTACCGGTGAACAGGCGGGCGGTGGTGCGCATGGGGGTCCTCCGGGGCGCGCGAGCGGTCATGCCGACTGGTCCTGCCGGGAGGGACATCCCGGAGCCGGACCTTCTAAGACCGAGATAAGAGCCACGCCGCGCACCCCGCCTCCTGATGGGGCATCAGGATTGCTCCGTCCGATACGGAGTGTCACCTGGATTCCGGGCGTTTG
Source organism: Streptomyces sp. NPDC037410 (assembly GCF_055602235.1). Taxonomy (NCBI): domain Bacteria; kingdom Bacillati; phylum Actinomycetota; class Actinomycetes; order Kitasatosporales; family Streptomycetaceae; genus Streptomyces; species Streptomyces sp. NPDC037410. The sequence continues at coordinate 307,032 of NZ_JBVJWR010000001.1, read as the reverse complement.
CGCAGGTCAGGAGGGTGTACGGACCGTCATCTGACGGCCCGTGCCGAACGGGTGAGCGCCCGGAGGCGCCCCCGGGCACCCCCGGCCCCGAGGGGCGCCCGGGACCGGGGCTATCCGATCCCGGTCAGCCCGCCGATCGCGTCCACGGCCCACTGCTGCGCCCCCGCCGCCGTGCCGGCCGCGAACCCCATCGCGACCGGGGTGAGCGCGCCCCGCAGGGCGGCGAGCGCGCGGCGCACCCTGCCCGCCTCGACGGGCTCGGGACCGGTGATCTCCGCCAGGACGTCCTGGGCCGCCTGCTGGGTGTCCAGGCGGTCCGGCTCGGCGAGGCCCGCCTGGGGGAGGTCCCGGAGGAGTGCGTTCACCCGCTCGGCGAGCGCCTCGTACCCCGGCGCGACCACGCCGTTGCTCTGCTGGTTCTGCGTGACGGTCTCGTTCTTCCAGGCGAACTGGGCGTTCGAGACGGGGCCGCAGTTGAAGACCGGCCCATCGCCCTGCGGGGTGTTCTGCTCGTCGCTCATCGGGAGGACTCCTCTCCTTCGTTCCGCTGGTGTTGGGTGACGTGGTCGTTGTTCCAGGCGAACTGGCCGCCGTGGACGCCCCCGTGGATCACCGGACCGATCTGGTTGATGACGGTCGGGGGCTGGTCGGCCGTGCCGGCGGCCTTGCGGACGACGGGCAGCGACGTGCGCAGGGAGACGAGCTCGACGCGGCCGTTGTGCACCACCGCCTTGCCCTGTGTGCCGTTCACGGAGCAGTCCGCGAAGCGCCCGCTGGTCCCCTCGTCGAAGACCGCCCCGGCGACGGCGCAGTCGGTGAACTCGCTCTGCGCGACGTCCAGGTAGGTGGAGTCCTTGCCGGAGATCCCGACTCCCTCGGAGCCGGTGACGGAGAGGTTCCTGGCGAAGAGCCTTCCGTTCCCGATCCCTCCGACCCCGCCGCTGGTCACCGCGCTGACGGTGCAGTCGTACACGAACAGCTGAGCGTCCTCGGCCACACCGAAGCCGACCGTGCCACGCTCCGCCGTCACGTGTCTGAGCGTGACCCTGGACTGGCCGGCCGCGGTCACCGCGGGCAGGGTGAAGTCGCGGAACGCCGTGTCGGTGAGGTCGGCCGTCGTGCCGCCGTCGCCCCGGGTGTCCAGGCCGGTCTGGCACCGGTCCACCCGGACACCCTCGAACAAGCCCGCGGAGCCGTCCAGGACCCGCAGCGCGGAGCTCGTCAAGTCCTCGATCAGGACGCGTGTGAAGCGTCCCCTGGCCCCGTCGGTGACGGCGATGCCGACGTTCCCTCCCGAGACGCGGCAGTCATACACCTCGGGCGCTCCGCCCGTCGTCGAGAACACCGCGACGTTGCGCGCATCGCGCACCTCGCAGTCCTCGAACCGGCCCAGGCCCTGGGCCTGGACGTTGATGCCGGTGTCACGGCACGCGGCGAACACGCTGCCGCGCACCACAGGACCGGCGCCGCTCTTCGTCACGATCCCGTGCAGGGCGTCGCTGACCCGCGTGCGGTCCACGGAGCCCCGGGACTGCTCGATGAACGCGATCCCCTCCGCGTGGACGGCGTCGATCACGCACTCCGCCAGGGCGAGCTCCGCCCTGGCGTCCGCCATGAAGGCCGCGGCCCCCGTGCCGGTCACCTCGCAGCCGGTGACCTCGGCGCGCGCACCGCTGACGCGCAGGCCGTGGATGCGGCTGCCTTCGATCCGGTTGTCCCGGAGGGTCACGCGGGCGCCTTCGAGCACCGCGATCGCGTTGTCGGCGGCGTCCGTGAACCGGCACCGTTCGACCAGACCGGCCGCACCCGTGAAGACCGTGCGGCCGTGCAGGACCACGCTCTCGCGCAGGGTGACGGAGGTGCGCGGGCGCGCGTGCACGGCGACCGCGCCCGGCGCCCGGATCTCCGTGTGCTCAAGGGTCAGCGTCCCCGCGTGGCAGCCGACGACGTCGGCGTCCCGGCCCTCCAGGGTGAGGCCCTGGACGTGGACCTGTCCGTACGCGTCCAGGACCGCGCCCCGGGCCCGGCCGACCACGACGGAGCCCGGGCCCTCGGCCGCGACCAGCCGCACCTCGCCCTGGACGGTGAGCGCCTCCTCGTACCGCCCGGGCGCGATCTCGATCAGTGCCGCCCGGCCCCGTGCGGCCGCCGCGCGGAGCGCCGACGTGATGTCGGGGTGGGCCCGGCGGCCCCCGCGCGGCGAGACGACGTATCTCGCGACCATCCCGTTGCCCCCCGGTTCCGCTCGGTCTAGAGCCTGTCCGATTCCACGGAGTCGTATGCCGAGTACACCCGCCCCATCAGCTCCTCGTCCACCGCGAACGTCACCTCGTCGATCGCCGTCACGGGCGCGATCGTCCGGGAGTTGGTCACGAACGCGGCCCGGAAGCCCGGCAGGTCGGCCAGCGTGACCGGGCGCCGCACCGAGTCGAGGCGCGGCTCCAGGAGCGCCATGGTGATGCCGGCGAGACAGGGCGCGGACGGCCAGATCACCGAAGTGCCGTCCCAGAAGGCGATGTTGGTGACGGCACCTTCGGCGATCTCGCCGTACGGGGAGGTCAGCAGGGCCTCGTCGTAGCCCGCCTGCCGGGCCGCCTCGCCGTGGTAGCGCTGGCCGAAGCCGCCCAGGTGCTTGATGTGCGGCGCGGGCCGCCAGTAGTCGACGGTGGTCAGGCGCTGCGGGGCACCGGGGCCGTCCGGGGCCGGATCGGCGACGGTCACGACGGTGCGGACGCCCGGGTAGACGTACACCCGGACCGAGGCGTCCCGCCGCCCGGCGTTCGCGAGGGCCCCGGCGACGAGCTCGCGGACCCGCTTGCCGTCGAGCTCCTCGCCGAAGAGCTCGCGGGTCGAGCGGTCGAGACGGTCGAGGTGCAGGCCGAGGCCCTTCGTGCGCCCGTCCCGTACCTGCAGCGCCGTGAAGTGGCCGTATCCGGTCAGGAGGGCGGCGAGGAGCCCCGGGTCGGTCGCGGGGGTTCCGTCGATCTCGGTGTGCGGGGTCGGTGTCGTCATGCCCTCACCGTACGGCGCCCGCACGGCACTTGACCCTGACGGGGCTCCGGCGATACGGGCCGGCCGCCCTCGCTTCGGTCGGGACGGAGCTTCGTCGAGGCGGTCACGGGGAGCTGCTCGCCGCCGGCGGCGCCTACGCCCGGCTGCACGCGGCGCAGTCCGCCCGTACGGTGGAGACGTGATCGTCACCGTCCGCACCACCACCGACGCGCGCGGCAAGGCCGACGCCCTGGCGCGCAGTGCCGTCGAGGCCCGGCTCGCCGCCTGTGCGCAGATCTCGGGGCCCGTCACCTCCGTCTATCACTGGCACGGGGCGATCGAGAGCGCCGAGGAGTGGCAGGTCGAGTTCAAGACCACCGAGGCCCGCTACCAGGCCCTGGAGGCGCACCTCCTCGCCTCCCACGACTACGAGACGCCCGAGATCCTCGCCACCCGGACGGCCCGCGTCAGCGAGGGGTACGCCCGCTGGGTCGAGGAGGAGACCGCGGGCGCCGCGGAGGTCGAGGCCCCGGCGGGCGACGAGCGGCCGTTCTTCGTGTACGGGACGCTGCGCCCCGGCGCGTACAACCACGACCGGTTCCTGGCCGGCCGGATCGGCACCGAGGCGGACGCCGTGCTGCACGGCGCGGTCCTGCACGACGGGCCCGGCTATCCGTACGTCGTCCCGGCCGCCGACGGCACGGTGGTCGGCACGCTCCTGACGCCCTCGCCCGGTGACTACAGCGATCTGTTCGGACTGCTCGACCGCCTGGAGCTGCCCGTCGGCTACGAGCGGGTGGCGATGGACGTCGTCCGGGTACGGGACGGGGCGCGGGTGTCCGCCTGGGTGTTCCTGGCGGCCCCGGACGCGCCCCTGGGCGAGGTCATCGAGAGCGGCGACTGGTTCATGCGCCCGTAGGGAGCGTCTCGGGGAGCGTTTCGAGCCGTACCGCGCACACCTTGAACTCGGGCATCCGCGAGACCGGGTCGAGCGCCGGGTTCACCAGCGTGTTCGCCCGCCCCTCCCCGTACCAGTGGAAGGGCATGAAGACGGTGTCCGGCCGGATCGACGCCGTGATCCGCGCCGGGGCGACGGCCCGCCCGCGCCGCGACACCACCGCGAGCTCCTCGCCCTCGGCGACCCCGAGCCGCTCGGCGAGCCGCGGGTGGAGCTCCACGAACGGGCCGGGCGCCGCCGCGTTCAGCTCGTCGACCCGCCGGGTCTGCGCCCCCGACTGGTACTGGGACACGACCCGCCCGGTGGTCAGGACGACCGGGTACTCGGCGTCCGTCTCCTCGGCCGCGGCCCGGTGCACCACCGGCACGAACCGGGCCCGCCCGTCCGCCGTCGCGAACCGGTCGAGGAAGAGCCGCGGGGTGCCCGCGTGGTCCTCGTCCGGACACGGCCAGAACACGCCCGTCTCCTCCTCGATCCGGCGGTAGCTGATGCCCGCGTAGTCGGCGGGCCCGCCCGCCGAGGCGCGGCGCAGCTCCTCGAAGACCTCCTCCGGGTCGGCCGGGAAGCCCTTCTCCCAGCCGAGCAGCCCGGCCAGCGCGTGCAGCACCTCCAGATCGCTGCGCACGCCCGGCGGCGGGGTGAGGGCGCGGCGGCGCAGCAGCACCCTGCCCTCCATATTCGTCATGGTCCCGGTCTCCTCCGCCCACTGGGTCACGGGCAGGACGACATCGGCGAGCGCGGCGGTCTCGGAGAGCACGACGTCGGCGACGGCGAGGAAGTCGAGCGACCGAAGGCGTCCCTCGACGTGCGCGGCGCGCGGGGCGGAGACCACCGGGTTGGAGCCCATGAGGAGGAGGGCCCTGACGTCCTGGCCGAGCGCGTCGAGCAGTTCGTACGCACTCCGCCCGGGCCCCGGCAGCGACTCGGGCGCCACGCCCCACACCCCGGCGACGTGGTTCCGGGCGGCGGGGTCGTCGAGCTTGCGGTAGCCGGGCAGCTGGTCGGCCTTCTGGCCGTGCTCGCGGCCGCCCTGGCCGTTGCCCTGGCCGGTGAGGCAGCCGTAGCCGCTCAGCGGCCGGCCCGCCCTGCCGGTGGCGAGGCACAGGTTGATCCAGGCGCCGACGGTGTCGGTGCCCTTGGACTGCTGCTCGGGCCCGCGCGCGGTCAGCACCATGGAGCTTTCGGCGTCGCAGAACAGCGCGACGGTCTCCCGCAGTTGCGGCACGGACACGCCGGTGATCCGCTCGACCTGCTCGGGCCAGTGGGACATGGCCCCGGCGCGGGCGCCCTCCCAGCCGTCGGTGCGCGCTGCCACGAACTCGTCGTCCACGCGTCCTTCGGCCACGACCAGGTGCAGCAGGCCGAGGGCGAGCGCGAGGTCGGTGCCGGGGCGCGGCGCGAGGTGCAGATCGGCCTGCTCGGCGGTGCGGGTGCGGCGCGGGTCGACGACGATCAGCTTCCCGCCGTTCTCCTTCAGCTCCGTGAGGTAGCGCAGGGCGGGCGGCATCGTCTCGGCGAGGTTGGAGCCGACGAGGATCACGCAGCCGGTCTTCGGGATGTCCTCCAGCGGGAAGGGGAGTCCCCGGTCGAGGCCGAAGGCCCGCTGGTGGGCGGCCGCGGCGGAGGACATGCAGAAGCGGCCGTTGTAGTCGATCTGCGAGGTGCCGAGCACGAGCCGGGCGAACTTGCCCAGCGTGTACGCCTTCTCGTTGGTGAGGCCGCCGCCGCCGAAGACCCCCACGGCATCGGGACCGTGGTCGGCGCGGGTCCGGCGCAGCCCGTCGGCGACGGCGGCGAGTGCCTCCTCCCAGGACGCGGGCTCCAGGGCCCCCGTGTCAGGGCTTCGGACGAGGGGCCCGGTGAGCCGGACCCGGGAGGAGAGTACGGAGGGGGCGGTACGGCCCTTGCCGCACAGTGCGCCCCGGTTGACGGGGAAGTCGGTCCGCTCGACCACCTCGGCGGGCAGCTCCGGGGCGCCGGTGGGGCGGAGCGACATGCCGCACTGCAGGGCGCAGTAGGGGCAGTGGGTGGGGACGGTGGCGGCGTCGGACATGCGGCAAGCATGGGTCGGACGTGTTACGCGGGGCGGCGCGGAGTATTACGGGCGGGGTGCGAGGCCCTCCGCCGGGCGGGCGCGGCCGGGTGAGGGGGCGCTTCGGCGGGCGGCGGCCGAGGCGGGGCGCGCCGGGGTGAGGCCTGCCTCCTCGGTGCCCCCCCCGGCAGGGCGAGGCGAGGCTTTCGCGCGCCCGGCGAGGACGGGCCCTCTCAGCGCGTCCCGGCGGCCGACGCGAGCGCCTCGGTGACGCCCTTCTCCTCCGGGCCCAGGAAGTGCGGGTCGGGGCGGAGCCCGGCGTCGAGGGCGGCTTTTCCGGCGGCGAAGAGTTCGCGGGTGGTGCCGTAGTACCAGGTCCGGTCGTGGGGTTCGGCGACCCCGACGCCGTACGCGTCGACACCGGCGCGGTCGCACAGGGCGACGGCCCGCTTGATGTGGAAGTCCTGGGTGACGAGGACGGCCCGGTCGACGCCGAAGACCTTCCGGGCGCGGACGCAGGAGTCCCAGGTGTCGAAGCCCGCGTAGTCGCTGACGATCCGGCCGTCCGGCACCCCGCGCGCGGTCAGGTAGGCGCGCATGGCGCTCGGCTCGTCGTACGCGGTCCGGCTGTTGTCGCCGGTGACGAGGAGGACCCGGACCTTGCCCGCGCGGTACAGCTCGGCGGCGGTGTCGAGACGGTGCGCGAGGTACGGGGTCGGGCGCCCGTTCCACAGGCCGGCGCCGAAGACGACGGCGACGTCCCGGGCGGGCACGTCGGCGACGGTACGGAGCTTCCCGGCGGCGGCGGTCTGCATCCAGGTCGCCGGGGCGAGCGCGAGGACGGCGCCCAGCATCACGGCCTGGACGGTGCGGCGGCGGGCCCGGGTGGTGCGGGGGATCAACCGGGTGAGCCGTGCCGGCATGCGGGGACCTCCGTGGTGGGGCGGCGTTCTGTCACCCCGTCCGACGCGCGTCGGCGGCGTTCGGTTCGCCGGACGCGCCGCCTGTTCCGTACAACACACCGGCGAGGCCCATCCCGAGCAGCATGCCGAGCAGCTGCGCGGCGGCGAAGGCGGGCACGGACGCGGGGGCGATGCCGGTGAAGGAGTCGGAGAAGGAGCGGCCGAGGGTGGCGGCCGGATTGGCGAAGGAGCCGGAGGAGGTGAACCAGATGGCCGCGCCGATGTATCCGGCGACGGCGACCGGGGCGAGACCGGGGCGGCCGATGTGCCGCAGACCCCGCACGACGAGGACGAGCCCGGCGGTGGCGACGGCCTCCCCGAGGAGCAGGTGGAGGGAGGAGCGCGGCTCGGTGGCCCAGACGCCGGGCGCCCGCCCGAACATCGCCTCGGCGAGCAGGGCGCCCGTGACGGCCCCGGCGAGCTGGGCGGCGATGTAGGCGAGGACCTCGTGCCCCTTGCCGTCACGCCGCTGGGACCACCACTCGGAGAGGGTGACGACGGGGTTGAAGTGGGCGCCGGAGAGCGGGCCGATGAGGGCGATCAGCAGGCCGAGGCCGAGGGCGGAGGCGGCGGCGTTGGCGAGCAGCCGGACGCCGATGTCCTGGCTCAGGGAGTCGGCGCGGATGCCGGAGCCGACGACGACGGCGACGAGGGAGGCGGTGCCGATGAACTCGGCTGCGGCGCGCCGGGGGAGCGCGAGCGGGGACATTCTCATAACGGAAAAGATATTCCGTGATTCGGAAGGAAAGAAGGGGGCGTCCATGCGCATGCGGGGCGCGGGCCCGCACCGGGCTGTGAGGGGCACCGTAAACACCCGTCACCGCTGTGAAACCGCCCCGCAACGCGCCCCCGGCAAGCTCCCCCCATGACCCACCAGCCGAAGACCACCCTCGTCGCCGTGGGCCACGGCAGCCGTGATCCGCGGGCCCGGGCCACCCTCGCGCGGCTCCTCGACCGGGTCCGTGAGCTGCGGCCGGGGCTCGACGTGCGCCTCGCGCACATCGAGATCGACACCCCCCGCGTCGACGACGTCCTCGCCGCCGTACGCGGGGACGTCGTCCTCGTCCCCCTCCTCCTCGCCCCCGGCCACCACGTCACCCACGACCTGCCGGCCGCCGCGGCGGCCGTCGGCGCCCGCGTCGCCGAACCCCTCGGCGCCCATCCGCTCCTCGTCGAGGCCCTGGCCGACCGGCTCGTCCAGGCCGGCTGGAGCGAGGGCGGAGGCGACGGCGTCGTCCTCGCCTCCGCCGGGTCCCGCGACCCCCGCTCCCGCGCCGTGATCCGGGAGATCGCCGCCCTCCTCGGCGAGCGTCTCGGCGGCGTGCCCGTCGTCCCCGCGTACGCCTCCGCCGCCGCGCCCACCGTCCCCGACGCCGTCCGCGCCCTCGAAGCCCGCGGCCGCCGCGTCGCCGTCGCGTCCTGTTTCACCGCCCCCGGCCTCTTCGCGGCCCGCGCCGCCGCCGACGCCCCCTGGATCGCCTCGGACCCGCTGGGCGCCCACCCGGCCCTCGCCCGGCTGGTCCTGCACCGCTTCGACAAGGCCCGCGTCCGGGAACTCGCCGCCGTCTGAGCTCTTCTGTCGGTCCCTCCGGTTACCGTCGAGACATGGAAGGCATCGAGGGCACCAAGGACAGCACGGACACCACCGACACCCCCGGATACGACGCGTCCGCGACCGCGCGCTGGGCCGCCGAGCCCGACAAACGTCCCGGCCGCACCGCCTTCCAGCGCGACCGCGCCCGCGTGCTGCACTCCGCCGCGCTCCGCAGGCTCGCCGGCAAGACCCAGGTCGTCACGCCCGGCACGCGCAGCCAGGCCTGGGACGCCAGCCCCCGCACCCGGCTCACGCACTCCCTGGAGTGCGCCCAGGTGGGGCGGGAGCTGGGCGCCGCCCTCGGCTGCGATCCCGATCTCGTGGAGGCCGCCTGCCTCTCCCACGACATGGGCCACCCGCCGTTCGGGCACAACGGCGAGCAGGCGCTGAACGACGTCGCGAAGGACTGCGGCGGCTTCGAGGGGAACGCCCAGTCGCTCCGGCTCCTCACCCGCATCGAGCCGAAGCGCTTCGTCAAGGACCGGGAGGGCGAGCTCGTCAGCGTCGGCCTCAACCTCACCCGCGCCGCCCTCGACGCCGCCACCAAGTACCCGTGGCCGCGTGGCGGTCACCCCGAGGACCCCGGCTCGCCCAAGTTCGGCGTGTACGAGGACGACCTGCCGGTCTTCGAGTGGATCCGGCAGGGCGCCCCGGCCCACCGCAAGTGCTTCGAGGCGCAGGTCATGGACTGGTCGGACGACGTGGCGTACTCGGTGCACGACTTCGAGGACGGGCTGCACGCCGGGCACATCGACCCGAACATGCTCTTCGCGGACCCCGAGCGCGCCGACATCGCCGCGGTCGCCATCGGCCGCTACGTACCGGAGGACACCGATCCGCAGGAGCTGGCCGAGGCCCTCGACCGGCTCGTCGACCAGGAGTGGTGGCCGCACGGCTACGACGGCTCGGCCGTCGCCCAGGCCCGCCTCAAGGACGCCACGAGCCAGCTCATCGGCCGCTTCTGCCTCGCCGCCGAGGGCGCCACACGACAGGCCTACGGCTCCGGCCGCCTGACCCGGTACGGCGCCGAGCTCGTCGTCCCCCGCGTCACCCGCAACGAGTGCGCGGTCCTCAAGGCCGTCGCCGACCGGTACGTGATGCAGCGCGCCGAGCAGGAGGCGCTCCGCGCCGACCAGCGGATCGTCGTCGCCGAGCTCGCCGAGGCGCTCGTCACCCGCGCCCCCGACGGACTCGAACCGCAGTTCCGTGCCGCGTTCGACACGGCCCGCGACGACCGGGCCCGCAAGCGCGTCATCGTCGACCAGATCGCCAACCTCACCGACGCCTCCGCCCGGGCCCTCCACGCCCGCCTGCGCGCCCCCCGGCAGACGCCCCCGCCAGGGGCCTGACGCCCTCTTCCGTCACCTCCCTCCGTACGGGACCCTCGCAGGCACGGCCCGGGCAGGTACGACGGGACGAACGCCCGGGGGCGTAGGTTGGAACCGGTCGCAAAGAGGAGGAAACGACGTGGTCGACGCAGATCAGACCTTTGTCATCGTCGGCGGGGGCCTGGCAGGGGCCAAAGCGGCGGAGACCCTGCGCGAGGAGGGGTTCAACGGCCGGGTGATCCTCATCGGCGACGAACGCGAGCACCCCTACGAGCGCCCACCCCTCTCCAAGGGCTTCCTGACCGGCAAGGAGGAGCGGGACTCCGTCTTCGTGCACGAGCCCGCCTGGTACGCCCAGCACGACATCGAACTCCACCGCGGCCAGACGGTCACCGCCGTCGACCGCGAGGCCCGCACCGTCCGCCTCGGCGACGGCACCGCCATCGCGTACGACAAGCTGCTCCTGGCCACCGGCGCAGAACCGCGCCGCCTCGACATCCCCGGCACCGATCTCGCCGGCGTCCACCACCTGCGCCGGCTCGCGCACTCCGAGCGGCTGCGCCACGAGCTCAAGAAGCTCGGCCGCGACAACGGCCACCTGGTCATCGCGGGCGCCGGCTGGATCGGCCTCGAGGTGGCCTCCGCGGCCCGCCAGTACGGCGCCGAGGTCACCATCGTGGAGGCCGACCCCACCCCGCTGCACCGCGTGCTCGGCCCCGAGCTCGGCCAGCTCTTCGCCGACCTGCACACCGACCACGGCGTCCGCTTCCACTTCGGCGCCCGGCTCACCGAGATCACCGGGCAGGACGGCATGGTCCTCGCCGTCCGCACCGACGACGGCGAGGAGCACCCCGCCCACGCCGTCCTGATCGCCATCGGCGCCGCCCCGCGCACCGCCCTCGCCGAGAACGCGGGCCTCGCCCTCGTCGACCGGGCCGACGGCGGCGGCGTCGCCGTCGACGAGTCCCTGCGCACCTCCGACCCCGACATCTTCGCCGCGGGCGACATCGCCGCCGCCCACCACCCGCTCCTGCACACCCGGCTCCGCGTCGAGCACTGGGCCAACGCCCTCAACGGCGGCCCGGCCGCCGCCCGCGCCATGCTCGGGCAGCGCGTCTCGTACGACCGGGTGCCCTACTTCTTCACCGACCAGTACGACCTGGGCATGGAGTACTCGGGCTGGGCGCCGCCCGGCGGGTACGACCAGGTCGTGGTCCGCGGCGACACCGGCAAGCGCGAGTTCATCGCCTTCTGGCTCAAGGAGGGCCGGGTCCTCGCCGGGATGAACGTGAATGTGTGGGACGTCACAGAGCCCATCCAGAACCTCATCCGCGCCCGTACGCCCGTGGCTACAGAAGCCCTCGCCGACGCCTCCGTACCTCTGGAATCACTTGTTTGACCCCGTAGAATTCATGCGTGGCAGGCAGGATCAACGATGACGACGTGAAGGCGGTACGGGACGCGGTCCCGATCGACGCCGTCGTGTCCGAGTACCTCCAGCTGCGCAACGCGGGCGGCGGAAACCTCAAGGGCCTCTGCCCCTTCCACGACGAGAAGTCGCCCTCCTTCCAGGTCAGCCCCAGCAAGGGACTCTTCCACTGCTTCGGCTGCCAGGAAGGCGGCGACACCATCGCCTTCGTGATGAAGATCGACCACCTCTCCTTCTCGGAGACGGTCGAGCGCCTCGCCGCGAAGGCGGGCATCACCCTGCGGTACGAGGAAGGCGGCTACAACCCGGGCCACCAGCGCGGGGAGCGCATCCGCCTGATCGAGGCGCACAAGGTCGCCGCCCAGTTCTACGCCGACCAACTCGGCTCGCCCGAGGCCGAGATCGGCCGGAAGTTCCTCGCCGAGCGCGGCTTCGACCAGGCCGCCGCCGAGCACTTCGGCGTCGGCTACTCCCCGGCCGGCTGGGACCACCTCACCCGCTTCCTGCGCGGCAAGGGCTTCTCCGACAAGGAACTGATCCTCTCCGGCCTCTCCCAGGACGGCCGCCGCGGCCCCATCGACCGCTTCCGCGGCCGCCTCATGTGGCCGATCAAGGACGTCGGCGGCGAGATCGTCGGCTTCGGCGCGCGCAAGCTCCGCGACGACGACAACGGGCCCAAGTACCTCAACACCCCCGAGACGCCGGTCTACAAGAAGTCCCAGGTGCTCTACGGCGTCGACCTGGCCAAGAAGGACATCGCCAAGGTCAGCCGCGCCGTCGTCGTCGAGGGCTACACCGACGTCATGGCCTGCCACCTCGCCGGCGTCACCACCGCCATCGCCACCTGCGGCACCGCCTTCGGCGGCGACCACATCAAGATCCTCCGCCGGCTCCTCATGGACAACGGCTCGGCCCGCGTCATCTTCACCTTCGACGGCGACGCCGCCGGCCAGAAGGCCGCCCTGCGGGCCTTCGAGGACGACCAGAAGTTCGCCGCCGAGACGTACATCGCGATCGCCCCCGACGGCATGGACCCCTGTGAGCTCCGCCTCGCCAAGGGCGACGAGGCCGTCGCCGAACTCGTCCAGCCCCGCACCCCGCTCTTCGAGTTCGCGCTCCGCCAGATCGTGACCAGGTACGACCTGGAGACCCCGGCCGGGCGCGCCGCCGCGCTCGACGAGGCCGCGCCGATCGTCGCGAAGATCAAGAACATCGCCTCGCAGCACGAGGTCGCCGTCCAGCTCGCCGGCATGCTCGGCATCCTCGACACCCAGTTCGTGGTCCGGCGGGTCGCCCAGATCGCCCGCTGGCAGCGGCAGGGCGGCGAGCGGGGCCCCGACCGCCGGCAGCAGCCCCAGCGGACGTACGACACCCCGGTCCCGGCCGCCGCGACCTCGGGCCCCGCGCTCAACCTGCGCAGCCCCGCCCACCGCACCGAGCGGGAGCTCCTCAAGCTCGCCCTCCAGCGGCCCGAACTGGTCTCCCCGGCCTTCGACGCGTACGGGACCGACGAGTTCACCGCCCCGCCCTACGCGGCCGTCCGGCAGTGCGTCCAGGACGCGGGCGGCGCCACCGGCGCCCCCTCCGACTACCTCGACGCCGTCCGCGAGGCAGCCCCCAACGACTCGGTCCGGGCGCTCGTCACCGAACTCGCCGTCGAGACGATCTTCGCCAAGACCGTCGACGAGGCCTACGCCGGCGACCAGCTCGTCACCGTCCGCCTCCGCGCCGTCGACCGGCGCATCCGCGACGTCCAGGGTACCCTCGCCCGGCTCGGCCCGAACGGCGACCCCGCGCAGCTCGCCGCCGTGCAGAACGAGCTGTGGGTCCTCACCCAGTACGGGCAGTCCCTGCGGAACAACGGCGCCGCCGCCCTCTGACCTACCCTCGGTCACAGGGCGGTCTCAAAAAGTCACCGCACGCCCCTCGTGGCGGCGATGTGTCGTACCCCACACTGGGTGACGGTGCCGTTCCGCCCCACCTGGAGGTCGCCCGCCGTGCAGACCGAGATCCAGACCACCCGACCGGACGAGCAGGCCGAACTCCCCGAGATACCCGTCCAGCGCCGCCGCACCGGCGACCTCGGCGGCAACGGCCCCTCCTCCGACCTCTTCCGCCAGTACCTGCGCGAGATCGGCCGCATCCCGCTGCTCAGCGCCGAGGAGGAGGTGGAGCTCGCCCGCCGCGTCGAGGCCGGGCTCTTCGCCGAGGAGAAACTCGTCAACACCCCCGACCTCGACACGCAGTTGGCATACGACCTGGACCGGATCGTCGTCCTCGGCCGGATCGCCAAGCGCAAGCTCATCGAGGCCAACCTCCGCCTCGTCGTCTCCGTCGCCAAACGGTACGTGGGACGCGGCCTCACCATGCTCGACCTCGTCCAGGAGGGAAACCTCGGCCTCATCAGGGCCGTCGAGAAGTTCGACTACGCGCGCGGCTACAAGTTCTCCACGTACGCCACCTGGTGGATCCGCCAGGCCATGTCCCGGGCCCTCGCCGACCAGGCCCGGACCATCCGCGTCCCCGTGCACGTCGTCGAACTCATCAACCGGGTCATCCGCGTCCAGCGCCGCATGCTCCAGGAGCGCGGCTACGAGCCCACCGCCGACGAGGTCGCCGCCCAGCTGGACCTGGCCCCCGAGCGGGTCGGCGAGGTCCTCCGCCTCGCCCAGGAACCGGTCTCCCTGCACGCCCCCGTCGGCGAGGAGGAGGACGTCGCCCTCGGCGACCTCATCGAGGACGGCGACGCCGCCTCGCCCGTCGAGTCCGCCGCCTTCCTGCTGCTCCGCCGCCACCTGGAGGACGTCCTCTCCACCCTCGGCGAACGGGAACGGAAGGTCGTCCAGCTCCGCTACGGCCTGGACGACGGCAGGCCCCGCACCCTGGAGGAGATCGGCCGCATCTTCGGCGTGACGCGCGAACGCATCCGCCAGATCGAGTCCAAGACCCTCGGCAAGCTGCGGGACCACGCCTACGCGGACCAGCTCAGGGGCTACCTGGACTGACCCCTGAACCGACCAGGGGGTGCCCCGCCGGTCAGGCAGGACACCCCCCGGGGTCGGGACGCGTCAGTCGACCTCGGCGACCGCCTGCGCGAACTGCGCCGCGTACAGCCGGGCATAGGCCCCGCCGGACGCCAGCAGCTCCTCGTGCGTGCCCTGTTCGACGATCGAGCCGTTCTCCATCACCAGGATCACGTCCGCGTCCCGGATCGTGGAGAGCCGGTGCGCGATCACGAACGACGTGCGCCCGTGGGCGAGTCGGGCCATCGCCTTCTGGATGAGGACCTCGGTACGGGTGTCGACCGAGCTGGTCGCCTCGTCCAGGACGAGGATCACCGGGTCGGACAGGAACGCCCGCGCGATGGTGATCAGCTGCTTCTCACCCGCGCTGACGCCCGCCCCGTCGTCCTCGATGACCGTGTCGTAGCCCTCGGGCAGGGTCCGGATGAACCGGTCGGCGTGCGCGGCGCGCGCCGCCTCCTCGACCTCGGCGCGGGTCACCTCGCGCGTGGCGCCGTACGCGATGTTGTCCGCGATGGTGCCGCCGAAGAGCCAGGTGTCCTGGAGGACCATGCCGATGCCCTTGCGCAGCTCCTCGCGGGACATCTTCGCGACGTCCACCCCGTCCAGGGTGATCCGGCCGCCCGTCACCTCGTAGAACCGCATCAGCAGGTTCACCAGGGTCGTCTTGCCGGCGCCGGTCGGGCCGACGATCGCGACCGTCTGCCCGGGATCCACCGTGAGCGACAGGTCCTCGATGAGCGGCTTGGCCTCCTCGTAACGGAAGGACACCTGGTCCAGCGCGACCTTGCCCTTGAGATCGATGGGCTTCTCACTCGTCGGCGCGTCCGGCTCCTGCTCCTCCGCGTCGAGCAGCTCGAAGATCCGCTCCGCCGAGGCGACACCGGACTGCACCAGGTTCGCCATCGACGCCACCTGCGTCAGCGGCATCGAGAACTGGCGGGAGTACTGGATGAAGGCCTGCACGTCACCGATGGAGAGCGTGCCGGTCGCCACCCGCAGACCGCCGACGACGGCCACCAGGACGTAGTTGATGTTCGAGACGAAGAACATCACCGGCTGCATCACACCGCTGTTGAACTGGGCCTTGAACCCCGCCTCGTACAGCGCCTCGTTCTGCTCGCGGAAGTCCTGCGCGGACTCCTCCTGCCGGCCGAAGACCTTCACCAGGCTGTGCCCGGTGTACATCTCCTCCACGTGCGCGTTGAGCGCGCCCGTCGACTTCCACTGCTGCACGAAGTGCGGCTGCGAGCGCTTGCCGATCTTCGCCGCGACGAACACCGAGACCGGCACCGTCACAAGCGCCACGAGCGCGAGCAGCGGCGAGATCCAGAACATCATCCCGAGCACGCCGACGATCGTGAGCAGCGAGTTGATCAGCTGGCCCATCGACTGCTGGAGCGTCTGCGAGATGTTGTCGATGTCGTTGGTCGCCCGCGACAGCACCTCGCCGCGCTTCGCCTTGTCGAAGTACGAGAGGGGGAGCCGCGCCAGCTTCGTCTGGACGTCCTCCCGCATCCGGTAGACCGTCCGGTTGATCACCTTGATCGACATGCGGGTGGAGACCAGCATCAGCAGGCCCGCCGCCACGTAGATCGCGAGGACCCACAGCAGGACCTCGCCGACCGCGCCGAAGTCGATCCCCTGGCCCGGGGTGAAGTCGACCCCGGACAGCATGTCGGCCATGCCGCCCTCGCCGGAGGCGCGGAGCTTCTCCAGGGCCTGCGCCTTCGTGGCGCCCTCGGGCATGTTCCGCCCGACGACCCCCGCGAAGATCAGGTCCGTCGCCTTGCCGAGGATCTTCGGCCCGACCACGGAGGCCGCCACCGACAGCACGCCGGCGATCAGCATCAGCCAGAGCGTGCCGCGCTCGGGCGCCAGCTGCTTCAGCAGCCGCTTGCCCGAGCCCTTGAAGTCCATCGACCGCTGGTCGGGGCCGCCACCGGCCATCATGCGTCCGCCAGGACCGGCCATCAGGCTGCCTCCGCCTCGGTCAGCTGGGAGAGCACGATCTCCCGGTACGTCTCGTTGTCCGCCATCAGCTCCCGGTGCCGTCCGGTGCCCACGACCCGGCCCTCGTCGAGGACGACGATCCGGTCGGCGTCGCGGATGGTCGACACGCGCTGGGCGACGATCACCACGGTCGAGTCGGCCGTCTCCCGGGCCAGCGCGGCCCGGAGCAGGGCGTCCGTCTCGTAGTCGAGCGCGGAGAAGGAGTCGTCGAAGAGGTATATCTCCGGCCGCTGCACGAGCGTCCGCGCGATCGCGAGCCGCTGCCGCTGCCCGCCGGAGACGTTGGTGCCGCCCTGCGCGATCGGGGCGTTCAGACCGTTCTCCAGCTTCCGTACGAAGTCGGCGGCCTGGGCGACCTCCAGGGCGTGCCAGAGCTCCTCGTCGGTCGCGTCCGGCTTCCCGTACCGCAGGTTCGTCGCCACCGTCCCCGAGAACAGGTACGGCTTCTGCGGGACGAGCCCGACGGTCTTCGCCATCAGGACGGGGTCGAGCTTCCGCACGTCGACGCCGTCGACGAGGACCTCGCCGCCGGTGGCGTCGAAGAGCCGGGGCACGAGCCCGAGCAGCGTCGACTTGCCGCTGCCCGTCGAACCGATGATCGCGGTGGTCTCACCGGGGCGGGCGACGAGCTCCACGTCCCTGAGGACCGACTCCTCCGCGCCCGGGTACCGGAAGTCCGCGCTTCGGACCTCCAGGTGCCCGCGCCGGTCGAGGGTCGTCACCGGCTCCGCCGGCGGCACGACGCTGGTCTCGGTGCCGAGGACCTCCTCGATGCGCTCCGCGCAGACCTCGGCGCGCGGCACCATCATGAACATGAAGGTGGCCATCATCACGGCCATCACGATCTGCATCAGATAGGCGAGGAAGGCGGTCAGCGCGCCGATCTCCATCCCGCCGCTCTCGATGCGGTGCGCGCCGAACCAGACCACGGCCACGCTGGAGACGTTCACGACGGTCATCACCGTCGGGAACATCAGCGCCATCAGCCGCCCGGTGGCCATCGAGACGTCGGTCAGCTCGCCGTTGGCCCCCCGGAAGCGCTCCTCCTCGTACCCGTCCTTCACGAAGGCGCGGATGACCCGGTTGCCGGTGATCTGCTCGCGCAGCACCCGGTTCACGGTGTCGAGGCGCGTCTGCATGGTCCGGAAGAGCGGCCGCATCTTCCGCACGATCAGCGAGACGGAGACGCCGAGGACCGGCACCACCGCGAGCAGCACGGCCGACAGGGGGACGTCCTGGCCGAGCGCCATCACGATGCCGCCTACGCACATGATCGGCGCGGACACCATCAGCGTGAACGCCATCAGGACCAGCATCTGGACCTGCTGGACGTCGTTGGTCGTACGGGTGATCAGCGAGGGCGCGCCGAAGTGGCCGAGCTCCCGGGCGGAGAAGGACTGCACCCGGTCGAAGACCGCGCCGCGCACGTCGCGGCCGAGCGCCGAGGCGGTGCGGGCGCCGTAGTACACGGCCCCGATGTTGCAGACGACCTGGACGACGGAGATGCCGACCATCAGGGCGCCGAAGCGCAGGATGTAGCCGGTGTCCCCGTTGACGACACCGTTGTCGATGATGTCGGCGTTCAGGGTCGGCAGGTAGAGGCTCGCGCTGGTCTGCAGGAACTGCAGCAGGACGAGCAGCGCGATGGGTTTTCGATAGGGCCGCAGGTGGGTTCGGAGAAGTCTTATGAGCACGGCTCCTACTATCGCCCGCGCCCCTGTGACGTTACGAACGGTTTCGGGGCGCGGCCGGAGCCCTGGACAAGACTTTACGAACGTACGTGCGAGCTCAGTGGCCGAACGCGCCCGGGTGGACCTGCTCCCGCGTCGCCACGTACTGCCGGCGCACCGCCTGCCCCGCCGACAGGTCGTTGCCGGGCTCCAGGATCTGCGCGACCGCGCCCTGCCAGGCCGGGGGAGCGGCCGGGGACAGCGTGCCCCGCGCGACCCCGAGCGCCCAGGCGGCCTGCCGGGCCGCGCCGAGCGCCGCGTAGTCGGCCGGCTGGGGGACGACGACCTGCGCGCCGAACAGCGCCGGAGCCAGCGCCTGTACGGCCGGCAGGGCGGCCGCCGCGCCGAGCAGGAACACCCGCCGCACCTCGACGCCCCGCCCGCGCAGCACGTCCATGGCGTCGGCGAGCGCGCAGAGCATCCCCTCGAACGCCGCCCGCGCCAGGTGCTCGGGCCTCATCGACTCGCGCCGCAGCCCGCTGAGCGTGCCCGCGGTGTGCGGCAGGTTCGGCGTCCGCTCGCCCTCCAGATAGGGCAGCAGGACGAGCCCGGAGGCCCCGGGCGTCGACTTCAGCGCGAGCGCGGAGAGTTCGTCCAGCGACTCCAGGCCCAGCATCTCCGCGGTCCCGCGCAGCGCCCGTACGGCATTGGAGGTGGAGACGACCGGCAGGTGCATGCCGGTGGCGTCGGCGAAGGAGGTGATCATGCCGTGCGGGTCGGCGAGGGCCTCGTGGTGCACGGCCATCACGGAGCCGGAGGCGCCGAGCGAGACCACCGCGTCGCCGGGGCCGAGGCCCAGGCCGAGCGCGGCGGCCATCGTCTCGCCGGTGCCGGCGGAGACGAGGAGGCCCTCGGGGGTGATGCCGGCGGCGTCGGAGGGCCCGAGGACCTCGGGCAGCATGGCCTGGTGGCCGAGCGCCAGATCCACCAGATCGGGCCGGTAGACCCCGGTCCGCGCGGACCAGTAGCCGGTGCCGGAGGCGGCGCCGCGGTCGGTGGTGCGGCGGACGGGCCGGCCGAGGAGCTGCCAGACGAGCCAGTCGTGCGGCTGGAGGATCATGGCGACCCGCTGGGCGTTCTCGGGTTCGCTCCGGGCCAGCCAGCGCAGCTTGGCGACGGGCTGCCCGGCGCCGGGCACGCTGCCGACGGCCTCGGCCCAGGCCTGCCGTCCGCCCAGCGACTCGACGAGGTCGGCGGCGGCGACCTGCGCCCGCTTGTCGTTGCGGACGAGCGCGGGCCGCACCAGGCCGCCCTGCGCGTCGAGCGGCACGAGCCCGTGCTGCTGCGCGGAGACGCCGATGGCCTCCACGCCCTCCAGGAGCCCGCCGGTGGCGGCCTCCCCGAGCGAGAGCAGCCAGTTCTGCGGATCGACGTCGACGGCCTTCGGTTCGCCGGGATGAGCGGCGTACCCCTGCCGCAGTACGGCACCCGTGTCCGTGTCACAGACGACGATGCGTGTGAACTCCGCAGAGCTGTCCAGTCCGGCGACTATCCCCATGACACATGATTCTGCCGCACGCGGGGGCACGGGCGCTGCCGGTGCGGCATGTGCGGGGCTCAGGTGTTGCTGGTGCCCCACTCCTCCTCGTCGACCTTGCCGTTGACCCGGCCGCGCCCGCGCAGCGCGTGGACCCGGTCGGTCACCGAGGACGGCAGCCGGTCGCCCACCTTGTCGCCCACCAGGTGCGCCGCCCTGCCCGCGGCCTGGCGTCCGGTCTGGGCGGCGGACTCGGCCGCGTTCCGTACGGCGGGGTTCTGGGCGAAGTCCTTCACCGACTTCTTCATCTGCTCGTAGCGCTCGCGTCCGGCCCGCGTGCCGACCACGTAACCGACGGCGAGTCCCACGACGAACGTCAGCTTGTACCGCACGGCGGCGATCCTTCCTGGAGGCCCTGGGGATACCGATTGGCGGAGCACCCCCCTGCTTGCGCTAATGTATGTCTCGCAGCGAGCGAGCGCCGCCCGGCAAGGGCCAGGTGGAGCCGATCGATGCAACGCAGCAATCCCCTGTAGCTCAATTGGCAGAGCAGCCGGCTGTTAACCGGCAGGTTACTGGTTCGAGTCCAGTCGGGGGAGCGCGATCCCCTGTAGCTCAATTGGCAGAGCATTCGGCTGTTAACCGGAGGGTTACTGGTTCGAGTCCAGTCGGGGGAGCGAGACGGAAAAGGACCCTTTGGGGTCCTTTTTCGCGTGTACGGGAACCATACGGAGCGCGGTGCGGTCTTCATGGTCGAGCAGAGCCGATCATCCGGAGCAGGAGATCGTATGAGCGGCTATGCTGCGGCAGACGGCGCGCACACATGTACGCGCCTCACCGTTCGGGGCGGTAGCTCAGCCGGTTAGAGCAGCGGACTCATAATCCGTCGGCCGTGGGTTCGAGTCCCACCCGCCCCACCACACGCCCGTGGTCGCAGGAAGGTTTCGTCTGCGACTGCGGGCTCTTTTGCGACTGCGGGCTCTTTCGTCCCACGGTGCACCCCCTTCGCGCGGGAACGCGGAGCGACACGCCGACATCACCCCGATGCCTCATGGGCGCGGGGCGGTTCAGCCTTTGCCCGGCTTGGCCAGCGTCGCCAGGACCGTGCCGTCGGCCCCCAGAACGGTGAGGGTGCTGCCGCTCGTCCTGGCATCTGGGTCGTACGCGTGGAAGGCGACCCAGCCGGGGCTGCCGGGCAGCGTGACGACACCGGCGCTCACCCTCCGGCCCCCCACCGAGAGGGTCACCCCGGCGGGCCTCCCGGGGCCGCGGTAGATGCCGGCCCACACGGTGCCGGTGCCGTCACCGGAGGACGTGGCCGCGATCCTTCCGCCGGGCACCGCGGCCGCCTTCAGCAGCTGCTCCCCGGCGGAGCCCGGCACCCCCAGGTACAAGCCCTGGGCGGTCAGCCGCATCGTGTGGCCCCCGTCGAGCGTCACCTTCTCGCCCGGAGCCACCACCCGCACCGGCGCCGGTGCCGCCGTCGACGCCCCGGGCACGGGGCGCGGGGAGGGGGAGCCGAAGGTCGCGGAGAACGCCGCACCGGCCACCGGGACGAGCACCGCGGCCGCCACGACGGCTGACCGCAGCGCCCTGCGGCGCCGGCGGATCGTCCTTCCCCGCAGCATCACGGCCGTCGTGGGGGCCGTACCCACCGGCACGGCCGCGGCGGCCTCGTGGAGCGCCGCGGCCAGGGTCTCGTCCTGGTTCATCGGGGCATTCCTTTCAGCGCGACCGAGTCGCTCGGGTGGGTGGTGCGGGGTTCCCGGGGGCGCCCGGCCAGGGCGGCAAGCACGCCGTCGTCGCGGAGTCCGGCCAGGCCGCGGGTGATCTGGCTGCGTACGGTGCTCTCCCGGGTGCCCAGGGCCGCGGCGATCTGGGCGGGAGCCATGTCCTCGAAGTAGCGGAGCACCACCGCGGACCGCTGCCGCAGGGGCAGCCTGGCGAGCGCGTCCATGAGCGCGCCGCGGTGCTCCACCTGTGCGGTCCGGTCGGCCACCGCGGTCTCCGGGAGCCGTGAGGTGAACCACTCGCGGACGGTCCGCCGGCGGAAGCCGTCCGCGTGGACGTTGATCATGATCTTGCGGACGTACGCGGCCATGTCGTCACTGTGCCGCACCTTGTCCCACTTGGCGTAGGCGCGGGCCAGGGCGTTCTGGGCCAGGTCCTCGGCATCGTGGTGACTGCCGGTCAGCAGATACGCGGTGCGTATCAGGCTGGGCCACCGGACGGTCATGAAGGCGTGGAATTCGTCGTCGGCGTTGCTCAACCAGACCTCGGGGAAGAGACGGTGAAGGGGCACGTGCCGCGGCCGCCGCCGCCCCGTCCTGGGGGGGGGGCGAGGTGTGACCCGCTCCCGAAAGTGAGCCAGGGCTTCGTGGAAGCCCTCCCCCTTCCCTCGAAAAAAGAACAAGGCGCCCCGCTCCG